>PMTB01000131.1 GCA_003167475.1 candidate division FCPU426 bacterium | reverse complement strand
CCGGAGTTTTTTTTCGATTTTGTCAGCAAAGTGCGAAGAAGTTGTGTACAATTTCCAGCCGTTTGCCTGATTCCTGCTCCTTTGCCCTTGCCTTACAGTCGTAATAATACGCCAACCGCTCCTTTCTTGCAAGTTTTAAATTCTCTTTGCGCTGCTGCCTGATTGCATTGCCCCGCCCGGCATGCTCATCGTTCGGTCTGACATAACCCAGTGACGAGTGAGGATAGTCGTTATGCAAGCTTCCATGTAAATCCGCCCAATCTATAACATCCTGGACTGTCTCAAAACGTTCAGGCCGGGCAGGATGGTATTCTAGGCTCTTGTTATAAGCCTCAATCCACGGGTTGTCATCCGGCGTATATGGTCTCGCAAAAATCAGCGTAGCCGACCATTTTTCAGTCAGATGTTTTTTTACCAAGTCGCATTTCATCTGACTGCCGCGGTCGCTTAGTATCGCCAGTTTGCTTGTGTCGATGCCTTGTTCAAAGAGCGTTGCGTCCCATAACTCAATTATATCTTGTCCGTCAAAACTTTTTACATATACGCCGTTTTTCAGGTTCTTTCTGGATCCTATATCGAGAATCGGAACGACTGTTACTTTTAACCCATTCGTAAGGAAAAAATCCTTCCCGTCGTAGCAGTAAATCTGATTCGGGGCCGTGATTAAATCCCTGACGTCGGGCTTCTTGCAGTTTCTTTTCCTTCTTGGCGGTTCATAAGGCGCCGCTAATTTATTGTTTTTAAGTGTTTTCTGCACTGTTGACGGACTACAAAAGTACTTGCCGGTTTCATGACCGTAAACCATAAGCCCGGCTGCCCTTAAATCCGCTTGTTCCTCGCTCTTTGCCACTTCGAGTATCGCCGTGATTTCTTCAGGTCTTGTTTTGTTCCACGCTGTTCGTTTTTTCGGTTCTGTCCACTTTTTCCAGCGGTAGTAACGCCTGTCGCTGAGTAGAAGTATCTCACAGCATGTCTTTATACTTGCGCCTGACTCGTCTATGGCTTTCATAAGAGCTTCCCGTGTCTCTTTGGCTATCTTTTTGCCTTTCATTGGCCCGGTTATTCCAAGTTCACTTTTTTTTTGAGTATTAGGTATTCCTGGCTCATTTCCGCCAGTGCTTTTTCTTTTGCCGCAAGTTCGGATTTGAGTTTTTCATATTCGTCGTAGTCAACTTTGAGCGGACGTTTCCGGTACTTGTTTTTTCCCAACTCTTCTTTAGCTGCTTTTTCTACCCGCTGCCTTATCTTGGCCAGTTCAGCAGGGTACATACCGTTCTTCCTTAGTATTTCTCCAACCTGAGCTCCAGGTGCCGAGGCTTCCTGATAAATACGCCACTTTTCCTCTGCGCTGAGCTTCTTCTTTCCGTTCTTCTTAAGATTTTCTTCCATTTTGTCGCCTCCTATAGTATCATTTTATCAGGAGGCTGGGCTGTACACAACTCCTATGTGCTCTTTACTGACACTGTCGCAAAAAAACTGGGAAGGCCGAATATAAATGACGCAAGGTATATGTATTTTGTTTGCGTATTAAATTTAAGCAGGGAAATAAAAATAACAGCAATCAGAAAACCTTGCAGGGTATATACACTTCCTTTTGCAGAGAGCCCTTGAAAGAAAACCGTATTCGAAAAAAGATACAACAAGGCTGTCATTAACGAGACGAACAACACTTCGTATTTCTTTTCTTTTTCAGCAAAAATTGCTAATGCCATTATAAACAGCACGCTGGCTGTTATAACATTAAAGAACATAGCCATCATCGCGCCTCTAAACATTATGTTGCCAACTGGAATCAGGAGGAAAATTTTCCCGATAATCGTATTTAACGCATATCCTGGCGGGTGTTGAATACCGAGGCAGTTAAATGCCATTATCGTCTCAGCGCTGTCGCCGGCTATATATGTCGGGGCTATTTTTACTATATAGAGTCCCCATATTGCAAGAAAAGATAGACAGTAAAGCATTATTTTTTTCAAATTATTTGACGTCATATAGTCCTCTTATTGTGGGTATGTCATGTGAAACATACTGTGTCAACATCTATATGCCCTATTGATAATACACGTATTTTATCATTTTTGTATTTATTTTAAACACTGACACACGGACGAGTATGTTAGGATCCTTATAGTTTAAACTTTTGAATTCTTGCATAGCCCCAATCTGCGATATATACATTTCCGCTGCTATCAATTGCTATTTCACCGGGAGTTTTAAACTGACCATTGCCCCAACCATAACTTCCCCATTGTGTCATATATGTACCTGTGTTACTAAACTTTTGAACCCTGTCATAATAAGAATCTACCACATAAACATTTCCGGTGTTATCTACTGCTATTCCAAATGGTTCTCCAAATTGTCCGTTACCGCTTCCAGAACTGCCCCATTGTGAGATATAAACACCCGTATTGCTAAAGACCTGGACGTTGCAGTTAACCTGATCCGTAACAAAAACATTGCCTCCATTGTCTACCGCAATCCCTCCCGGCCCGATAAATTGACCATTGCCAGTCCCGGATCCGCCCCATTGCGTTATATATGTACCTGAACTATCAAACTTTTGAATCCTAATATTTCCAGTATCAACAACATATACATTCCCGGCATTGTCTACAGCCAAAGCTGCTGGACTGTTGAACTGTCCATTGCCTGTTCCGACTGATAGCCCTCCCCATTGCGTTAAATATGCTCCGGAAGAATCAAATTTCTCTATTCTGTTGTTTTGGGTGTCCACAACATATATATTTCCGCTGTTGTCTGCCGCAATACCAAGGGGCGCATTCAATTGTCCGTTTGCGCTTCCGGGCGCATAATTTGGAGCTGTTCCTCCCCATTGTGTCACATACACGCATGAACTATCGTATTTTAAAACCCTGTTATTTCCGGTGTCTGCGACATATAAATTACCGCTTTTATCAACACCTATTCCAAAAATAAAACCGGCAAATTCACCGTTGCCGGTACCTGTTTGACCCCATTTAACGACAAAAATAGCAGTCATAGTTGCCGTCTGCTGTGCCGCGGGCCCGGCCGTCTGCAACGCATTAACTGTTTGCTGCATCTGGGCCGTGGCTGTGGCGTTGATGGTTGCTGTTGAAACAGCGAGCGCGGTTGGTGAAGTTCGAGAGCAGGCGAACGATAGTAAGAATATAAAAATAATAAATAAAAGAATTAAAATTTTTTTCATGTACGCCTCCTTAGATTATCAATATTAATATACACTGCCCTCCTTACCTTGTCAATGCCATTGCCTATCTAATCGTTTGTAGAGACGGAATATGTTATAGATTGGATTTCGTCTTACTGCGCAGCTCCAAACGATAGTTGCCTGCAACAGGAATAGCCGCGTTAAATCTTTTCATGGAAAAACTTGCTTAAATACCACCGAAGTAGTATACTTATAGAAATATAGCTTCGAAGGAGGAACAAATGAAAAAAGGACTTGTTTTATTGTCAGTGTTTATCGCCGTCGTTTTTGCCCTGCTTGGGTGTCAGAAGGGTTCGCCTACCACTCCGGCGGCCACGGATACGCCCACCGCGAACGCTACGGCCACCATGCAGGTTGTCATGACTCAGACTGCGATTGCTTTGCAGACTGCGGGGCTTTCGGCGCAGGAAACGGCTACTGCCCAGGCACAGCTTACGGCAAACGCCCAGGCTACCGCAAATGTGCAGGCAACAGGCACGGCTCAGGCCCAACAGACCGCGAATGCGCAGGCTACCGGCACTGCCCAGGCACAGTTAACCGCTGACGCGGTTGTTTCACACACGCCTCAGCCGACATCGACCCACACCGCGGCCGACAACGTGTCGGGCACTTTGACGATTCCCGCTGACCAGGCGGGTAAAAATTACTGGATCGGGGTGTATACCGGACAGATAGGCAATTTTGTTGCCTCAGATCTCGGCATATGCCCGGCAGGAACAAGCATTCCTTTTTCCATGTATGTGTCTCCCGGGTCAAATTACGGGATAGTCGCGCTTGTCAACGCCACAGGACCGGACCTTCTCGGCAATGTATGCGGAGCTGACGGCCCGCCGAGGCCCGGTGATTATCTCGGGCAGAACGCCGTAGGCATATGGCCAACCCCCGGGCCGGTTATTTCTTCACCGGCATCGGGTATAAGCATTCAGATGACCGTGGCCCCGACAAACCTCCAGGGCACTATAACCCTGCCCTCACCCCAGCCCGGTAAAATAATAGCAATTGAAATAAGCCCGAACACAAAGGGAAACAACGGCGGAGGCTCAAATAATTTCACTTTCTACGATGTTCTTGGTTCTTCCGCTACGTACAATTACTCGGTATGTGTTGTCATACCGGGTACTTATTACGTTTACGCGTTTGTCGATGTAATGAATAATTCACAGGTAGGCAATGACTTGTACAGCACTTCCGTAACGTCCGGGAATTACCTGGGCTATTACGGTGGTTCCGGCGTCAACGCGCCTGGAGCCGGCACATCGCTGAATTTCAGCCCGACTTCTTACATAAATTTCAGTTTGGGAACGCAGTAAAGGTCAAAAAGAAACACAAAGGCCCGGCCAAAGTTATTGGCCGGGCCTTTAATTTTTTACTGTTTTTTTTACTGCTTCACCACAAAAATCTTCCCGGTCAGCCGTGACTTCCCGTCATTGTACTTGATTATATAGTAGTATATCCCCGGGGACACCATGTTCCCGCTTGCGTTCTTTCCGTCCCATTTGGCAACCGATGTGCCCTCCGGGTTGAAGGTTCTTACCTGCTCGCCTGAGAGGCTGAAGATGGCTATTTGCGTGTCCCTTGGGAGGTTCGCGAACTTCATCTTGTTGTCCACTGCTTTAGCCGGATCGAATGGGTTCGGGTAGATCACTATGTTGCCCACCGTTATAAAAGCCGGGTTGCTTATAACCTGCGCGCCTGTGTATATCATGTCGTCATAACCGGCTGTCACCGGGTCGAACTGTATCTTTGTGCCCTGGGCCAGGCCTGCCGATGTTTTCACCGTGAAAAGGAACGTGATGGCCGTGCCGGAATTCAGGGAGGTCATCTGTGCCGCTGTCAGCGGGCGCGATATGATATTCGCGGCCGAGGCCCAGCCTGTGTTTGCGCCCGTGTCCGACGGGTCCTCTTCGAATGTCACTTCAGCCGGAAGCGTTTCATACAGCACCACGTTTGACGCGGCTGAGCCTGAATTTTGCATAGTCACGCTGAACTGCGCGTAGCCTCCCGGCAGGGTCGCCGGGTCAAGCGGGACAAAAAGTATATTGATGATCGCCGGCACAGGAGTGCTGGTCGGCGTTATGGTCGGGGAAGCCGTGAAGGTCGGGCTGGCTGTCGGCGAATTGGAAGCCGTGGGTGAGGCCGTATAAGTCGGGGTAAAAGTCGGCGAACCGCAGCTTACGTTTATGCTTACCTCGTTGGAAAATACCGGAATTGACGAGCCGTTCATGGCTGCCGTGTTCAGGATATCCATGCATGAACCTGTGACCGGGCCCCACCATGTATAAGAACCGCTCTGGTCGGAAATGCTCGCTCCAAGGTCCCACTCGACTATCGGGCCGGTTGTGACCGGGGCCGTGGCGCCGTTGGAACTTAAGTACGACATTCCCGCGGGTATGGTGTCGTAAAGCACCGCGTTCGAAGCCGTGAACGGATTGTAAATCACAAAATTATCAAAAGAATCATATACTGTGCCGTCCCCGCCCTGCTCGTTAAAGCCCGGCCGCCAGTCCGTATAATTACCCATCCCGTCGCATCTCCAGTTCGGGTCCGTAGCCCCGCCTGTCTGCGTCCATGTCGCCATCCACGCGCTGGGCTCGGGGTCGCCCCTAGGCCATGCCTTTGCCTGGTAAAGATAATCATTGCCTACCTGCGAAACTTTTATATGTACCCTGTACCATTTATTCAGTTGGACCAGCTGGCTGGGCCATGGCGTTCCCGGATATGCCGGGCCTCCTCCGGCTGTAATGGTCTGGAACCCCATATAAGCGGGGCCCGAGTCCTGCGAAAGTATAAGGCCGATGGAATAGCTGCTCCCGCCTGTGAGGCCGTTGTTCCTGATAAGTATCTGCGAGTCGGCGCCCGCGTACGTGCCCTCTATTTCCGTGTCCACGACTATCTCGCCCGTGCAAAAATGCGGGTTCGCGGAATTAAGCAGCAGGCCCGGATACTGGTTCGGCCCAAGGGGGTTTGCCTGTATGTAATTATCGCCCGTGCCGCACGGGTTCATCACGTTCCACTGCCCCGTGTTTGCGGCGTAAGGCAGAAACTTCCATCCGGGCGGATTTGACGCCCCTGTATAAGATGAGCCGAGCGGCATCTCGTCAAATGACTCATATGCCCCGAGTTTTGAACCGTTAACCTGGTAGTCGAGATAGTATGTCACCATATCGCCGGTATTCACAAATCCTCCCGGCGGGTCAAATGATTTTTTTACCGACATGGTGACCTGCCCCACCGAATTCGTGACCGATGATGATTGATCAAGTATTCCCGCCATTGAGCCGGTCGCCGTGTTTGTAATATTAAGGCCCGCCGTGGCAATTTTAAGTTTTGCCAGGAACCATACTGTCCCGCTGGATATCCCGGGCTGCCCGGTTTTATCCGGCAGCGTCCAAGTGATGGTGCCTGCCTGAGCTCCCGGTCCAACGCCGCCGGCAAGAAGCGTCGGGCCGACCGAGACTATCTCAATGACATTTCCGGAAGGAAGCGGATCGCTTATAGTAAGCTGGCCGTTTCCGTATGAAAAATCTATGGAATAAAGTATAAGGTCATCCAGGGCGGTCACAACGCCCTCGGAGCGCTTGTGTATGGAAAACTGTTTTACGGGCGTCCCTATGGTCCACGCCAATGAATTCAAAGTACAGCCGTTCAAACCGGCCCAATCCGAACCGCCCAGGTAGTAATCCCTCTCGCCGACAAAAAGATGCAGGCTCGTATTCCCGCAGCCGGGGAACATATTGGCGTTCGGTATATTTACGCTCATGGTGTAATGTTTTGACGTCCCCGCGTTGTTCCCGCAGTCAGTGCAGGCCGGCCCAACAGGCTGGGCGATAGTGTACCCTATTCCCTGCCCGCCTACCGGAGGATCGACAGTCGGAACATTTAAACCAGCGCTGGAGACCACAAATACCTGCCCCACAGTCTGAGCCGGGTGCAATCCCGGGAACGTGCTGACAGCTATCACAAGGTTGCCGCTTGAATTTGACGAGCAATAATCAAAATCAAGCGTAACGGAATCCCCGAAATTTGGGTTTGCCGGAACCATGGTGAGGTTTGTGATTTTGGCGTCGGCGAAGAGCAAAGGCGCAGCTAAAATGAATATCACGGTCAATAAAAACAGGATAAGATTTTTTTTGAAATATTTTTCGGCCTTGCCCATGATTGACAACTCCCATAAATATTTTTTGAACCGGTCATATGATTATAAATTTATATAACTATTTTGTCAAATATGATTTATTGCTTATTTTTCATTACATCTCTGTTTTCATGTATTGCATGGACTTGTACGTTAAAACACTCAAAATCACTCTTGCAATCCTAACGCCTGAAATGTCATTGCGAGGAGCCATGCACCATTCGCAGTAGCTCAGGTACATGGCAGGCTCTAATCTTGTGAAGCACGCCATGAACCCGAGTTTACGAGTGGTTTATGGCAATCTGGTCTCAATCAAAACCTAAGGCTTATCGTGGAACAGAGATTGCTTCGTCGCCATGAACCACTCGCAGTAGCTCGGGTTCACGGCTCCTCGCAATGACGGCCCACTAACACTAATAGGCCATAAATCCAAATTCCAAGCCTTAATTCTCCCTGTTCAGCACGCTCGCGAACAAATTCCCGCCGCCGAACATGCCGCTCTTTTTCGCCACCACTATCACTTGGCCGCCTGCGGGCATCTTGAAGCCGTATTTTTTTACCGCTATCTCGGTGAGTTTTTCACCCGAAACCGCGCTTGTCATGTTTATCTCAAGTTTCTTGGACCTTGTTTTCAGCATATCGCGCTCTTTTTCCAGCGCGTTTATCTCGGAGCTTAATTTCACGCCTGTCTGGTTGGAAAACCACAGGCTTATGAAAAGGGCGGCGAAGACGATGATCATTTTGGCCATAACACCCTCGTGCTTACGGTGCCCGCCGTTGGAGTTCATCGGGTTCATCATCCTTAAGAACTTTTTGCTTGCGCTCAAACTGTTTCTCCTTGGATTTTTTCCGCGGCGCGGAGTTTTGCGCTCCTGGCCCTCGGATTTACGGCTGTTTCTTCCTCCTGCGGCACCACTGCCTTCCTTGACAGGAGGTTTATCGACCTCTTATGGCCGCACGTACATTCGACCCTTTTGTTCTCGCACACGCAGTCTATGCTTTCCGCCTGCATGAAACGCTTGACTATCCTGTCCTCCAGCGAGTGGAAGGCTATGACAGCCATCCTTCCGCCCGGTTTGAGCGCTTTAAGCGACTTTGCCAGCGAGGCCTTTAAGGCGCCAAGTTCATCATTCACTTCGATCCTGATCGCCTGAAAAACCTTCGTTGCCGGGTTTATCTTCTCGTTCATGCCGTGCTTCGCGTTCGCTATTATCCCGGCCAGCTGCGTGGTGGTGGTGATGGGCCGGTTCTTTATTATGTAGTCCGCTATCTTCCTGTACTTGTATTCCTCGCCGTATTCCCTGATGACGCGTTCTAAATCCGCGGCCCTGTATTTATTCACGACTTCCGCGGCTGTTAAAGGACTGTCCATGTCGCGCCTCATGTCAAGCGGGGCTTCCTTTGAAAAGCTGAATCCCCTCTGGGCGTCGTCAAAGTGCGCGCTGGAAA
Organism: candidate division FCPU426 bacterium; assembly: GCA_003167475.1. GTDB lineage: Bacteria > Oederibacteriota > PGYV01 > PGYV01 > Palsa-1178 > PALSA-1178. Next base: position 6,560 of record PMTB01000131.1, on the reverse strand, counting down.
CCCCCAGGTCGTACATTATCCCGTCTATAAACTTTATTCCCAGCCCCTCAAGTATCGTATCGAGATCCCTGAAGTTGCCTTTTACCGGCGTGAAGCGTTCATGCCCGGGTAAAGTTTTTATCAGCTCTGTAGCCTGGTCCAGGTTGCGCTGGTCGCAGTCTATGCCGATCAACCTTCCCTGCGGCCCGAGCGCCTTTAGTATTTCGGACGAGTGCCCGCCCAACCCGAGGGTCGCGTCGACAAAAATCCCGTTATTCCCGTCCACATTTAAAAGAGCGAGTGTTTCCTTAAGCAGTACGCTTTTATGTTCAAAACTCATATAAGGTGTTCAAACGACCTGATGGCTTCTTCCTCGGCGTTAAAAAAATCAAACTCACCCCAGTAACCGGCGTAAAGGAAAAGGTTCTTCACGTAATCCGAAGAACCGATTATCTTCACGTCGCCGCCCATGACGCGCGCGCGTTCCTTGCGCTCATTTAAGTACTCGATGCCCGAGACATTGACGTGGTCCACGCCGGAAAAATCGAGTATGAAGTAGAAATTCTCCTTCTCTATAAAAGTGCTCACTATGCCCTTTAAAGCCAGCATATCCTCGATGTCTATGTTGCCCTTCAGGATAAGAACGACAACTTTCTTGCTTTCGGTTTTAATGCCCATCACTTACCTCCCGTTGTATTTTTCAGCCAGTTTGTCCGGGTTCCAAATACGGAACCTGTCGATCGCGCCCACAAAAACCGCGCTTTTGTTCAACCCCGCGTGTTTCTTAAGGTCGGCGTTTATCATTATCCTGCCGCTTTTGTCTATGGAAACCTGGTCCGCGTTCATGGCTATCTCTTCGAGCTCCTCGTCTTCCGGGTTCCGTTTGAAGCTCATATTGCTCTGTACTTTTTCGGCCATAGACTGCCAATCCGAGACCATAAAACCCTCTATGCAGTTGTCCGGCCCCTTGGTGAGCATGATACGCTCACCATACTCAGGCGACGAAGCCACTTCCTCGATATATTTCTTTATCTTCGCGGGAAGCGAAACCCTGTTCTTGTCGTCGAGGTTGTGCTGATACTTCCCCACAAACCCAGTTTTAATAACCATCGTCATCTCCTATATATATAATATAAAAACTTATACCAAAACCATACAACTTCGTCCCTTTTCATGCCTTTATATGCCACTTTATCCCACTTTTCTACATTTTACGCCCCCTGTCTCCCACTGTCAATAGGTTTTTGGGGTGTTTCCACAGATTAAAGGAAAGGAAAGGCTATATTTTTAAGGCAGTTTGTGGAGTGCGTGAAACCTAACTTTTGATAATGAAAAGTGGGGGGATTAAAACAAATATTTTTTGATAAAAGCAAGCATGGAAATTATTAAAATAGGGTTTGTTTTTGAAAAGGTTTTGATTTGGGTGTGATAGTTTCTGCGTAGGGACGGACCTATGTGTCCGCCCGCCGCAGGGCGTTGATTTGATTTATCCGTTTTACATCCCACAACGGACGGGCACATGGGCCCATCCCTACGGGGGACAAAAAAATACCTGATATTTTATTGTTTGTGTGCATAACTTTTAGGTGATGGCCTTAAATTAATTTACAAACCTGCGTCAAATTATTTTAAATGCATCTTTTGTTTGATTAAATAATCCTCAAAATAATAACTGATGGCTTCAGTCAACATAAACCATCCAATAAATTCACACAATACCAAATCGGCCACGGGCAACTGAAAAGGTAAGGGCCCTCTCCATCCCTTACTCACCGTAACTCCAAAAAGGCTGTTATTCATTGCGGCATCAGCTATAAATCCGTTTAATTGCTTGTAAAAACAAATATATACCATAAGAATAAACGTAGTGTTAATAATTACCGAAACTTTCCAAATAACCTTGCTGACAAATAATTTTTGCATAAAGACTGTAGGAATGACCCCATATACCGTAAGTACTCCAAACATAAAAATCACTATTGAAAAACCGCCCTGTCTTACCACGAGTCCGTGTGTAATAAAACCAACTCCTAATACATAAAGCAAAAAAACAAGTATAAACAATACAATCTCTTTTCCATCCTTTTGATTTTTGTTTGTTCTGACCAATGTACTCTCCCTAATATTCAAAATAAAATCCAGCCACCGCGTGCGGACAACGCGGGAGCGCTGTCCCTACAAAATCAACCTACTTCCGTCTTTCCTTCACCGGTAGCTGTTCCATTATCCTTTGTTTGTCGCCTGAGTTGAAAAACATCGGGTTTATCCAGAACGGGTCCAGCTTGGCTTTCTTTTTCGGTATCACCACCCACACGCTGCTTCGGCCCGGCCATAGGCTTTCAATGTCTGCGGTCTTTATGGTCATGGTATTACAGAAAATGTCCCTGTGCTCCAGGAATCCCCCGCCGATTTTCAGGTAGATTCCAAGCAGCGGGATGAATACTATGAGGTATGCCAGGAGGATTGATATCAGGCCCGCCAGGCAGTGCAGGCTGTGGTGTTTTATCATCATAAAGAGGAAGCCCGCTATCGCGGGGATGCAGATCACGTTCCAGGCCAGAAGGAGCGTTTTGCTTGCGGTGACTTTGATTGCGGTGTTGCCTTGATGTTTTTTTAGTTTCATGTTTTTTCCTCCCTTTTATTGTTTGTATTCCGTACCGCTGCCATTCACTTGCGCATAATGCAGAACCATGGGCAAGGCCCGCTGGGAGAGGGAGCAAGCACCCTCTCTACAGTGTTGTTAGGGATTGCGTAAATACAAACTATAATCTTTTGCATTGGCGCCCTCCTTATCCATATAATACCACTGGAAATGACAAAGGGAAAGTGAAAATCGTTGGAGAATTGATTATGAAAACCTTACTTGGTTATTTGATTTCCACGCCGCATCCAGTCGTTCATGGAGCCGCTGTAATTTCTCAGATTGGTATAACCCATCTTAACAAGCAGTTTCGACGCCTCGGCAGACCTTCTTCCCGACGCGCAATACGTGACTACGTATGAGGCTTTGTCCGGGACGACCCCTGTGACCGATGTTTCCAGCGACTGCAGCGGTAAATTTACCGCGTTTGTAATATGGCCGTAAGTGAATTCAGCCGGCGTCCTGACGTCAAGCAGTGTCATTTTTGTTTTTTCAGCAATCTGGGATTTAAGCTCTTCGGCCGTAATGACAGCGCCTTTATATTTACCTGAAGACATAATCAACATTATGACCGCCAAAAAAATAATACCCGCAATTATCAGCTGAACGCTCATAATTGCTCCTTTTTTTTCTTTCTTTCCCTCGGCTTGAATTTCTCCGTCTGCAGTTCCGCGTAAAATCTCGCCAGCACCTGTTTTCTCACGGCTATTTCCCCTTCGTCGGCCTTTAAGAACTGCCACAATTCTATGTCCGCGCCGGATTCCACTATCGTTTTCACGGTTTCAAGCACTTTCGGGTCGGATTCCTTGCATTCCCACTGGGCGCGGGCAAGCGCGAACCAGAAGTTATGCTTTTCCTCGCCGTCGTTTATCAGGTCCTGGTTGTCCGCGATGAGCTTGGCGGAAATATCCTTCACCTGCATGCCGTCATTATACATTTCCATAAATGATCCGAATATATCGGCGTAAGTGTCGTTCATGGATATAGCGGTGCCCCAAAATGCCATAAAAACTCCTTTAATGGATTGTTTGAACAGGTATATTTAAACAGAAGCTGGGCGGAAGGTCAAGGGGTTTGAAATGGTTCTTCCAGCCCTTCTATAATACCCTCCAAGCTTGCTGATCAATTTTCGTTCTCGATTATCGAACGCTACGACCCACTTCCAGCCTTTAAAGCCCTCAGCGGGCGGACACAGGTGCAAATACAATAACATGCTGCTGCAAAAACGGCGCCATGGCTATTTATAAACCGATATTTCCACTCTCCTGTTTTGCCTGCGCCCTTCCTCTGTGGTATTATCCCCTGCCGGATAAAGCTCGCCGTAACCGGCGGCCGCGATCCTGTGCTCATCATACCCTATCATATTTATCATGAAGTATTTCACGGCTTCGGCGCGGTCCTTTGAAAGTTCCGTGTTATTGTTGTACTTTATGCCCTGCGGCTGTGTGTCATCCGTGTATCCTGTGACCGTTATCCGAGATCCCGGGTATTTGTCTATGGTTTTTTTCATGGCTTTGAGCGCGGCATAAGCGGATATCTTCACGTTTGCCTGCCCAAGGTCAAAAAGCGTATCCGAAGAAAATTCCAGCCTGATGTCCGCCGCGTAAACCTTAAGGGGCTGCGGTTTTGTCATGCCCTTGTTCCCGGCATTATCCGTAGTTACCAGGCTGTAATAAAAATCACTGTCCCCGGTTACGTCCCTGTTATCCGTGCTTTTCCCCGCCCATGTAAGCCGCTCCGGGGGCCCGCCTTTGCCGGCTTCGGTGAAAAATATTTTTTTGGCGGAATCCCATATCACGAACCTCCAGCCTGCCACGCCATTGCGGTCCTGTGCCTGCAAAGCGAATGTGACCGGGACAACAGCGGGACCGTTTTGCGCCGGCATAGCCGGGTCCGGCATTATTCCGGCTTTCATCTCCGGCGGGGTATTGTCTATTTCCACATCGGCCATGTTTGAAGTTGACACCCCGTTCTCATACACCGCGGATACGCGCGCTTTATACACCGCGTCGGGAAGGGCCTTGCCGTCAACTTCCCCGTCCCATTTGACCGTCTTTGAAAACTTATCCTGCACCGGGACTTTAGAGAGCATTTCCCGCCCGGACGGGTCAAAAATTTCCAGATAAAGCCCGGACAACTTTTCACGGCTGCCAAGTGACGGATAAAAATACGCGTAATCCAGGATTTTGTCGTTATTTGGCGAAAACACCCGCGGACTCACTTTTAGTTTTAGCGGAGGCGTTCCCCAGCTGTACAGCAGCGACAGGCGCTGTGTCGCGCCAAGGTCCTGATAATTTATATACGCGTAATCAAGTTCAAATCCCATATACTTCAAGCCCGCCCCGATAGACGGGCGGTTAAACGCGCCGGCCTCATATCCCAGACGCAGGGCAAACATATCGCGGAACCAGTATTCCAGCCCCAGGGAATACTCATTATTGTAATCCGCCGGAATTTCCGCCCGCGCACAGGCAAGGAGCGAGCCATCCCATATTTTCATGCTGTCGGAAACGCCGGCATTGAAGATCAGCGGCGGGGCAAAGCCCGTACTTAACATTGTTATTTCCGTGCCCATATTTTCCAGATCCAACCCGATCTGCAGCCTGTTGTTATCAAGTGATATTCTGTATAACAGTCCGGCTCCGGCCGTGAAATCCGCGCCGCTGTAAGTATCTATATTCTGCGATGTATATTTCAGCTTTAGGCCCGCTGAAATATCCGGGCTTATATCAATCCCGCACCCCAGGGCAAGAAAAAAATCATACGGGTAAAATTTGCTGTTCAAAGCGCCTGACGCGGCATAACTGTCCAGGTAAGACGGATCAACCGTGTCCATTGCGCCTGTTTTTGTCAGTTCGCCAAGCCTGAAAAGTCCCGNNGGCAAAACCGATCTTCGCGTTCTCAAAGACGGGAGACGGCGTTACCAATGACAGGTAATCATAACTTATGCCCTGAAACCAGTCTATGTGGGAAAACTGCGCCTCGTTTCCCGGCGCGGAGGCTATGCCCGCCGGATTGTAATACAGGCCATAGGTGCCGTCCGACACGGCCGTAAACGCCTCGCCCATGCCCGCAGCCCTGGCGTACGGGGATATCTTGTCAAAGTTGGAACTTGTGGTTCCGCAGACTCAGCGCCGGCTGTCAGGCAGCTCCCGCACACGCAGGCTGCCAGGATTGCCAATAGTACTTTTTTCAACTCCCACCCCGTTTTTATTTTACCTGGGCTACCTTGCCCCATAATTTTTGTCTTTCACCGCCTGATACCGCTTCTATGCAGTAAACGAACACTCCGCTTGCCGCGCTCCTGCCTGCGTCATTCTTTCCGTCCCAGGCTATGGAATTCCACCCCCGCGCCGCCCGCTGGTGTATCCTGCGCGCGGTCTCGCCGCTGGCCGTATATATCACCGCGTCCACGTCCGAGTCTTCGCAGACTTTATAAAATATTTTTGTCTGCGTATTGAAAGGGTTTGGGAAAGCGCCCAGCACCTCAAAACAAAACGGGGTTTTCCCCGGTGTCGCCGTCGCTGTCGGTGTTATGGTGCCGGTCGGCATGGGCGTCGGCGATATTGTAAACGACATGGTGCAGGTGCCTGTGGCCGTAAAACTCGCGGTTTGCGTAAAAGTAAAAGTCGCCGTATAAGTCCGGGTAAGCGTGGGGCTCGGGGTTGCGGTAAAACTTTGCGTCACGGTCGCAGTATCTGTCACGGTGATAAACGGCGTTTCCGTGAAAGTTGCCGTGGCGCTCTGCGTCGCGGTTGCTGTTGCGGTGATTGAAGCGGTGTTACTTTGGGTGCTTGTCGGGCTTGCAGTCGCGGTAATGGTGACAGACGGGGTATTTGTGGTTGTAACAGTGATTGTAACGGTAGGCGTATACGTCGCCGTTAACACACCTGTGGATGTCGGGACAGGTGTGGGAGTACCTGTATCCGCGGCTGTGACG
>PMTB01000008.1 GCA_003167475.1 candidate division FCPU426 bacterium | reverse complement strand
TGACGGTTTTCTCGGAGTCACATGCACCGGATGCCCCACCATATGCGACGATCTTGTTTATTCTTTGTACGCTGATAATCCCGTGGCCAATTGCCTGACATGGGACAATGACGCGAACCTGATCTACCTGGGCTCGCCCACGATCGTTTCAACCGTGGTGCTGAATAACTTCTGCCCGTCGCCGACAGCCACTCCCACCGTAACTATGACGATCGCGGCGCCGGCATTCAGCCTGTTAAAAACCGCAAGTAAGACCACGGGAATAGTAAGCTCGGATAACATCTCTTTTAACCTTCATATCTGCAATACCGCAGGCTATGTCACGAATCCGCTCACTATTTTTGACGATTGGTCATCAACTCCGGACGCGTGGAATTTTACCGGCCCTTACAATAACCCGGACCCCAAGCAAAGCGGCAATATCACCCAGGGCGGATCCGGAAAAACATATACTTTCACTTTCCCGCACGGTTTCCCGGGGGGCGGTTATTGCTATGACCTTGGTTTCACGGTTGTGATGTACAGCGGCAGCACGACGCAGTGCCTCACCTGGTATAATAAGGCTTATCTTACCTACCTTGCGTCACCGACGCTGGTTTCAACCGTGGTGATGTCGAATTATTGCCCCTCATCGACTTCTACGCCGACCCCGCTGCCCCCGACTTCCACTATTACCGTGACCTGTACAAAGACCCCCACAGCTTCAAATACCCCGATATTCTCACCGACCCTCACCGTCACGCAGCTGACAGGCGTGACCATTACGAAATCCGTGAACACATCAACGGCGGTTTTCGGGGACACGATAACATACTGCATCGCCGCCTCGAACGGCACGGCAAGCTTAGTCAGCGGATTTAAGATCTGGGATACCATACCCGCGTGCCTGACCTATGTGGGATGCGACAATGCGTGCACCCAGGCGGGCTCGCTTATCTCGTGGTCGGTCAACCTGCCCGCAAACTCCGTTGTTACTGTATGTTTTTGGGGCAAGATAACAAGTTATCCGTTCCTTAACCGGCACAGGGAATTTTTAGCCTTATTGGACCAAAGGAATTATCTGTACGGAACAGGACGTTTTAAAGACTGGAAAGACCAGGAAAACATGCACGTCCCATGGATATCGCGCGAGAGCGGATTATCCGAAGGGCAAGGAGAAGGGCTATGAGAACTGATATGATATCCCAAAACCACAGAGCGCCTGGTAATTTTCTGAAAACATACGGGATTGTCATATTGTTATTTTTTATACTGGCTTTAAAACCAGCCGGCCTTTTCGCGGGAGCTACCATACAGAACCTGGCGGTTTCGCCCGGTTCCGTGGCTGCGGGAGCCAATGTGACCGTGACCTTTCAGTTCAAAGGCGACAATGGAGGATGTAAAGTCGCTTATATGGCGGCTTTGTCAAACCAGTGCGCCTTTCAGAACGGGGGCACGGCAGGCCAGTCGATACTGGTTTCTGAATCGGGAATGGATGTCCTGAATAACAACGTCGGCGGCGGCAGGACGAGCCAGTGCAATGGAGACAGCGCGTGGCATAATAATACCGACACTCCATGCGGCATGGAAGCCGCGGGGGCTCCCGTATACATGACGGTTCCGGGCGGATGGGCGCCGGGCACTTATTACGCGATAGTCGCCGTAAAAAACTGTAATATTTACGCAAACCCGGGATTATCCCTCGAAGCGCAGGCCTGTATTTCTTTTACAGTCACCGGCGCGGCTTCACCCACTCCGACAGGCGTGCAGAACAGGGCGAATTCCGACGCCAACACGACAAACGCCGTGGCGTTCATTGTTTTTTCCCCGACGCCGACAATAAGCAAAACCATCACGGTTTCTCCGACAGCCACATACACAATGACGCAGACGGCGACAGCCTCCATCACCACCTCGCTCACATGGACATTGACGCCGACATTGACATGGACCTTGTCGGTGACATTAACGCCGACTTTGACATACACCCCCACGCCGCCGCTTGTAATAGTACTTACAAAAACCATAGACAGGCATATTTACAGCCTCGGCGACCAGGTCAATTACTGCCTGGTATATACGAACAACGGCACCGCGAACGCTAACTTCACTGTATGGGATACCATTCCCCTGGTCACTGATTTTGTAAGCTGCACCAACGGGTGCAGCCAGGTGATTTACGGACCGTACGTGGTACTGGTATGGAATATAACGGGGCTGGGCGTCGGGCAATCGAACCAGGTGTGTTTTGTGGTGCAGGTTAACAGGCTGCCCTATCTTCAGAACGGGAAAGAGTACTTTGCCTTATTTGACGAGAAAAAATATCCGGAGTATTCGTATCTTATGAAAGAAGACCTGTACACCGGTGGAAAATATAATATGAACGGCTTTTTGCGGCAAAATCGCTAAATTTTAAGAGAGGAAAAGCCAATGACTAAAAACAGACTAACGCCGAAGCTTAACAAGCTTGGTATGTCTGTATTTATATTATTTTTGTCATTGTTTATCCCTTCGCTGGCAAGCGCCGCCATTGTCCTTGTTGGAGGCGGCCAAACCTTCACCACCATAACCGCGGCTTACGCAAGCGGCACGGTCAACAACGGGGACACCCTCCAGCTTACTTCTAATATAACGGATAATATTGCTTTCACCAGCAACAGCAAAAATGTGAATATAACCTCGGCCGCGGGCAATACTTATACGATCACAGGCACCGGCTCCAACCCTACCATCCTTTACCAGTCAAATTACGCGGGAGGGACAGCAACAACCATTNNGACCATTCGTCGGGCGGCGGGTATACGGTTTATGTAAAAGGGGCGATAAACGCGAATGTGACATTCACCGGCTGCACGATCGAAAGGACCGATACATCAACCACAAATAATGACGTCATATTTGCAGACAGCAACCTGACAAACCTGGCCTTTAAGCAGTGTTCCATAGTGGGTAATGCATTTGAAAACGGTATCTATCTGACGGGCGATAACGTAAGCGGTTTAAGTAATGAACCATATCTTGAAAATTGCCTGCTGTATGGCTTCACCGGAACAAATTATGCCGCTGTTTATAATAACGGTGGCAACAACTATTTGCAGATAAAATTGATGAACGACACTATTTTTAACAATTATTACGGGTACTATTATCAGGGAAGCACGAACGCGAACGGGAACGCGCTTATACAGAATACGCTTTTTATCGGCAATACCACGGACTTAAGCGGGATAAATACGGCGTGGTTCACGAATTTTAAGAATTGCGCCTTCCAGCAGCAGACAACTAATGCGAATTTTGTGAATTGCAAATACGGCGTCACGGCGGCGGGCGAAGTCATGAACCCGCTGACAAGCGGAATCCCGGACCTACGTTTAAATTCAGGCTCAACAAGCAGGAACAACGGATTGAACACAAACGCGCCCGCGGTGGATTATATAGGAAACGCCAGGCCCAATGAATCCATAGTAGATATCGGCGCCTATGAGTACTATTCCCTGGCCTCACCGACGCCCAGTTTCACCCCGACTTTTACAAGAACTCCTACCTATACTAATACGCCGGTTTACACCCCGACCGCGACCCCCACCGGCGTCCAGAATGTCGCCGAGTGGAACAATGCCTACTCAAACTGGGTGGCCTTTGTCGTCGTGACGAACACGGTTTCGCCGACAATAACACAGACTTCTACGCCGACCGTAACGCCGACCATTACGCCTTCCGTGACGCCGACTATTTCACAGACTATAAC
>PMTB01000241.1 GCA_003167475.1 candidate division FCPU426 bacterium | reverse complement strand
ATATACGTTCCCGGACCCGTCCACAGCCACCCCGCCCGGGGAATTAAACTGCCCGTTGCCGCTGCCGGAACCGCCCCACTGTCCGGTATATGAACCTGAACTGGTGAAGTACTGTATCCTGTTGTTCCCCATATCCGTCACATATACGTTCCCGGACCCGTCCAGCGCTATGAATTGCGGATTACTGAACTGCCCGTTGCCGCTGCCAAATCCGCCCCACTGGTTCACGGAAGTAGGCGTGGTTATGGAAGCCTGTTTACAGCCGAAAGCGGTTAAAACAGCAATAAAAAAAAGAAGTGTTATCTTTAATATTTTCATAAAGCCTCCAGGCGCTTAATTTAATATCTGTGCATTATTTAGACGATACAGGCTGCGCATATGTTCCATTTGTTCCCGGAAATGCAGCCGTATCTACCGGATTTTACCGTCTTTTTTTCCTGCCGCCATATTTTCTTTCACCCTGAATTTGACCATTTTCCCGATCAAGCCGAAAGGTATTGGTTTGTCCAAAGGAAAACGCACGGTGCCTTTTGACAGTTTGTAGCCTGCCAATTCCTTTTTGAAGGCTTCAATCGCCGATGACCCTCTTGGAAAAAATCCTATGTGTTCCTTAAATGCGGCAAACCAAACAAGCTGCCCGTTCAGCCTGTAACCCGGCATCATATAGCTGATGGTTTCTTCCGCCTTCGGCGCGGCTCTTCGGATAGTTGCCCGGACTTTTCGCAGGGTCTCAGCCACGTCCTCAGGGAATTTTCCTATATAGGCGATGACTGCTTTGCTTTCTGGTTTTGGCAACGCCATGTGGAATCCTCCATTATCAGCGCCCTGAATGGAATTTACGATATCACTTCAGGGGCAGTTTTTTAATCATGCCAATTATAGCATATTTATCATGCCGGGAATTCAGATTTTTGGGTCAGCCATTTATCATACCGAAGTGTCAACAGGTCTTTCAAGCCCGTGAATTAACCCCATTATCATCCTGCACACCTCATCAAGCCGGGCTTTGTATTCCTCGTATTTGACATTGTCCATCAGGTTCTTTTTGGCGCACATTTGCAGGAGACAGACGCATTCATAAGCAGACCCGCGTGCGATGTAAAAAAATTGTTTTCTGTCGTTTTTGTGGTAACGACCGTTGCCTTCGGCGATGTTATTGGGGATGGACAAGACTGCGCGGTTTAGCTGGTCGCTTAAGTACCATTTACCCCTTTGGAAAGTCTCTGTGAAGTCCGTGAGCTCGCAAGCGATCTGGTGGGCGTACTGGTAGACCTTTAGGTTCTCGAACATGAATGCCATAAAAATACCTCCCTCAAAGTATTTTGTTGTACAAACCTTGTCAAAACAAAGCCGGCGGAGAGCAATAGAGCGGGAGCAATAGACCGCAATAGTGCGAGATGGATTTGTATTAGATTTCTCTATTGTTCTCCATCTCGCTCTATTGCTCTGCCAAAAAAGATGGCCAGCATAAGCTGGCCATCTTTTTTGGCGGGAGTGGCGAGACTCGAACTCGTGGCCTCCTGCGTGACAGGCAGGCNNGGGACTCGAACCCTCGGCCTCTAGCGTGACAGGCTAGCGCTCTAACCAACTGAGCTACACCCCCAATATGTAGGGTAGACTATCCAACGGTGTGCGGAATCCCTCACCGGTAATCTACCCTCATACGACTCTATTTTCGATTTTCGATTCCCGAAAGAATGTCCAAACGAAGTCACTTTTAACATCCAAAGAACAATTTGAAACGTTATCTATATTATACTTTCTCGCCCCTAATTTCAAGGCTTTTTTGTACTGTTTTTGCCTTATCTACTATCACCTTTCTACTCTCTACTCTCTCCATTTTTGCGTCAGCAAAAATGGTGGGCGCTGAGGGACTCGAACCCCCGACCCTCTGCTTGTAAGGCAGATGCTCTAACCAACTGAGCTAAGCGCCCGCTTGAGACCTTTAAAAAACAAAAGCACTCAACTATGGACGTTTGAGCGCCAATTTGAAACGGTATATAAAATAACGTAATATCAAACAATTGTCAATTGGTATTTTACGACCTTCTTGTCGGTTTTCAACGTATTTATTGGGTTTTTATCGTCATTGCGAGGAGCGAGCCTCTCCGCGACGAAGCAATCTCTGTCCTTTTGCAGAGCACTTCGATTTTAGAGCTTATCGGTGGAACTGAGATTGCTTCGTCGGCATAAAACTAAAACGCCTCCTCGCAATGACAGCCTGCCTTTCAAACAATCCTATTTCGGTTTGCCACTTTGCAGCATGGCCTGATAGAACACTATGGCTGCGGCGTTGCTGACGTTCAGGCTGTCCAGTTTGCCGGCCTGCCTTATTTTAACCAAAAAGTCGCAGTTTTTCTTTACCAGCGGCCTCATGCCTTTGCCTTCGTTGCCCAGGACTATCGCTGATTTCCTGTCAAACTCTATCCCGTCCAGGAACTTATCCCCGGCCATATCCATGCCGTATATCCAGAAACCGTTCTTCTTTAGCGCTTCCAGGGCCTGGTTTATATTGACCACTTCTATTATGTCGATAATGTCAACCGCGCCTGAGGAGGTTTTATATACCGTGTCGTTTATCGGAGCGTTTCTTCTTGTGGGAACTATTATGCCCGCAACGCCCAGCACTTCGCAGCTCCTGATTATGGCCCCGAAATTATGCGGGTCCTCGACTTCGTCCAGCACGGCTATGGTCAGGTTTGTATCGTTGTGTGTGCAGAGGAATTCCTCCAAAGATACGGTCTTCACATCGTCAATAAGCGCCGCTATGCCCTGGTTTTTGTCCGTGCCCGTAACCTTATCCAGCTTATCGCGGGTCTCAAAGATCACCTTTATGTTTTTGGCCTTGGCCGCGGTGAGTATGTCCCCCGCGTCCTTTATCCTGTCTATCATGTGTATCTCTTTTATTTCCCTTTTATTGCCCGTGATGACTTCCCTTATGACGTTCCTTCCGTATATGAACACTTATTTGAGCTCCTTTATGATGAACGCGCCCGTCTTGGTGAACTCCAGCAAATACCCCAGGCTGTTCACCTCTTTTTTCAGGGTGTCCGCTTTTTCATAGTTTTTTTCCACGCGCATCTTTTCTATCTCTTTGACCAGTTCTTTCGCCTTTGCCTCAGGCGCTTCAAATTTCGGCGATATTTTCAGGACCTGCGCCATTTCCTTTATATCGGATTCCAGCATCTTAAGATTGGCCTTTATATCGCCTTCGTATTTGTCTATTTTTTTGCCCAGTATCAGGTTCTTTGCGTCGTTCACGGCTTCATAAACTATGCCCAGCGCCTTGGCCGTGTTAAAATCCTCATCAAGCGCGTCAATAAAAGATTTTATATAAGGGCTCTTTTTGTCCGGCGCCGCGCCGTCTAACTGCGCGAGCCTTTGAAGCGTATAGCTGATCTCGGTATATCCTTTTTTAACCGCTTCGACATTTTCCCTGGAAAAGTCGATCGGACCCCGGTAGTGCGCCGAGAGTATGAACATCCTTATGACCTCTGCTGAATAGTCCTTTATGATGTCCCTGACAAAAACAAAGTTGCCCTTTGACTTGGACATCTTTTCGCCGTCTATGTTCATGTAGCCCACGTGCATCCAATAGTTGACAAACCGCTCGTGGTTTGCGGCCTCAGACTGGGCACGCTCGTTCTCATGGTGCGGGAACACAAGGTCCGCCCCGCCGCCGTGTATATCAAAAGTATTGCTTAAGTACCGTGATGACATGGCTGAACACTCTATATGCCAGCCAGGCCTGCCCGCGCCCCACGGGCTCTCCCACGAAGGCTCCCCCGGTTTTGTGAACTTCCACAAAGCGAAATCAAGCCCGCTTTTCTTCTCGTCATCCACGTCAACCCTGGCGCCTTCCTGCAGTTCTTCCAGGTTCTGGTGGGACAGTTCCCCGTAAGCCGGAAACTTTTCAACCTCGAAATAAACACCGTTCTTCGAAACATAAGCAGTGCCTTCGTCGACCAGTTTTTTTATCAGGGCAAGCATACCCGGTATTTCTTCAGTGGCCTTCGGGCTTACATCAGGCAGTTCTATGTTCATTTTTTTTATATCTTCGATATACGCGTCCGTGTACTGCTTCGCGATATCACTCCAAAGCACGCCCTCGTCCTTGGCCTTGTTGATGATCTTGTCGTCAATATCGGTTATATTCTGAACGAATGTAACCTTATATCCGCGGTATCTAAGGTAACTCCTGAATGTGTCAAACAGCGTAAACACCCTGGAATTGCCTATGTGGAAATAGTTATAAACGGTCGGCCCGCAGGCGTAGATCTTGACCTCTCCGGGGGTGACGGGCGTAAATTCCTCTATCTTCTGTGAAAGCGTGTTGTAAAGTCGCATGTTTTGTCCTTTGTGTTGGTTTTAAAATAAAAAAAATACAAACCTGTAGAGAGGGGCTTGCCCCCTCTCGCCGTTGGCTCTGAACGACGGCCTGCGGCAATATCCTGCTGAGAGAGGGGGTAAGCCCCTTCTCTACAAAATCCGGCTATTTCAACAGCACCACAGCGTGCGCGGCTATGCCTTCTTTTCTTCCCGTAAATCCCAGGCCTTCTTCTGTCGTGGCTTTTACGCCGACCTGCTTAATACTGATTCCCAGAGTTTCCGCCAGGATTTTCTTTATATCCTCTATCTTCGGGGCCACCCTTGGGTACTCGGCCACGACTATGGTGTCGATATTTTCTATGGCGTAACCGGCGTTCTTTATAAGCGTGTTAACCTGTTTTAAAAGTTCGGTTGAGCGTATCCCGCGGTATTTCTCGTCTTTGTCAGAGAAGTAATAGCCGATATCGTTAAACCCGGCCGCGCCGAGCATGGCGTCCATAAGCGCGTGTATCAGGACATCAGCGTCAGAGTGGCCCTCAAGGCCGAGTTCGGAGTTCTCAAACTCAACGCCTCCGAGGAAGAGCTTTCTGCCTTTAACGAGCCTGTGAACGTCATAGCCGATTCCGATTCTCATAAGACCTCGCGTTTAAGTTTTTAAGCCAAAAGCCAAAAGACAAAAGTAAAGTAGAGAGCAAGTAGTTCAAGTAGTTCAAGTAGTTCAAAAACGACCTTTCTTTTGCTTTCCTTACTTTTACTTTAAACCTTAATCCCTTTACTTTTGGCTTTAGGCTTTTGGCTTAACAACTTATGTATATCCTTTTTAACCGTCACCTTCACATTCTCTTCTTCATCCTCTATCACCTTCACCCTTATCCCCGCCGCCTCAAAAACAGCCGCATCATCCGTGGGCTTGCGGAACTCCAGGTTGCCTATTTCGTATAATTTCAACAATTCCCTGTACTTGAACCCCTGAGGCGTATGGGCCGTTCTCAGAGTGTTCCTGTCTATGGTCTTTTCTATATAACCGTCTTTCACCTGTTTTACCGTGGCAAATATCCTGTTTACCGGTATCACGGCTTTTTCTTTCTTAAGAGCCGTGATCACTTTCTTTATAATTGCCGCGCCGATCTTTGGCCTGGCGCCGTCGTGAATAAGCACGTTCTCGGGGCTAAAATCCCTTAAAAATGTTACGGCATTGTAAACGGAGTGAAACCTTTCGGCTCCTCCGTTTACAATGCCTTTTATCTTCTTATAGCCGTATTTCACCGCCATCTTACGCGCGTAAGGCGCGTATTCGGGCGAAACCACAAGCACAATCGCGTCAATAAGCGGCGACTTCTCAAAGTTATCCAGGCTGTGCGCCAGGATCTCCCTGCCTCCCACTTTGACGTACTGTTTCGGCAATTTATTCTTAAACCTTTTGCCTTTGCCTGCGGCCACGACTATAACTGCGTTCTTCATTTTCTGTTGTCTCTCCTGTTATTGTCGTGCCTCGGGTCCCTTCTGTTATCGTTGCGGTGCTCGTTGCTGTAATCCTTGCCATTGGTCTCAAACCTCGCGAATATCATCCTTCCCGCGTCGGTCTGGAGCACATTAGTCACGGTCACGTCTATCTTTTTGTTCATGTGCCGCCTGGCGCCGTCGACTACTATCATGGTCCCGTCGTTTAAGTACGCTATCCCCTGCTCTTTCTCTTTTCCTTCCTTTACTATCTTGACTGATATAGTCTCTCCCGGAAGGAAAGTCGGCTTGATGGAGTTGGAAAGGTCGTTAATGTTCAGCACCTTCACTCCCTGGATCTCGGCAATTTTATTTAGGTTAAAATCATTAGTCAGGATTTTAGCGCCGAGGTCCTTTGCCATGGCTACGAGTTTCTCGTCCACGGCCCTTATCTCCTTATAATCCCTGTCCATTATCTCTATCGAGATACCGGGATTCTTTTTCAGGGCGTTCAAGAGGTCAAGGCCCCTTCTGCCTTTGTTCCTTTTCATGTGGTCGGACGAGTCGGCTATGAACTGCAGTTCCTGCAGGACAAAGCGCGGCACGATAAGCTGACCCTCCATGAAGCCTGATTCGCAGATGTCGTTGATCCTGCCGTCAATTATGACGCTGGTGTCGACGAGTTTCTTTGACAGGTTCATTTTCTTAATTTTCCCGTTATAAATTATAAACTGGGCTATGATAATTATTAAGAAAATAACTGCAATTGCGGACGGTATGGCTGCTGCTAGTAATGTCGCATTCATTGTTTTCACCTCCTTTCCATAGTTTAATGTGGTGCTTTTTAGTTCCAAGTTTTAAGTTTTAAGATTTAAGATTAAATCTTAGAACTTAAAACTTAAAACTGCCTTCATCTCCTTTATATAAGTTTCTTCAACTCACTCACGTTTCCTATCTTTATAACTTCCATCGTCGTCTTCACCGGCGCGCTCCTTGCCGGTATCACGCACGCCGCGAAACCCAGCCTTTCGGCTTCCATTACCCGCTGGTCTATGAACTGCACGGGCCTCACTTCGCCGTCAAGCCCCAGTTCCCCAATAAAGGCCATCTTGGTTGATACCTTGCTTTCCTTATAACTTGAATATATCGCGGCCGCGACGCCCAGGTCGCACGCTGTCTCGACTATCTTTATTCCGCCGGCCACATTTATGAAAATATCCTGGTTTTCCAGGTGCAGTTCAAGCATCTTTTCGAGTATGGCAAGCACTATAAGGAACCTGTTGTAATCTATACCTGTCACAGTCCTCTGCGGTATGCCGTAGTTGCGTCTGGCTGTAAGCGCCTGTATCTCAAGAAGCAGCGGCCTCGTGCCTTCCATGACCGTCACAATGCTTGACCCGGTCTTATTGTCCTTTAAGCTGTCCAGTAGCATTTTCGAAGGGCTTTTCACTTCCTTTATGCCCTCGTTTGTCATCTCAAATATGCCTATCTCATTTGTGGAACCGAACCTGTTCTTCACGGCGCGGAGTATCTTGAACTGATAATACTTCTCGGCCTCAAAGTAAAGGACAGCGTCCACCATATGTTCGAGCATCTTAGGACCGGCAATATTGCCGTCTTTTGTCACGTGCCCTATTATTATTATAGGAATACCGCTTTTTTTCGCCGCGTACATAAGCTGGGCGCAGCTTTCCTTGACCTGGTTTACGCTTCCGGCGACCGAGTCCAGATCTTCCTTGAAAGTGGTCTGGATAGAGTCTATGACAGCCAAAGCCGGCTTTTCCTTTTCCATGAGCGACGTTATCTTTTCTATGCCCGTCTCTGTGACCAGGATCAATTTCTCCGCTTTTACGCCCGTCCTGTCGGCCCGGAGTTTTATCTGTTCCAGGGATTCCTCGCCTGAAAAATACATTACTTTGTTCCCGGCCAAAGCCACTTTGTCGGCTATGGAAAGCGCCAGCGTTGACTTACCCACGCCGGGCTCGCCGCCCATAAGCACGAGCGAACCCTTGACAATGCCTCCGCCAAACACCCGGTCTATCTCTTCCATGCCGGTCTTAATGCGCTGCTCGTTCTTGACATTGATGTCAGCCAATGAACTCATCCTGGTCTCGTCAAAACCCCGGTATTCGCCGGATTTTTTCCTGTCGACCACGGTCTCTTCGATATATGTGTTGAACTCGTTGCAAACCGGGCAGCGCCCGAGCCATTTAGGGGACGAGGCGCCGCAGTTCGAACAGCTGAATAATGTTTTTGTTTTGGCCAAAAAATATACCTTTCTTTTATCAGAACCATGCCGTCATTGCGAGGAGCGCGCTCCTCAGCGACGAAGCAATCTCTGTTCTTTTGCGGCTTGCCGCGCCCTTAAAGGCTTATCGGTGGAACTGAGATTTCCATGTTCCATGGACTGTAGGCTTCGTCGCCAAAGAACAAAACGGCTCCTCGCAATGACCGCCAGCCGGAAATATACTTGCTAAATCGTCAGGTCCTTCGTCGCGATCCTGCCCTTTACCATCGCAATAAAATCCTCCAGCTTCACATCCTTAGTTTCTTCCCCGGTGCGCTTGCGTACCGACACCGTGTTGTTCTCCACTTCTTTATCGCCTATGATAAGCATGTACGGGATCTTTTCCATGGTTGCGTCCCTTATCTTCGCCCCTATCTTGTCATTGTCATCAACGAGTTTCACCCTTATGCCGGCCTCCTTGAGCTTTTCAACCAAGCCGCCCGCGATCTCCACGGAACGGTCAGTCAGCGTCAAAACAGCCGCCTGTATCGGCGAGAGCCAGACCGGAAACGCGCCTTTGTAATGCTCGATGAGCACGCCGAAAAATCTCTCCAATGAACCGAACAGCGCCCTGTGTATCATAACCACCCTGTGTTCCTTGCCGTCTTTGCCTATGTAGTTCACATCAAAACGGTTAGGAAGGTTGAAGTCAACCTGTATGGTGGAACACTGCCATGTCCTGTTCAAAGCGTCCTTGATCTTTATGTCTATCTTCGGCCCGTAAAAAGCGCCTCCGCCCTCGTCCACATTATACTTTAATCCGGCCTTGTCGAGCGCGCGGCGCAGAGCAGCTTCCGACTTATCCCAGGCTTCGATCTCGCCTATGAATTCCTTGGGACGAGTGCTCAAAAATACGTCAAACCCCGGGAACCCGAAGGTTTTAAGTATGAACTCTATTATCTCAATTAGTTTGTTCAATTCGTCGTCAAGCTGGTCCTCACGCAGAAATATGTGCGCGTCATCCTGGGTAAATCCCCTGACCCTCATCAACCCGTGAAGCGTTCCGGACTTTTCATACCTGTATACCGTGCCAAGTTCGGCCCATCTCAACGGGAGGTCGCGGTAACTTTTCATGCCGGTCTGGTAGATCAGTATGTGGAACGGGCAGTTCATGGGCTTTACCAGGTACTCTGTCTCATCCATTATCATGGACGGGTACATGGAATCCTTATAAAATCCCGTATGGCCGGAAGTATTCCACAAATCCACCTTGGCCACATGCGGCGTGAACAAAAGGTCATACCCGCGCTTTAAATGCTCGTTTCTCCAGAAATCCTCTATCTCTTTCCTTATTATAGAGCCCTTTGGATGCCAGTATATCAGCCCCGGCCCGAATTCCTCGTGCGTGGAAAAAAGGCTCAGTTCCTTGCCTATCTTCCTGTGGTCCCGGAGTTTCGCCTCTTCAAGCACGGTGAAATACTCATCGAGCATTTTCTGCTCGGGGAATGATATCCCGTAAATACGCTGCAACATCTTGTTTTTTTCATCGGCGCGCCAGTAGGCCCCGGATATCTTGGTGAGTTTGAAAGCCTTTATCTTTTTCACGAGTCCGATATGCGGCCCGCGGCATAGGTCGGTGAACTTATCGAGGGCGTAAAGACTCACCGTCGGGGCGTCTATAGCCTGAATTATCTCAACCTTGTAATTTTCACCCATATCCGTGAACACCTTTACGGCTTCGGCCTTTGTTATTTCCGTTCGTTTAAGCGCCGGATTGAGCTTTATTATATTCTTCATTTCTTCTTCGATCTTTGCCAGGTCCTCTTCGGTAAATGATTTATCCCTGTCAAAATCATAGTAAAAACCCTCGTCAATGGCCGGCCCTATCGTTACCTTTGTCTCCGGATATAAGTTTTTCACTGCCGCGGCCATCAGATGCGATGTGGAGTGCCAAAAAACCTGCTTGCCTTCCGCGTCGTTGAAAGTAATGATTTTCATGGCGCCGCCTTCGTTCAAAGGCGAGCCCATATCAAGAAGCTTTTCGCCGACTTTTACCACAAGCGCCCCGGTCATGTCCGCTCCGGCTTCCTTGAGAATGTCGGAGGCCCTTTTGCCTTTTTCCGTTTCAAATTCCTTCCCGTTAAAACTTAATTTTATCATTTCCATATAATTCCTCCGTTACTAGGCTTTATTTTTATTTGTCAAAAAGAATGTCAGCTGTTCGAGTTCGAGGGCCACGTCCACATTCCTGACAATGATATTTTCGTCCTTTAAGTGCTTTCCCGCGAAATTGAGCACCCCTTTTATGCCGGTCTCTTTAAGCCTTGCCATGACCGGGTCGAGCGAATCCTTCGGGGTCGTGATGACAACTATGTCTATTTTTTCCCTTTTGATGACCTTTTCTATCTCGTCCAGGTGGTATATCCTCACGCCGTCGAGTTCCCATCCCACTTTTGCCGGGTCTATGTCGAACCCCGCTATGATCTTAAAACCCCTCGCCTGAAAACCCGGGTACATCAGAAGCGCGCGCCCCAGGTTTCCCGTGCCGACCACCGCCAGGCGCCACTCCCTGCTGGTGCCGAGTATCTTTGATATATGTTCTTTAAGCTGCTCGACATGGTAGCCGAACCCCCTGCGGCCGAACTTGCCGAAATAAGCCAGGTCCTTCCTGACCTGCGCGGGGTTCAGGCCTATGCTCTGCGCCACCTGGTCCGACGAGGCGTATTCCACCCCTGACTGGGCCAGTTCT
>PMTB01000105.1 GCA_003167475.1 candidate division FCPU426 bacterium | reverse complement strand
GGCGTACGCGAGA
The DNA here is from genome assembly GCA_003167475.1 of candidate division FCPU426 bacterium. Lineage (GTDB taxonomy): Bacteria > Oederibacteriota > PGYV01 > PGYV01 > Palsa-1178 > PALSA-1178. The sequence continues at coordinate 10,411 of PMTB01000105.1, read as the reverse complement.
GCGATGTCTTTTGCTTTTCCTGAGGCGTCCTGGTGTACCGCGATGAGTGACGGTACCCCTCTGCCCTGTTCAAACTGCCTGCGGACCATGTGGCCCGGACCCTTGGGGGCGATCATTATGACGTCAACGTCCTTGGGCGGCACGATCTGGCCGTAATGTATGTTAAAGCCGTGCGCGAAAGCCAGTGTCTTGCCTTTCTTCATGGAGTCTTTTACGTAGTTGCGGTAGATGACAGCCTGAAGCGCGTCCGGTACGAGCATCATGACCACATCAGCTTCTTCCGCTACTTCTTTGGCCGTGAATACTTTAAAACCGGCCGCTACCGCGTTGTCATAGTTCTTTGTGCCTTCGAGTTCGCTCACGATGACGTCCACGCCTGAGTCCCTCAGATTCTGTGAGTGCGCGTGCCCCTGCGAGCCAAATCCGATGATACCTACCTTCTTTCCTTTCAATAGAGCCAAATTCGCGTCCTTGTCGTAATAAACCTTGATCATTTACTTTCTCCTTTCGCTTCCTGTTTTTTAGTTTTCTTTGCCCGTGTGAGGGCGATTGTTCCCGTCCTTACCATTTCCTTAATGCCGAAATTCTCGACCATGTCGATGAACCCGTTTATCTTCTCGTCAGTACCGGTNNACTTCGATGGTAAAGGATTCGTTCGATACGTCCAATACTTTTGCCCTGAATATGTCCACGATTGTCATTAGTTCCTGCTTGCTTTTGCCGTCGACTCCGACCTTGATCATGGCCAGCTCGCGCTGAATGCATTTCTCTATCGACATATCCACGACTTTGATGACGTCGATAAGTTTGTTCAGCTGTTTCAGTATCTGCTCGAGCACGCCCTCGTCCCCGCGCGCCACAATGGTCATGCGCGACATGGTCTCATCCTCGGTCTCGCCGACGGCGAGGCTGATGATGTTAAAAGCGCGGCCGGAAAAAAGGCCGGCAACTCTCGCGAGCACTCCGGGCTGGTTCTCAACGGTCACGGCTATTATTTTCGTCTGTTCCATTTTTTTGTCTCCTTTAAGTCGAGTTTTAAGTTTTAAGTTTGGAGTTTTAAGATGAGCTTGTACCGCCCTACATCTCAAAACTTAAAACTGTCTTTATCTTTAAACTATTGTTAAGCCAAACCGCCGTCGATCATCGAATGCAGCGCGGCCCCTGTCGGAACCATAGGCCAAACATTTTCTTCCCTGGCTGTTCTAAAATCCATGATCACGAGCCCTTTATGCGCAAATGCTTCCTTAAGGGTTTTTTCAACATCAGCTTTTTTCTCTATTAAAAACCCTTTTGCCCCGTATGCCTCGGCCAGCTTGACAAAATCCACGCTGTTTTCTATGCGCGTGGACGAGTAGCGCTTGCCGAAAAAGAGCTCCTGCCACTGCCTTACCATGCCGAGCCACCCGTTATTCAATATGACTATCTTTACCGGGTAATTGTACTTAACCGCTGTCGCGAGTTCCTGTATGTTCATCTGTATGGAGCCGTCGCCCGCTATGTCTATGACCAGCTTACCCGGGTTGCCTGCCTGCGCGCCTATAGCCGCGGGGAAACCGTAGCCCATGGTGCCAAGGCCGCCTGATGTGAGGAAGGTCCTCGGCTTTGTGAATTTGCTGAACTGCGCCGCCCACATCTGGTGCTGTCCGACTTCGGTCGTGATGATCGCTTCGCCTTTTGTCAGCTCGGCTATTTTCTGTATGACATACTGCGGTTTTATCTCATCGTCAGTGTCCCTGTAAGTCAGCGGGAAATCCTTTGCCCACTGTTCGGTCTGCTTTACCCAGTCCTTATGCTCCATCTTTTTTATCTGCGCCGTTATTTCTTTTAATATATTCTTCGCGTCTCCGACAACCGGCACGTCCGCTTTCACTATCTTGGATATGCTGGTCGGATCTATGTCTATGTGCACTATCTTCGCGTGCGGCGCAAAATCCGCGACTTTGCCCGTCACCCTGTCGTCAAAACGCGCGCCTACCGAGATGAGCAGGTCGCATTCCTGCACCGCGTAATTGGCGCAGCGCGTGCCGTGCATGCCGAGCATACCTAAGTTCAGCTTATGCGCCGACGGGAACGAGTCCATGGCCATCAAAGTGGTGGTCACGGGGATCTCGGCCTTTTCCGCCAGCTTCATGAGCTCTTCAGAGGCCCCCGAGAGAACAACTCCTCCGCCTACGTACAGCAGCGGCCTCTCGGCTTTTTCTATCATCTCGACGGCTTTTCTTATCTGCAGTTTGTTGCCTTCGTAAACCGGCTTATATCCGCGCAAATTCGGCTGCGACGGGTATGATGTAAAATCGAGTTCCGATGTGAAAATGTCTTTCGGAAGGTCGACCAACACGGGGCCCGGCTTGCCTGTTGACGCTATATGGAAAGCATTCTTTATAGTCTGCGCCAGATCCTTGATATCCTTCACTATATAGTTGTGCTTTACTATAGGCCTTGTGATACCCGTGATGTCAGCTTCCTGGAACGCGTCATTGCCTATGAGCGATGTCGCTACCTGGCCCGTCAATGCGACCATGGGTATGGAATCCATGTAAGCGGTCGCGATGCCTGTCACCAGATTTGTGGCGCCCGGACCCGAAGTCGCCAGACACACGCCCACTTTGCCGGTCGAACGAGCGTATCCGTCGGCCATGTGCGCCGCTCCCTGCTCATGCCGAACCAGTATGAGGTTAAGCGCCTTCTCAGCGTACAAAGCGTCAAAAAGCGGCAAAACAACCCCGCCCGGATATCCGAATACGGTATCCACGCCCTCTTTCTTCAAGCATTCGAGCAATATTTGTGAGCCGTTCATATCATTCTCCTTGTTAATTGTTTTATCCATCACTATTGCGTTGTGTTGGTACACCCCGTCAAGCAGCCCGATTATGGACGCCCCGGGATAACCGAATATCGTATCGACACCTTCGCGTAGAAGGCATTCGATTAGAATTCTGGAACCATTCATAACTCACCTCCGGGTTGGATTTGTGTTTCAACTCAAACCCAAAGGCGGTGGCCGCGAATTTATTTCTTAAAGATCGCTCCCGTCGACGCCGATGTCACCATCTGCGAGTACCTGTACAGGACGCCTGACTTGATCTTCGGTTCCGGCTGCTTCCACTCGGACTTTCTTTTCGCCATCTCAGCGTCGTCGATTTTCAGGTTGATCGAACGCTCTTTTATGTCTATGGCTATTGTGTCGCCCTCACGGACCAGGCCGATGGGCCCGCCTTCCATGGCTTCCGGCGATATATGTCCTATGGCCGCTCCTCTTGTTCCCCCGGAGAACCTGCCGTCAGTTATTAACGCTACGTCCTTATCAAGCCCCATTCCGGCTATAGCCGCTGTCGGCGCGAGCATTTCCCTCATGCCCGGCCCGCCTTTGGGTCCCTCGTATATGATGACCACTACATCTCCGGGCTTGATCTTTTTGCCGAGTATCGCTTTTTGAGCGTCTTCTTCGGATGTAAAAACCCTTGCCCTGCCCTCCCTTTTCATCATCTCAGGTGCGACCGCCGACTGTTTCACGACAGCGCCTTCGGGCGCGATGTTGCCGAAAAGTATCGCAAGCCCGCCCTGCTGGGAGTATGCGTTTTCCGCCGTTCTTATAACATCAGTATTTAAGTTTTCCGCGTTCTTGATAATTTCTTTGACCGGTCCGGCCACAGTCTTAGCGTCTTCATGAATGAGTTTCTTTTTCGCGAGTTCCTTCATGACCGCGGGAATCCCGCCCGCGTCGTTTAAGTCCTGTATGAAGTGCTGGCTTCCGTCCGCGCGCCTTGCGGGTGAGAGCTTGCAAAGGTTCGGCGTCCTGCCGGATATTTCATTGATGGTTTTCAATTCAAACTTCACGCCTGCTTCGCTGGCGATCGCGGGTATGTGGAGTACTGTGTTAGTCGAACCGCCGAGCGCCACGTCAACAGTGATGGCATTCTCAAATGCTTTCGGGGTCATGATATCCGACGGTTTAACGTCGTCTTTTACCAACTGCATTATCTGCATGCCCGCGTTCTTGGCGAGCCTTAAACGCTCCGAGTAAACAGCCGGTATTGTTCCGTTGCCCGGCAGGCCCATTCCGAGCGCTTCGGTTATGCAGTTCATCGTGTTAGCGGTATACATCCCGGAACAGGAGCCGCATGTAGGGCAGCAGGCGTTTTCTATGCCCTGTATTTCCTTGTCGCTCAATTTCCCGTTAGCGTATTCGCCGACCGCCTCAAATCCGCCGGATATAAGGTCATAATTTTTCCCGTGATAGCTTCCCTTTAACATCGCGCCGCCGCTTATGAATATCGAAGGCACGTTTACCCTTGCCGCTGCCATAAGCATGCCCGGGACTATTTTGTCGCAGTTGGGTATGAAAACAAGCCCGTCAAAAGGATAAGCGTTAGCCATGATTTCGACGCCGTCCGCGATTAGCTCGCGCGACACGAGAGAGTATTTCATCCCGATATGTCCCATGGCAATGCCGTCGCAAACGCCGATTGTGGGGAATTCCATGGGTGTGCCGCCGGCCATAAGAATGCCGTCTTTGACGGCGCGGGCGATGGTGTTCAGGTGGATGTGGCCGGGGATAACTTCATTAAATGAATTGACAACGCCGATTATGGGCCTTTTCAACTGCTCGTCGGTGTAACCGATGGCCTTGAACAAAGCCCTGTGCGGCGTGCGTTCTATTCCTTTTTTCATGATGTCTGATCTCATGGTATTCTCCTTTTAATGTTTTTCCTGACAGCCTGCCTTACTTACAAGATCCGCAACCTAAAGGTTGCGGCTACATAATCTAGAACAATGTCTCTGCTTGTGTAGGCGCAACTTTTAGGTTGCGGCCTTTGTTCTAACGAGGCAAGATTAAAACTTTCCCTTTAAACAGAAAACGTCAAATTATATCAAAAATCAACTTTTGGTTCAATCGAAAAAGCCCTTAAAACAATGGCTTTTTTCTGTTTCACCATAAAAAACCCTTTATTTTACAGGGGTTTTACGGCCTCGACCTGGAGCCTCATCATGGGCATCTTAATTACTGTATTTCCCATCTGTTTTGTTGCTTTTGTAAACGAATCTACGGCCTCACTGATAAATGTCTCCCTGAGTGAAACCGGCACCAAATGAGTGTACGGCAGCCAGGTAGTCCTGAACCAGGCAGTCAAACCCTCCTCGCCTTTGTGCTCGGCAACCTTAGGCACAAGATAAACCCGCACAGGCTTTAATCCGCTTTCCGCCAAAAACTTCTTATACTCAGCCGGCGAGTAAAACCAGTAAGCGCCCTTAAATCCTTTGAAGTATTTTTTCCATTTGTCCTTTTTTATCTGTTTATCCATTAGTTTATTCATAATTCCCGCGTTACCCTTGCCGCCCATCTGGAAAAACACTCTGCCTCCCGGCCGCAAAGCTTTATAAACATTCTTAAGAACCTTATTCTGGTCCTTCATCCAGTGCAGGCAGGCATTGGAAAACGCAATGTCAAAAACACCATCAAAGTTAAAATCCTGAGCATCGGACTTTTTAAAACTCAGGTTCGAATACTCGTCCCCCGGGAACAACTCCCGCCCGAGTTTAAGCATCTTCCCGGAAGCATCAATCCCCACAACCCGACCGTCAAAAGCCTTCCGGGCGATCTGAGCCGTTATCTTCCCATCCCCACAACCGATATCAAGGACACTCTCACCCGTCTTTACGCCTGCCTGTTCAACGACTTCCATCCCCCACTTGTACTGGTTCTGCGAGTTCTTTGCGTAATCCTTAGCGTCCCACTTGTCCATGATAGTGCCCTCCTTTCGGTTTTTGTAGTTATGTATTACTCCAGTCTCTTGTTTACTAAAAAAATGAATAAAAACATAGACCTATCACGGCGCTTGGAAACTTGGGGTTTATTACTTGGATTCCCGGGTTCCTGCGCCGTTGCTCGCCTTAGGCGAGTACGACTACAAGAAGCACGGTAAGAAGAAGTACTACCGGTAATACAGGTGTGGACGTAACTATGGCGGTGTTGTTTTTGATGTTAAAGCAGTTGTTTATAGCCATTGTGCACGTCCTCCTTTGTAGGTAGAATATAACAAAAACAGGGCGGGATGTCAAATATTATTTTTTGTTGGGTATGGATATAATATTTTGTAGTCGCACCCCTACGTTTCACCGGGGTGCGTGCGTTGAAATACACGCTTGTGCAAATATCTTGTTGTTTGCGTGTATCACATCCGCATCTAGGCGCGGGCCGGTGGAACGTAGGCCCGCGACTACACGATCCGTCTTTCAAACCGTGTAGAGAGGCTGCTTGCCGCCTCTCTGACGCCGGCTTTTCAAACCCAACGATGAGCGGCAGCAAGCGGCCGCTCTACAGATTCTTCATCATTATTCTTATATCATTTATCATATCAACATTATTAAAAGACTCCGCCTTATGCCCCGGCAGGAAACCCATCACCTTGCCTCCCCACTCGTTCTTCGATACAAACGCCATTGGAAAGACCTTCCCGTCCATTTCCGTCTCAAGCAAAACATTAATATCCGCGGTTTGCGCCAGGTTTGTGTAAATCTCCTCGTTTTTCAGGGTGAACTCCTTTAAGCCCTTTACCACTTCCTTCTCCGTCTTCCCCACCGTAAAGTCCTGCACAGGATGCACCGAAGGTGCCTGCTTTTCCGGGTCGTTTTCCCTTACCCACCTTAACCCCGTCAACTTCCGCCACCAATCCCACTGTGTGAACGCGGCGCTGCCTGCGTGGATTAAAAACAACGGCCTGCCTTTGGCGCAGTATTTTTTTACCTCGGCTTCAATATCGGCTCCCGGCTGCGCCAATTTGCCTATGCCGCAGATCATATTAACCATTAGCAGACTGCAGTCATCCAGGCAGCCTGGCTTTGATAGCGCGGATATGTCGTCTTCAAAAAATTTGATATCAAAATCAGCTTTTAGTTTTTCATAGAGGTGGAACCCCGGTCTGGCTTCGAAGTGGTTGTCTGCGAAGAAATATATCATTTGCCCACTAACCCATATTTTTAAGCATGGCCGCTTTTATCTCGTTCTTTAGGGGCTTGCCATTGAGCATATCCTCGAACTCATCCATGACATAATCAGCAAGCTGCAGCTGTTCTTTGCCGTACGCGCCTGCTATGTGCGGGCTTACTATCACGTTTGGCAGGCTGAAAAGTTCCGAGCTTTTATCCGGCGGTTCCGGAAAAGTTACATCCAGCAGGGCTGTCAGATCTTTTCTTTTTTTTAATACGCTTATAAGGTCATTTTCTTTGACCTGCGCGCCCCGGCCTGTGTTTATGAACGTGGCGTTTTTTTGCATGGAGGCGAATAACGCTTTGACGAGGATTCCCTTTGTTTCCTTTATATCGGGCATGTGGTTTGAGATAATATGGCATTCCTTAAACATCTGTTTAAGACTGGTTTTACGCGCGCCTAATTGCCTTGCCTGCTTTGCGGTAAGAAACGGATCTGATATGCATATTTCAACTCCGTGCCGCCCGAGCATTTCCATAAGGCGGCGGCCGACCTGGCCCGCGCCGATTATGCCGACCTTTGTGCCGTAAATACCCTGTTTTACAATGCTCCAAACCCCTGTCTTTGATTCCCTGTAATCCCTCGAGTTCCTGAAGTAACCCTTGCACGAGAGTATAACCTGGGCAAAGGCAAAATCCGCGGTGGGCACGGCGTTTTGGGACCAGGCGCTTACCACTTTAATTCCGGCTTTCAGGAATGGTTCCGCAAAGTACTTCACAGATCCGGCAGCGAAAAAAACAGCCTTTAGCTTTTTCATGTGCTTGATCTGGATGGGAGTCAAAACAGGCATTCCCCAGGTGGAAAAGATGTATTCAGAGTCTTTGACCAGGGGAAGCATATGGTCAAAATCGGACTTTGATATGACCTTATCATTGACATCGGCGAGCGTCTTAAGCCGCGCGAGCCGGCCTTCGCCGTAAACGCGGGCGATGTTTTCAGGGCTGTCGCAGAGCAGGATTGTCTTTGGTTTGCTTATATTTTTTTTCAAAAATAACCTCCATGTAGTCGTTAACACACATACGATAGCAATACTTCATGGATAATTCAAGGGAGTTTTTGGAACCTGTAGAGAGGGAGCTTGCTCCCTCTCTACAGGTTCATAGTACCTAATTATCCGCCTATAGCCAAAAACTGCTCCGGAGTTAATACCTTCAGACCTATGGCTTTTTTGAAGCCCCGTTTATCCCTTGTTATTATACAATCAATCCCCGCGGCAATTGCCGACTGATAAATAACTTCATCTTCAAAATCCACGTAATCCTCTTTTATGACCTTTTGTATTATGGCGCCGTCAACGGACGTTACCTTCATTATTTGCGTGACCATTTTCACAGCCGTATCCGCGGCAGCCCCATTTATCACTTTCTCCGCCCAATAATAAATCGTTGTGACCGAATTCGCGCAGACAAATCCGTCCACGCGCTTTGTCTCCGCCCGGGAAACAGCTTTGCCTGAAGCTTCCGAAAGACCGCTTCTTTTTAAAAAAACATCCAGTATTACATTCGTGTCGTATAATACCTTCATTTTTTATGTTTCTCCCCCACGTGCTTATGATAGCTTTCCCTTATCTCCCTGTCCGTGGCTCCGGTATCCGGTATTAACCCCATCATTTCCCGCACTACCGGGGACATTTCTTCATCATTGTCTATCGGATACGGCTTACTTAAAGACATAAAATAATTTGTCACCATCTTCGAAACTGAAGTGCCGTTTTGCCTGGCATACTTCTTGATTTTAGTTATCAACGTGTCATCTATGTAGAGCGTTAGCTTAGTCATCGCTTGCCTCCCCGGATTTCAGCCATTATTTGTTTATTATGTTTATCCTCCAGATGCCTATAGTACTCAGCTCTAATTTCCTTATAAGTCTTACCGTCATCCGTCAGTATTCCTATCATGCTCATAACCAGCGGCGGTATGCCTTTTAAAAACTCCACGTTCTTGGATTTAACGGCAACCCTGAAATACTCCCCGACAACCGCGGATAAAGACATTTCGCTTTGTTTGGCAATCCTTTTTGCGTTTTTAACAACCGCCTCATCCATGTATAACGTAAGCCGTTTCATAAACCCTCCTTATACGTATAAGATAGCAAAAGTATACGTATAAATCAAGTTAAAAACGAATAATAAAACCGAAATAAAAAACTGTAGAGAGGGGGGGGCTTGCCCCCTTTCTACAGTTTTTTATTCCCTTATTTATTTGCGTTTTACCTTTTGCCTACTTCAGCCTTTTCCCCATGCTTATCCTCGGCTCCACCTTATACCCGTTCTTTTCGTAGAACTCCACCACGGCTTTGTTGTCCGGCATTACCTGGAGGTTTATTTTCGGGGCACCGCGTTTTTTAAGTTCCTTTTCCGCGTGTTTTAAAAGACGGCTGCCTAAACCTTGGGTCCTTTGCCCCGGGGTTACTGCCATGGAGTATATCCAGCCTCTGTGGCCGTCGAAGCCTGACAGGACTGAGCCTATCACTTCGCTGCCATCAACCGCTACAAAGAGCAGTCCATCTTTGTGTTTTAGTTTTATTTTGAGGGACGTTTCAGGCTTGTTGTGCGGGGAGGTGTAGTAATTGAAACATGCCTTCCATAATTTGATGATACCTTTTGTGTCGGATTTTTTGAACGTCCTGATTTTGATCATATACCCCCCGAACCGCTGGGAGAGGGGGCAAGCCCCCTCTCTACAGTGTTATTTAATAATTTTTACATCAATTTTATTCCGGGTATTCCTGGCCTTTGCCCAGTACCGCGTCCACTTTCGGCATCCAGCCGCTTATGTCTATGCCCTGCGGGCATTTGGGTTCGCACTCTTTGCAGGCTGTGCAGACCGCGGCCCTGTTCTCCGGCTTTACCCACATAGCATACGTATACCGCGGGGAGCCCGGGTCGCCGTACATGGCGCCTTCGTTATATAATTCAAAATTCCTCGGTATGGCCACTCCCTGCGGGCACGGCATGCAGTAATCACACTTCGTACACGGGATTACTATGCGCTTTCCGAACTCTATCTTCACTTTTTCAATGAAACCATGCTCATCCTTGCTGAAAGTATTTGGCTTGGATCTTTTGGCGGACGCCAGGTTTTTCTTCACCTGGTCAAAGTTGCTCATTCCGCTTAGTATCATTGATACTTCCGGGTGGTCCCATATCCACTGAAGCGCCCACTCCGCTGGCGTCCTGTCTCCCTTATACATTGCCGCTATATGTTTAGGCGGCCTCGCGAGCTTTCCGCCCAAAAGCGGTTCCATGATGATAACGGGTATCCCTTTTGATGCGACGTACTTCAAGCCGGCCGTGCCTGCCTGGTTCTCTTCATCCATGTAATTATACTGTATCTGGCAAAATTCCCACTTATCATAACTGTCGACGACGCGAATGAACGCGTCTGCCTTGTCATGGAACGAGAACCCGATGTGGCCTATTTT
>PMTB01000260.1 GCA_003167475.1 candidate division FCPU426 bacterium | reverse complement strand
GACCGTGACACAGACAGTAACGCAGACTTACACGCCGACGTTCACAGTGACGCAGACAATAACGCAGACAGTCACACAGACAGTCACACAGACAGTCACACAGACAGTCACACAGACAGTCACACAGACAGAAACGCAGACAGTAACTGAGACTGTTACGCCTACTGTGACACAGACAGTAACTCAGACAATAACTGAGACTGTTACGCCTACGGAAACACAGACAGCAACTCAGACCGTCACGCAAACAGTAACGCAGACAACGACTGATACCATTACTCCTACAGTGACTCAGACAGTCACAAGCACAATAACCGAGACTGTTACGCCTACAGTGACCCAGACAGATACTCTGACGATAACAGATACGATTACACAAACCGAATCGCAGACAATAACAGAGACTATAACAGAGACGGTGACCCAGACAGTCACCACGACAATAACTGAGACTGCCACGAACACGGTGACACAGACAATGACCGAGACTGTTACGCCTTCAGTGACCCAGACGGCTACACAGACAATAACCGATACGGTGACGCAGACATCCACACAGACAATAACTGAAACAGTATCACAGACCATAACCGGCACCATGACACCGACAGTGACTGAGACGGGGTCACAGACAATTACCTGTACCACGACGCCGACCAAAACCATATCACAGACAATCACGGATACTATAACGCAGACCGTGACTGAGACTGTTTCGCAGACCTTAACGGATACCGCAACACCGACAGTAACCGGGACCATGTCAGAGACACCCACATATACAGCAACTCCCACAGAAACTCAAACCGTATCGCAGACAATTACGGAGACTGTAACTCCCACTGTAACTGAGTCGGTGTCGCAAACCTTTACGGACACTATAACGCCGACCGTGACTGAAACAGTCACCCTGACAACGACGGATACGGCAACTGAAACCGCGACATTTACAATTACTCAAACCGTGACTGAAACGGCAACCGGCAGCGCTACCCCCACAGTTACAACTACATGGACGCTTTCATCGACGCCGACCAATACCCTGACGCCTACGGATTCACCGACTTATACGATGACCTATACGGAGACCGCTACCCAGTCCCCGGTTGATACCCCGACTGTCACCCCGACTTACACCATGACAGCGACTAATACATGGACGGACACATACACTTACACTAAGACATTTACCCTGACATGTACTTCGAGCGCCACACCCACGGTAACCTTGACCAGTACAGATACAGCGACAAACACTCCCACATATACCATAACGCCCACATGGAGCGTCACTCCTACATTCACAATATCCCCGACCCCGCTGGGCGTGAACAAGGTTGAGATATCCATTTACGACGCGAACGGAGAGGTCGTAAGGAGGCTTGCGGAAGGCAATAGCAATACTATAGTGCATTTCATAAGTTACTCATCCAACCCATACATGGTGAACGGCACAAACCTGCTTGTTATCAGGGATACCCTGGGCCAGCAGATCGGATCATGGGACGGGGATAACAGCGGAGGGACATCGGTTTACAGCGGGACCTATACGGTACATGTGGAGACCACTGACACCGCGGGCAACAAATATATATTGGACACCCCCCTGGATGTGCTGACGACCAATTCGCTGCTCGTCAACAACCTGACTGTCAGGTATTTGCCCGGCGCCGTAAGGATAGTTGCGGACTTAAGCAACGCGCAGTGGGCCGAAGTGAAGATATACAACATCAATGCCGAGCTTGTGAAAAGGTTCCGCATGGAGCCTGTCAACGCGCTTGACATAACCTGGGACCTGAAAACAACATCAGGACAAAAGGCGGCACACGGGATATATGTGGCCGTCATAGAGATAAAGGACGCGAATACCGGCTATATAGGCAGGCGGATTGAAAAAATGGCTTTAAGATAAAAGCTGCTTTAAATCGCTTATGGTCTGGATTGCGATTTAAAGCAGCTTTAATAATAGATATAATAAAAGTTGACAATAGGCTTTTTTTTTGGTATTTTTCTTTAACCTTAAAAGGCAACATAATTAGAAAAATATCGATAAATATATACCAATATGAAGGCATGAATTTTGAAGTCAGCCCAAGTATTGGTTATTTTTATACCCAAAAAAGATGTTTTAAATATTAAGGAGGCACAAGATGGCTGATTATGAACTCTTAAAGAAAAAATGCGGGGACATCAATTTTAAAAAGCTCGAGGCGCTGAACAATCCGTTGTTGATGGATTTTGTGGCTAAATACGTCCAGGAGTGCGAACCGGATTCTGTTATGGTTTGCGCGGATTCCGAAGAGGACGCAAAGCGCATGCGCAAGCTTGCTGTTGATAAAGGCGAAGAAACACCGCTGAATATTGAAGGGCATACCATTCATTTTGACGGGATGACAGACCAGGGAAGGGACCCTAAAAACACCAAATTCCTTTATGAAAAAGGGAAGGAACTTGAAGGGCTTTCCGGGATCGACAGGGAAGAGGGCGACAAAGAAATACACGGGCTGTTGAAAGGAATGATGAAAGGCCGCCAGATGCTTGTGCTTTTCTTCTCCATGGGGCCGGTCGATTCCCCTTTCTACATACCGGCCGTACAGCTTACGGATTCTTATTATGTGGCGCACTCCGAGATCATATTATATAGAAGGGGCTATGAAGGTTTTAAGAAGGCGAAACCGGCTTCCTTTTTTAAGGTTGTCCATGCCACAGGCGAGATTGAAAACGCTGTAAGCAGGCACGTGGATAAAAGAAGGATATACATCGACCTGAAAACAGAGACCGTTTACAGCGTCAACACCCAGTACGCCGGAAATACGGTGGGGTTTAAAAAGCTGGCGCTAAGGCTTGCCATACAAAAAGCCTCGCGCGAAGGCTGGCTCGCTGAGCACATGTTCCTTATGGGCGTTAAGGGCCCATGGGGCAGGAAGTCATATTTCTCGGGCGCGTTCCCTTCCATGTGCGGAAAGACTTCGACTGCCATGGTGGAAGGCGAAACCATAGTCGGGGACGATCTGGCATACTTAAGGAACGTCAACGGCACCGCAATGGCCGCCAATGTTGAGAGGGGGATATTCGGCATCATTCAGGACATCAAGCCCGAAGGGGACCCGTTGATATGGAACGTGCTGAACTCGCCGGGCGACGTCATATTCGGCAATGTTCTAAACGACAACGGCATACCCCGCTGGCTCGGAGACGGACGCGAAAACCCGTCGAACGGTTTTAATTTTTCCGGTGAATGGACGCATACCAAGAAGGACGACAAAGGGAACCTGATACCATACGCGCATAAGAACGCGAGGTACTCCATAAGCCTTGAAGCGCTTAAAAACTGCGACCCGCAGCTCAATAATAAAAATGGAGTTAAACTCCAGGGTATAGTGTTCGGGGGAAGGGATTCAGACACATGGGTGCCGGTCAGGGAGTCGTTTGACTGGAACCACGGTGTAATAGCCATGGGAGCCTCGATAGAATCGGAAACCACAGCCGCCACTATAGGAAAGGAAGGCGAGAGGGTATTTAATATAATGTCAAATATGGAGTTCCTCTCCATTCCCATACCGAAGTATCTGGAGGATTATCTTGAGTTTGGAAAATTGCTCCATAAGGCCCCGAAGATATTCGCCTGCAATTACTTCCTGAGGGATATGAAAACCGGCAAATGGCTCAACGGTGTCAAGGACAAAAGGGTATGGCTGAAATGGATGGAATTGCGCTCGCATCACGACGTGGACGCGATAAAATCCCCGGCAGGCTACATACCGAAGTACGAGGACCTGAAAAAACTCTTCGTGAAAGTCATGAAAAAGGACTATACGCTGGAAGACTACAACAATCAGTTCGTGATAAGGATACCGCAGAACATAGCGAAGATAGACAGGATAGTGGAGATCTATACGAACAAGATCCACGGCGCCCCAAAAGTGATATTTGAGGTATTGAAAGCGGAAAAAGAAAGGTTCCTGGAATTAAAGGCGAAATCAGGCGACTACGTAACCCCTGATAAGCTGTAAGCATAAGATGGAAAAAAAGGCCGGCGAAAGCCGGCCTTTTTTATTTGGTATGTTTTTTTACCGGGAAAAATAATCCAAAATTAACCAAATCTTAATCCGTCCTTGACAAACAAAACCACTGTGTTATATTGGTGGCGTCAAAAGCTGCCGGGATCCACCCGGCAATTGTACTTAAAAAAACCTGCAAACATTAAAAGGAGATACGTATGCTCAGCAAGCTTTTTCCCAAAGAATTCAATTTTTTTGATTTTTTTGACAAGGAAATGGGTTATGTCGAGGACGCTTCCAAACTTTTTAAGAAAATAGTGAATCACGGCGAAGTTACCGAGGCATTCCGCGAGGAAATGCGCGACATCGAGCATAACGGCGATAAGATGGCCTATGCCATCATAGAAACGCTGAACAAAACATTCATTACGCCGTTTGACAGGGAAGATATACACGCCCTGGCGAAAAAGCTCGATGACGTTAATGACATGCTGAACACCATAATCAGCAGGATGAAGGTTTACAGGATAACCAAACCCAACAAATATTTAATAGAGTTTTCCGAGATAATCGAAAAATCAACCGCTTCGCTCGGAACCGCCGTAAGGGGGCTTCGTAACACAAAGAATATGAACGCCGTCCTCGAAGCCTGCAGGCAGGTGAGCAAGTTTGAGAGCGAAGGAGACAAACTGCGTGATAAATCGCTCGGAGACCTTGTCGACAACGAAAAGGACCCCTTTGAGTTCATAAAGTGGAAGGAAATTTGCCAGGACGCGGAGACCGTGCTTGATATATGCAAGGTGGTCGGGCATGTTGTGGAGACCATTCTGGTGAAACAGGCTTAATCCGGATATACCGAACGCATCAAACAGGAGATAACATGACACTAGCCATAATATTGCTCATAGTGCTTGCTTTGGGATTTGATTTTTTAAACGGTTTTCATGACTCTGCAAACTCAATCGCCACCGTGGTTTCGACCCGTGTACTGTCGCCTTTCCAGGCTGTTATCTGGGCCGCGTGCTTTAATATACTAGCGTACTTCTTTTTTGGCAGCAATGTCGCCAAGACACTGGGAAGCGGGATAATAGACATACACATAGTCGACACCACGATAGTATTCGCCGCTTTGATGGGCGCGAGTATATGGAACATAATCACCTGGTACTACGGCCTGCCGTCCTCGTCGTCGCATGCCCTTATAGGCGGGTTGATCGGCGCGGCGCTTGTGAAAACCGGGCCTGCCGGGCTTGTATGGGCCGGTATAATAAAAACATCGGTATTCATAGTTATCGCGCCTGTCGCGGGATATATCATCGGGCAGATTATCGGGCTGATAGTTTATTGGCTGTGCAGGAAATCTTCGCCGGTCAAGGTGGACCATCTTTTCAGGAAGGGCCAGCTTTTATCGGCCGCATGTTACTCCATGGGACACGGCGGCAATGACGCGCAGAAGACAGCTGGAATAATATCAAGCCTTCTTTTTTCAGCTGGGCTGCTGGGCACGACGTTTTCAATACCACCTTGGGTCGCGCTCATGTGTTACTCGGTCATTGGATTGGGAACCATGTTCGGCGGCTGGAGGATAGTAAAGACAATGGGGCAGAAAGTCGCTAAGCTGCGGCCCATTGACGGGTTTGCCGCGGAGTCAAGCGCGGCCATCAGCCTTTTTACCGCTTCGGCAATGGGTGTGCCGGTTTCCACGACACACACCATAACCGGCGCCATTATGGGAGTCGGCGCTCTTAAAAGAAAAAGCGCGGTACGCTGGGGCGTTGCGGGGAATATCATCTGGGCATGGGTCATGACAATCCCCGCCGGAGCACTTATTTCGGCATTGTTTTTCACCCTTGCAAATTTGATAATACACCGCCATATTTAATTCACAGGGCAAACGCCGTTTTTTATATCGGTTGACAACTTCAGATTTATAATATAAAATCTTTCAAAACTTACAAAGAGGAGTTCTCATGATAAAAACCCTTACAAAAGAAGTGACAATCAGCAGGACAGCTGAAAGAATCATCATGGTATCATTGTTCGCTGTACTTACATTCGCCGCGGCGCTCATTAAGATTTACACGCCCTTGTCTGTGGTACCTTTCACCATGCAGACATTTGTGCTTTTCATGTCTGTCTATTATTTAAGCCCTAAAGAAAACGGGATATCCCAGGCTTCTTATATTCTGACAGGTATGGTCGGAGCCCCTATATTCGCGGCTGGCATTGCCGGAGCTTTGATATTTGTCGGGCCGACAGCCGGTTACCTTATGGGATTTGTTGCTTCCGCGTTCATGATGTCCTACATGGTTAACAAGGCCGGAAAGTTGACTTATGTCAAAGCGGCTGTTATATTTACAGTGGGTTCGATTGTTATTCTTGCCCTTGGCTGCGCGCACCTGATTATAGCCTATAAAATGAACGCAGCCGCGGCGTTAGCGGCGGGTTTTGTTCCGTTCATTCCGGCTGAAGCGGCGAAAATAGCTGTTGCCGCCGGATTTTTCAGGCTTAAGAAATAGTTTATCCGGGATTCAGCCTGCTCATAAGTAAGAGCAAATAAAAAGGCGGGCACTTAAAAATGGATTTTTCAAACAAGCTTAACATATCCCAGGGCTTAAAACACGAACTGGGGCTTAAACTCACCCCTGAAATGCGTCTGCGCCTCGATGTGCTCCAGGCCACTCATCTTGAACTTGCCGATATCTTAAACCAGGAACTTGCCGAGAATCCGCTCCTTGATGATTTTATCGACGAGGATGAAGAGACACAGATCAAGGGTGAGACAATGGAAAAAGATGAAACAGAGGACTCGGAGGAAGATTCCGCAGTCAAAACCGAATCCCCGGGGACCAAGGATAACGCGGCGGAAGAAGAGGATTTTGCCGTAAAAGAACAGGTGCTCGAAAAGAAAGAGGAGACGGAAGACCTAAAAATGACCGAAAACGACCCGCACCTGGACGAATTTGACTCGGGCGAGTACGAGAATGTTTTCGAGAACGACAATTACGATATAAAAAGCCCGGCCCCGGACTACAACCCCGAGATGGGGAAGTTTGACGAGTACAAATACAACTCCATGACCCGCGAAGAAAAAAATGACCTTTCAACCGAACTCATCAAACAATTAAACGCAGCCGGCTTGTCCGACGACCTTTATTTAAGCGTAAGCACGCTCATATCATGCCTTGATGAAAAGGGATTCCTAGATACGCCTTTGTCCGAAATAGCATCGCAGACATCGATAACGGAAGAGAATCTCGCCAAAGGGCTCGAAGTACTCCATTCATTCGAGCCCGGAGGGGCCGGCGCGCGCGACACAAAGGAATCGCTTCTGATCCAGCTGCAGCTGAAGGGGCTTAAGGATTCGCTGGCATATCAGATAATAGAAAAAGGGTTCGAATTCCTGACCAGGCAGAACTACTCAAAACTCGCGCAGATGCTTAAGGTCAAGGAAGAGGATATAAAGAACGCGGAAGAGACCATAAAAGAGCTCAATCCGTTCCCCGGCAGTATATTTACGGAAGGTGTCAACGAGTACGTGGTCCCGGATATCATAGTCACCGAGGAGGACGGAAAGTACAAGATACACGTGCCCTCCAATTTTCCGGTAATGAAAGTGAACTGGAAACTCATAAATGAGTACAAAGCGAAGAAGGAAACAAAGGATTTTATCAAAGCGTACGAAGCCAGGGTCAGGGAAATAATGAGGGCCCTTGAAGAGCGCAATAAAACCATTGAAAACCTCATAAAAAAGATAATTACCTACCAGGAAGGCTATTTGCACAGCGAAGACGCCGGCCTGAAACCGCTCACATATAAGGAAATAGCCCAGGAAACAGGCGTTTCAGAATCAACCGTCTCAAGGGTTGTATCCAAAAAATACATTCAACTGCCATCGGGGGTTTTCCCCCTGAAGAAATTCTTCACGGCAGGGATAGAGACAAGCAACGGCGGCGGACTTATGTCAAATTCCGTTATCCGGTCGAAAATAAAGGATATTATCGACGCCGAAGACAGCAAACACCCGATAAACGACACTGATCTGGAAAAAACGCTTAAAACCCAGGGCATACCCGTGGCGCGCAGGACAGTTACCAAATATCGCGAGCAGCTGGGGATATTGCCGGCAAACTTGAGGAAAAAATAAGTAAAAAAATCGCGCTATGGTCTGGTTTGCGATTTTTTTACCTATATTATAAGACATATATAATAATAGAACTGTTATATTTTTATAGTTTTTACCTTCAACCAATTTACGGTTAAATCGNNCGATTTAACCGTAAATTGGTTGACAGAAGTTTTATAATGTGGTATTTTTAATAACACGCTATTTTGTATTTAAACATGCGGTAAACGCCGCATAATACCATATATGGAGGTTTTATACGTGGAAATCAATATAACCGGGCGGCATGTAACCCTTACCAAGGCCATCAAACAGTATGCCGAGAAAAAACTCAAGAAAATAGAGGAATATTTCGATTTTAAGGAACATGGGGAACTGCACCTTATTTTAGAGGTACAAAAGTACAGGCAATTGGCCGAGGCCAACCTTACCTCAAAAGGCCATAAATTCTCCGCGAAAGTCGAGACAAAGGACCTATATTCGTCAATTGACATGATAGAGGACAAGCTGGTCTCCCAGATCAAAAAGCTCAAGGATAAGTTCGACAAGGGGGACAAAAAACAGAATAAAAGGATCAATATCCTCGCCAATATGGGGACGGTTACCAATGTGAAAGGCGAAAAATTCAACGAGATCGTGGAAGAAGAGGAAATACAGGCCATCAAACCGATGAACACCGAAGAAGCGGTGGAAGAACTTTCCATCTCCAAGGAACCCATGATGATGTTCTTCAACGCGGACTTCAACAAGGTCTGCCTGCTTAGAAAGCGCAAGGACGGCAAGTTCGGACTGACTATTTCAAAATATTAAACGAGGTGATTTTTAAATGAGAATTATGGATTTTTTGGACAAAGAAAGCATTGAGCTCAACATAAAATCAAAATCAAAAAAAGAGGTCATAGAAGAGCTTGTTGAAATGCTCTCGGCCAAGGGCCTGATCGCGGATAAAAAAGTTACCATAGAATCCCTTATGGAACGCGAAGAACTCGGCTCCACAGGCGTGGGCCAGGGGATTGCCATACCTCACAGCAAAACAAAGGGCGTGAAAGAACTTGTGGCGGCTTTCGGCGTGTCAAAAGAAGGCGTGAATTTTGAGGCCCTTGACGGCGAACCCGTTAATATATTTTTCCTCCTGCTGGCACCCGAGGGAGCGGCCGGGCTTATGCTCAAGGCGCTTGCCAGGGTTTCCAATTTCCTGAAGAACAAGTATTACAGGCGCAAGATCATAGAAGCCCCAGACAAGAACGCCGTGATACAGACCATAGAGGAAGAGGAAAAGACCAAGCAGTAGCCTTTTTTTCCAAGGGTTGAACTTGGGCTCCGGGAGGATTTGAAAAAGCATGAATTTTATAACCGTAAAAGAATTCTATAATGATAATAAGTCCAAGTTCCACATGCGCTCGCTTTCAGGGGAAGAGCATCTTTCCAAAAAAAAAATAATCGTCTCCGACATTAACAGGCCGGGCCTGGCGCTTGCCGGTTTTTTTGACTATTTCCCTTACGAACGCATACAGGTTTTCGGAAAGACCGAATTTGCTTACATCAAGAAACTCGGCAGGGAAAAGGCTAACAGGGTTTTGGAAAAAATATTCTCCGAGAATATATGCTGCTGTATCATCACCAGGAACTTAAACCCGCCGTTTAGTTTCCTATCCATCGCGAAAAAGCACAGGATACCCGTGCTGCTGACCTCCATTTTCACCACAAAGTTTGTCAGCGCCGCCATGATATACCTGGAAAAAAAGCTGGCCCCGAAGATCACCATACACGGGACATTTGTGGACGTTTACGGCATAGGCGTGCTTATAATAGGCAAAAGCGGCATTGGAAAAAGCGAGATATCCCTGGAACTCATAAAACGCGGGCACAGGCTTGTGGCGGATGACCTGATAGAGGTTACAAGGCTCTCTGAAGACGCGCTTGAAGGCCGCGGGATGTCGATCATCCAGCATCACATGGAGATAAGGGGCGTCGGAATAATCGATGTCCGCAACCTTTTCGGGGTCGGAGCCGTAAGGGACGACCAGAAACTCGAGCTGGTGATGCACCTCGAGGAGTGGGAAAAAGGCAAGGACTACGAGAGGCTGGGAATAGAGGAAATGCATGAGGACATCATAGGGGTAAAGGTGCCGAAGATCATACTTCCGGTCAAGCCGGGACGGAACTTAAGCGTCATCATAGAAGTCGCCGCAATGACACAGCGCATGAAAGCCCGCGGGTATAACCCCGCAAAAGAGCTCAACAAGAACATTATAAAGTGGATGAAGAAGGAAAATAAGGAGAAAACGGATGTTTCAGATAAATAAGTGGCTCTACCCGGGCATAAGGATCAAAAGGTGGTTCTTTCTTTTTATATTGAGTGTTATTGTGCTGATAGCCGGCTTCACCGGCGTGCTTGGTGATTTTTTCAAAAATGTAAGGATTGAAAAGATAAATATAGACAAGTTTTTTTACAGGCTGCAGAGGCTCCGCGCCATGGACTATACGCTGATACTGCTTGCCATAGGCGGCATCATGCTGGCCTGGAGAAGGGCCTCGTTCGCGGTGCTTACTTTCATAGCCCCGAATAAAGAGCGGGAATTTTTGAACACGGCCTACCAGAACGCCAAACTATTAAGGGGGCCGAAGATAGTGGCGATAGGCGGCGGCACGGGAATGCCCAACGTGCTACGCGGGATGAAAGAACTCACCGGGAATTTATCCGCTGTGGTGACAGTTTCCGATGACGGCGGAAGCTCTGGGCGGCTGAGAAAAGATTACCAGATACTGCCGCCCGGGGATATCAGGAACTGCCTGGTGGCGCTGGCTGATGAAGAGACACTTTTAGGCAGGCTTTTTCAGTACAGGTTTTCCAAAGGCAAGGAACTCAAAGGGCATAACTTCGGCAATATATTCATCACCGCGTTGAGCCATGTGGTGGGGGATTTTCCGACAGCGGTTAACGAGTCGTCGAAAGTGCTCGCGATACGCGGGCAGGTGCTGCCGGTTTCGCTTGAGAACATACAGCTCAGGGCCAAGTTAAAGGACGGCCGGACCATCAAGGGCGAGTCGAACATACCAAAAGCGCAGGGGCGCATTGACAGGGTGTATATAGTACCCGAAAAATGCTCGCCGTACGGCCCGGCGGTCGAGGCCATGAAGAATGCGGACGCGATCGTGATCGGCCCGGGGAGCCTGTACACCTCGATAATACCCAACCTGCTTGTGCCCGGCATAAAGGAAGCCCTGCTTAACACAAAATCGGTAAAAATATATATCTGCAATATAATGACCCAGAGCGGGGAAACGGATGAGTATACGGTATCCGAACACCTGCGCGCCATATTCAAGCACACGGGCCAAAGGGTAGTAGATTACGTCATCGCGAACAACAAGATGCCGAAGGACGATGTCCTGAAGCGGTATGAGAAGGAAAAGGCGTACCCTGTCAGGATAGATAAAGACGCCATAGCCGGCCTCGGGGTGACGCTTGTGCAGGGAAAACTTTTCAGCGACGGGCCCTATATCAGGCATTCGCCGCAACAGCTTGCAAGGATGATAATGAAAATAATAATAGTATAAAGGAGCACGTATGGTCGGAATTCTGATAATATCGCATTCAACCCTGGCAGAGGCTTTAAAGACCACGGTTTCCCTCATAGTGGGTGATAAGGAAAATGTGCAGACCCTTTGCCTGATGAAGAACGACAGGATGGAAGATTTTGCCGGCAAGCTTAAAAGCGCCGTGGAAACCGCTGATAAAGGCGACGGGGTGCTTATCCTGGCCGACATGTTCGGGGGTACGCCGTGCAACACCGCGCTTGGGCTTTTCGGCAACAATGAAAAGGTCAGGATAATTACCGGTGTCAACCTTCCCCTGGTCATAGAGGCCATAATGCATTCAAATAAAAATGTCGACGAACTCTCGAAAATGATAATGGAAAGGCGCGATAAAAGCATAATAGACGCCAAGGCCATTTTTAAAAACAGGGGTTAAAGACAATGCCTATATTGTTGACAAGGATAGATGACAGGCTCATACACGGGCAGGTTGTTGTGGGCTGGGCCCAGGAACTCAAGATAAACCATATAATCGTCGTCAACGACGAGATAGTCAAAAATGACATGCAGAAATTCCTCTTCAGGATGGCCACCCCCAACGATATAAATCTTTCCATACTCACCACGGATGAAGCCGCGAAAAAAATAGCCGGCAGGGAATTCGACAATGACCTGGCCATGATACTGGTCAAGTCGCCTTCCGATATATGCGCGCTCATTGCCGCCGGCGGCAGGATATCCGAAGTGAATATCGGGGGCATGCATTTTGAGAACGAGAAAACGCAGCTTTTTGACGCGGTCTTTGTGGACGATAAGGATGTGGAGGCTTTCAGGGAGTTAAACAGGCTCAAAGTCGGGCTTGAGGTGCGCATGGTGCCGACCGATACAAAAAAGAACATAGTAAAAGCCATTGAGGAAAAATTCGGGAAGAGTCCGGAAGGCGGGCAGGAAAAATGAATTTTCTTTTCACCCCCCAGGTTTTTCTGGCGGCCCTGTGCGGCGCGGCTTTTGACCTGGACACCTATTTTATCGGAATGACACTGGTGTCGCAGCCCATCATAGC
>PMTB01000231.1 GCA_003167475.1 candidate division FCPU426 bacterium | reverse complement strand
CGTTGTTAAGTTGTTAAGCCAAAAGCCAAAAGACAAAAGTAAAGTTGTCTTCAAGTTGTCAAGTTGTTTAGTAGTGCCAACTTACTTGCCTTACTTTCCTTACTTGCCTTACTTGCCTACTTGCCTACTTGCCTTACAACTTTACTTTTGTCTTTTGGCTTTTGGCTTAAAAACTTATCCTTAACCTATCGCCTTCACAATCTCTTCCACAGAAAACGGCATGCCATTGTATTTCAGCACCCTGTTCTTTATATCTATACCTGTCTCTAGCTTTATCAGGTCGCCCAGCTGCCCTGTCTGGTTGTTTTCCACCAGTATCAGGTTCTTTGCCTTTTTCAGGTAGCCGGCTGTTTCTTTCGGCAAAGGATATACCTGCGGAAAATGTATAAAAGCCGTATCTTTCTTTCCTGTAATTTTTATCGCCTCAATTATCGTATTGTAGTTTGATCCCCAGCTTACTATCAGATTTTTATATTTTTTCGGCCCCAACAAAACAGGTTTTAAAACGGCTTTTTTTACCTGCAAATGTTTCTTCATCCTTTTATCAGCCATGACTTTCCGCACTCCGTCGAGGTCCTCGGTGATCCGGCCTTCCTCGTCATGCTCGTCGGAATCAACGCAGACAGTCCCGGATCCAAAACCCGGTATTCCCCTGGGGGATATGCCGTCCTTCGTCAGCGCGTATCTTTTGTAAGCCGCGCCGGTTTCAACTATATGTCTTTCCACAACAAGTCCGTCTGTTTTTAATTTGGGTATATTGTAATATGAATCAGTAAAGTACTGGTCGGTAAGTATGAAAACCGGCACCTGGAACTTGTCGGCCAGGTTGAACGCTTTCTGGGAAAGGTAGAACGCTTCCTTTACATCGCCGGGCGAAAGAATGATGCGTGGGAAAAAACCATGGCCCGCGTGCATGGCCATATTCAGGTCGGCCTGTTCCGTCCTTGTCGGGAGCCCCGTTGCCGGCCCCGGCCTCTGCGCGAGGTGTATTACAGCCGGCGATTCTATGGCGCCGGCAAGCGACACCGCCTCTGTCATAAGGGCGAACCCGCCGCCTGAAGTTGAAACTAAGGCGCGGCCGCCGGCGTACCAGCTTCCGAGCGCCATATTCATAACACCTATCTCGTCCTCAACCTGTTCCACTACCAGCCCCATTTTATTGGAATATCCGGCGAGCGCGGTAAATACGCCCGTACCCGGCGTCATGGGATAGGCAAATACGCTGTCGCAGCCGCCGGCCAGTGCGCCGAGCGCGACCGCCTCGGACCCGTTAAGCAATATATCACTCTTTATGGAAGTGTCTTTTTTTATGTCACATTTTACAATACCGTTCTTAAGCAGCTCGCGGCCGATGGCATAACCGCTTTTTGCCGCGTCAACGTTCTTTGACGCGACATCCTCGCCTTTTGAGATGAATTTCGCCTTTATATCGGTATACAATCTGTCCTCGAAAACTTTCAGTATGCCGCATATGGTGCCTACAGCAACGGTATTGGCGTAAATGGGGTTGCCGAATTCGCTTGCGATGCGCTGAAAAGGAATGTTTATAAGTTTGTCATGATGCACCTGCGTGCTATCCCCGATTATCGCGGTAAATGGGTTTATCCTTTTTTCCAGGTGGCCGATGGATTCGTCATTTAACGGGATGAGCAGGTCTATCCTGTCGGTGTGGCTCCTGACCGGTTCCGACGAGACCCTGATCTCGGTGGTATTTACGCCGCCCCTTACCCTTGACATGTATTCCTTTGTTGCAAAAACATTAAACCCGTCGTTCTTTATCACACCGACAAGTATCGTTTCTATGGATTGTATGCCCTGTCCGGCTTCGCCGGCAAGGACTATTATAAGTTCATTTGATACTGTTGCGGCCTTTTTAACCCCGGCCTTTTTCTTCAGGCTTTTTTTTCCCATATAACGCACCTCATCGAAGATTATTTAAAACCCGCTGGCGGGCCGTTTACGGCCCGCCAGCGGTTTATATATTAGTAATTCTCGGCTTTTATTTCAAAGTACGCCTTAGGGTGCAGGCATGCCGGGCATTTTTCCATGGCGTCCGTGCCTTCATGCACGTAACCGCAGTTCTTGCAAACCCATTTAACCTTCGTGCCTTTTGAGAATACCTCTTTTTTATCAACATTTTCAATCAGCTTAAGGTACCGTTTCTCGTGCTCTACTTCCACTTTGGTTATATACTTGTACGCCGAAGCCACATCCTTAAAGCCTTCCTCTTCGGCTACAGCTGCCATCTGGGGATAAAGTTTTGTATGTTCCTCGTGTTCCCCTGCGGCCGCGGCCTTTAAATTCTCGAGGGTCGTGCTTATGGTTCCGGCCGGGTACATGGCCGTGATCTCCACCATGCCGCCTTCAAGGAAATTAAAGAACCTTTTCGCGTGTTCCTTCTCATTTTCAGCGGTCTCAAGGAATATGGCGGAAATCTGCTCATAACCCTCTTTTTTTGCCACTGAGGCGAAATACGTGTAACGGTTCCTGGCTTGTGATTCGCCCGCGAACGAAGCGAGCAGGTTTTTTTCGGTCTGTGTGCCTTTTAAAGACGCCATATTAGATCCTCCTGAAATTTTGTCATATTTTTATCGCCCGGCCTTAAGTGTTTAAGCCAAAAGCCAAGAGACAAAAGTTAAGTGTAAAACAAAGTAATTCAAGTGATAAAGGTAAACCCATAAAACCGAAGCCGCAGACCTTGACTAAAAACTTAAACCCTTAAAACCTTTACTTTTGTCTTTTGGCTTTTGGCTTAACAACTTTATCGGATTTTACGATTTACTTTGACCACAATCCGTGTTTATTGCAAAGCGCCCTTACCTGCGTTATTTCCTCGGGTTTGATGTTGAAATAAGCCTCGGGTTTTCCGCCCGGGTTCAGGTCCTGCCTGCCGATTTTACCGTCTTTCCTGATGACTTCGATGAGCTGTATCCAGTGGTCCGCGTCCATGGGGTGAGGTACGGATCCCACTTTAACCAGTATACCCGTGCCCTGTTTTTCGATCACAGGCAGGTGTTTTTCCCCGGCGCCTTCCTTGTTCTTTTCATCGAGCAGTTTCATCGGGTCGCCGCAGCAAACCATTTCACCATCGCCGCCCACAAGCACTTCCACAACATTTCCGCACTTCAAACATTTGTAAATTTCCAGTTTCTTTGCCATTTTAAAATCCTCCTCATACCTCGTTTTTTATTTCCTTTGACCATTATTATTTCAGGACGCCGATCGCCCTGTGTTTTTCCGCGATATCGTTTGCCAGCCTGTCAAGTTCCTTAAACTGTTCTTCCTTGGGCCAGCCCTTTGATATTACCGGAGAGAGCACCTCTGCCTTGAAGTTGGTCAGGTTAGCCTTGATGACTTCGCTTGCCTTTTCCCCCCAGCCAAATGACGTTATGAATGATACAAACTTTGTCTTCGGCCTTAACGCGTTTGCCACATATATCAGGTTCTGCGCTGCCGGGTGCAGGCCGGCCAGGACCGTGGACCCTCCTATGATTACCGTTGCGGAATCCACCATCATCATGGCTATTTCCCCAAGGTCTGAAACCGGTATGTCAAAGTAGTTGACTGTAATGCCCTTTTCCTCAAGGGCATCCCTTAGGTATTCAGCCATCTTCTTCGTGCTGTCGTGCATGGATACATAAGCCAGGATGACCTCGTTTTTGACGTCATCCGCGGCCCATTTTTTGTAAGCATTTATGATGCCTTCGGGGCTTGTGTGTACGAAACCGTGCGACGGGCATATTGTCTTTATTTTAAATTTTTCAAGTTTCGCGATATTGTTCCTGACGTTATTGCGGAACGGGCACATGATCTCCGCGAAGTACCTCTTTGCCGGGAGGTAAAAATGCTCCCCTGCCATGATATCCGACGGTGAATAATGTGACCCGAACAAATCGCAGGAAAAGAGTATTTCATCTTCCCTTAAGTACGTGGACATGGTCTCTGGCCAATGGACCCAGGGCGTCAGGATAAATTCAAGGGTTTTGTCCCCCAGGGAAAGCGTATCGCCGTCCTTTATGATCATGAGATTTTCATCCGTTACCATGGTAAAATCCTTGAGCATGGCAGCGCATTTTTCATTGGTAACCACTTTCGCACCGGGATTGGCCTGAAGAACGAACGGTATGCATCCGGAATGGTCCTGCTCCGCATGGTTTGAAATTATATAATCTATCTTCCCCGCGCCCGCCCTCTTCAGGTTCTTAAAAAGAAAATCCTTCATTGCCGGGTCAACCGTGTCTATAAGGGCTGTTTTTAAAGATCCTGTAACCAGGTAGGAATTATACGTTGTCCCGTCCGGCAGACTTATAAGCTCGTCAAATATCCTCCGCTCGGGGTGCTTTGCTCCGACATAAAAAACCTTTTCCGTGATCTTGATGGCTGACATATATTCCTCCGCTAATTGGTATGTTCCATAACTTCTTTCGCGTCAGGCGCCTTGCTTGCTTTTACCGCTTTTTTTTCCATTCTTTTTATCCCCGCTGCCGCACTCCGCGCAGATTCCCTTTAAATATATCGACTGCTCCGTCACCTTGCATCCGTTCAGATCCGGAATTTTACATGCCGTGCATTCCAGGTTCACATCCATTATCTTGCCGCATTCGACGCACAAAAAATGGCCGTGCCTGGCCGGGTACCCGTCGAAACGTATCTCGCCGGCGCCTGTCATGACCTCAAGGATCATACCTTTTGACGATAACGTCTTTAAGGTGTTATATATGCTTGTCTTTGAAAGCGTCGGGATATCTTTCAGGAGGACTTTGTAGATGCTGTCGGCATTGGGATGGACCCTGTTTTCAAGCAGGTACTGCATTACCTTTATCCTGATGACCGAAGGTTTGACGCCCCTTGCCTTTAGCATATCGCCGATCTCTTTTGGCGTTTTTAGAGTCAGTTCCATAGCGCTCCCTTATTGTTCTTTTATCAATTTTGTAATGATTACAATATTATAATACGGTTTGTGCTTTGTCAACATTTTTTGTTGCTATTGCTCATTCATCTTTCATGACCAATAATATATTGAAATACAAAATTGTACTATGACCATTTTCCCCTTAAAATTGACATTATTCTCTTATACCCTGACCGCATGGTTCGGGCTTGGCTTTGAATATGAGGATCAGATAACGACGGGGTATTGAAACCTACCTTACTTACAAGATCCGCAACCTAAAGGTTGCGGCTACAAAATCAAATACCAACTGCCCGACAAACTGTTCTGCCTGTGTAGCCACAACCTTTATCCGTATTCTACGGACTGTAGGGTTGCGGCCTTTGTTCCAACGCAGCGGCAAATACTGTTATTAAACCAATTCCTCCGGATTTGCGACAGTCCCGCCCTTTTTCATTATTTCCTGCAGTTTTTGATAGTCCGCGGTGTCGCCCAGTAGTATTGCCCCGCTTAATTTCCCATCCTTTATGAACACCCGTTTGAAAATGCCTTCCGATTGTTTTGTAAACGTCTTTGTCTGTGCGTCAGCTTCTATGTTCCCCATGGAACCCAGGTCAATACCGGCCACTTTCAGTTTTGCCGACATGACGCTCCCCTTATATTCTGTTTTTTCGCCCGCCGCGTTCAACCCGGCCGCTGTTCCCTGCTCCCTGGCCGCGGGCCATATGCCGTAATTCATGCCGTTATATTCCGTGATATCCCCGCATGCGTACACGTCCGGGATGTTTGTTTCCATGAAATTATTTATCTTTATCCCTTTGTCGGAAGCGATGCCGGTGCCATCGATTATTTTAAGGTTGCACCTTATGCCGCTTGAGAACATTACCAGGCCCGCTGTCAGGCTGGTATTATCCTTGAAGTTTACCGTCAATGAGTCCCCTGAAGGCGCGATCGATACAGCCGTCTTTGGGAGCATGAACTTCAGCCCCTTTGTCTCCAGCATGGCCCGCAGTATCGCGGCGCCGTCCTTATCGAGCTGCCTTGGCAGCAGCCTGTCAAAAAATTCCACAACTGTCGTCTGCAGGCCCCTTGCCGTGAGCGATATTGCGGCTTCGATCCCCAAAAGCCCGCCGCCTATCACGGCCGCTGTTTTTTTATCTTTTGAATACCCCATGATGGACTCGGCGTCATCTATGGTGCGCAGGGCGAATACGCCCGGGTTCTTTGAGCCTTCCACCGGCGGGATAAAGGAATAGGCGCCTGCGGCTATTATGAGTTTGTCGTATTTTTCAACAGACCCGTTGTCCAGGTCCACAGTTTTTGCGACAACGTCGATCCTTTTCACTGAAACCGGGTACAGCAGGTTTATGCCGTTTGTGTCATAAAATTCCTTTTTCCTGATAATGATCTGTTCCCGCGTGACCTTGCCGGATAAAAATTCGATGACCCTCGGCCTGGAATAATGCGGGTGTTTTTCATTGCTTATCATGGTGATCGAGATCGAAGTGTCCTTTTTTTTGACGCTCTCAGCCGCCGCTATTCCCGCGGCCCCGTTGCCTATGATGATTATTTTCATGTTTTCTCCATGTTATTGTATTTTTTCAACCGTCATTGCGAGGAACAAGATTCTCAGCGACGAAGCGCCATGACTTATCAAGTCCCGAGCAAAGTAAGCGGACAATCTGGTTTAAATCAAAGCCCGTTCTTAAGGCTTATCGAGAAACAGAGATTGCTTCGTCGGCATGATACAACTTCGCCTCCTCGCAATGACAGCCTTCAAAACCACATTACATTAAGCCAAAAACTTCAACCCTTAGACATCTTAACACATTCCTAAAACGGGAACGCCTTTTTTTCCTTCACGACCTGCTTTGCCTTGTCCGGCACCCTCGCCGTGCCGTGGATTATTTTGGACTGGACCACTATCGCTTTTTTCGGCCTGGCCGGGCACACGTGCTCGCACGCGCCGCAACCTATGCACAGGTCGTCTATCACCTTCGGTATCATGAGCCCGTGGCTGCCGAAGGGCACCATGGACGCGGCTTTTGTCGGGCAGTACTCGTTGCATATGGTGCACTGCGTATTCTTTGTTTTAACCACGCAGTTGTTCTCCAGGAATTTCGCTTTGCCTATCTGAGTGACTTTCTTTTCATCAACTGAAATCGCCATTATCGCGCCTGTCGGGCATATGTGGCTGCAGACATTGCAGCTGTAATTGCAGTATGACGCGTCATAATCCATCCTTGGCTGCATTATTCCGTCTATCCCGCCCTGCATCAACGCCGGTGTCAGTACCTTTGTCGGGCAATTGGTCACGCACAAATGACAGCCGATGCATTTCGAAGTAAAACGCTTTACATCCCTGGACCCCGGGGGCGTTATGATATTATCAGGCCCCAGCCCGGAAAGCCCGGAGTCAATATTGGCGAATAACTTCGAGGCCCCGGTCATATAAAGCACGGCAACGCCGGTGCCTGCCGCGATAACAGCGATGGCGTTCTTTCTTCCCCGGACAAAAGTTTCAGCGGGCTTTACCGGTGTTTTTTTCATGTACTTTATAGCGCCGAACTTGCACGAGTCAATGCAGTTATAACAATCCACACACCTGGAAAAGTCCAGTTTTTGCGCCTTATAGTCTATGCACTGGGATTTGCATGCCTTCTCGCACAACCCGCAGGAAGTACAGCTTTCGCTTACAAACCCGAGCTTAAAAAAAGATATGGACGAAAACAAGCTCAATATCGAGCCTACAGGACAAAGGGTGTTGCAGTAAAGCCTTCCTTTCCACAGGGACATCAAAACTATCATGACAAAAAACCCTGATACCAGGCCCAGGACTCCCAAGCTTATATATTGCATGTTCATGGGCTTCACGCCAAAAATATCAAAAGTTCCGAGAATATACGCGGCCGTGTTATTCAGGTAAATATAAGCCGGCCTGAAAAGATCCGCAACTATCCTGCCAAAGTTCGAAAACGGGTCAAGCAGGCTGAGCATACTCACGGAACCGGTTATCATAAGCGCTATGGTGCCGGCAAGCACACCGTACTTAAGCCAGTTCAGTGGCTTGTCAAACACAAACGGTTTTTTGAGCGTCTTTGTCCTGAACCGTATCGCGATATCCTGCATGGCGCCAAGCGGGCATAGGAACGAGCAGTAGGCCCTCCCGTAAAAATACGTGAATATAAGGATCAGTATGAAACCGGCGCCTCCGCCGGCAAAAACGGTGACGATAAACTCCCCATACGACGGGAAGAACTGGAGAGCGGTTATGGTGTGGGTAAAGTACTCGCTTTGTTTTACAAGCGCCATAAAAGCCCAAAAGAACATGACGAGAAACAACAGCGAGATTATGACCCTTGCGGCCTTGAGTTTGGAAGCTTTCATCAGAGATATATCTTCTTTATGTTGAGTTCGCTTAAGTTCATGTTCCCCACGCCCTTTTCATGCGCGAGCCTGATGTATCCTATATCCTTCGGCTCCACCCCGAATATCTTCGCGGCTGCCGCGTCCGCGGCCACGGGGTCGCGCGAGAGTATCTGGCTCCCCATCTCCACCACATCCTCCACAGAAACGCCCCTGGGCCCGTTGCGGGTCATGACCCTGTACGCGTCGACTATGGTGAGATCCGGCTTTCTGAAAGCAGCGAAGTCGGCTATGCACTGGTGTATGTCATTGGTGTGCCACGCCCCGCGGTTCCAAATGATGCCCATGTTGTTTTTCAAGCCGATTGTGACTTTTGTGGTACCATGGCTTTTTAAAATGGGCACATTTATAAACACGTCACAATCCGTAATAAGCTCGTGTACCTCTGCGGTTTTGATGACTTTCCCGCCGGGTATATTATGCTGCTTATAATTTTCCTTTTTATCCCCGGGCGCGATGACACCCTTGGCCGACTTTACCGCCGCCTCTATGCCGGATGTCGCGTAAGTGCTGGTCCAGTTGTCGCAGGTATGGTCAAAAACAAATACTTTTTTCGCGCCGGCAGAATAACACTCCTTAATAACAGCGGCT
>PMTB01000079.1:5293-5543 GCA_003167475.1 candidate division FCPU426 bacterium | reverse complement strand
ATTGGCGTTTTGTATTTTGGAGCCGAGTAATGAGAAAAGCAAGGTAAACCTCAAGCGCGTCCGCGAAAATACGCCGGAAGGCGAGTGGCGACGGTCAAATTTCGACTTTCGACTCTCGAACAAAGCAGAGCGATTGAGTAGCTCAGTTGGTGCCGCCCATCGCGGCAAGTCGCAAGGTGGGTGGATCGAGATGATATTTTGCTCGCTAAAGCTCGCAATCTCGCCTCAGAGCGCTAGCCTTCCAAGCTGG
>PMTB01000079.1:0-5250 GCA_003167475.1 candidate division FCPU426 bacterium | reverse complement strand
GGCGTTTTATATTTATTGGAGCTCGAGTAACGATCCAAGTAACTCAAACCTCAAGCGCGTCAGCGAAAACACGTCCGAAGGCGAGCGGCGACGGTCAAATTTCGACTTCTCGACTCTCGAACAAAGCAGAGCGGTTGAGTAGCTCAGTTGGCGGGCCCATCGCGGCAAGTCGCAAGGAGGGTTTGTCCTTAAAACAAGGGTGAAAATCAATAAATACCAGGCAAAGAATCTAACCAACATTTTCTTCAAACACTGTGCATGTTCGAGAATCGAAAATCGAAATTTGATCAACCGAAGGTTTGGAGGGTATTATATTAGACCGGATGGACACCCTCCCCCCCAAATATATGTGGAGTTATGGGTTTTTATATTGTATAATATGCCTACCGGTTAAATGCCACGGTAAAGGGCTTGACTCGCAAGGAAGAGCCTAAAATCTCTTGCGCGTTTGATAATGCCAAAAGGCCACGGAGCCATTATAGAAACACTTTGCTAATTCCTCCGACCAAAAGGAACATTATTAAAACACAAGTAAAATTCCAAGGAGGAATTGAAATGACAGGAGCAAAGATGTATGTAGGAAATCTGACTTATGCGGTAACCTCGGACGAGCTCAAAGAGCTTTTCTCAGCGTACGGAACGGTAAAAGAAGCAACGGTTATTGAAAGGAAAGGCTTTGGTTTCGTCGAAATGTCAACGCCGGAAGAGGCTGAAAAAGCCAAAACCGCCCTTGACGGAAAAGACTACCAGGGCAGGAACATGAAAGTGGACGAAGCAAGACCCCCGAAAGAAAGAGGATCAAGCTCGGGCTCAGGCGGCGGCGGACATGACCGCAACTCATGGGGCGGCGGCGGCGCTAAAAAAGGCGGCTTCGGCGGCGGAAACAGGTATTAAGAATTAAAACAAGCCGTTAACCGGCTAAAATAAGAAACGTGGCATAAAGCCCCGGGGAGAGATCCCCGGGGCTTTTACATTAGATCAAGAACTTGAGATAGGTGATAGGAGAGAGTAGAAGGTCAAATGCTGTGCAGCGGCGCATATTATGCGCCATTTGCGGGTTTGGAACGGTTGGGCCGGTGTTATCTTGGTTGAAGCGGTATTTTTTTTGCGTACGGACCAGCGGTTATTGTTGTGCTGGTTTTCGGCGGAGCTCTCCCAAATGCCGAAAACAACCCCGTATATTTTTAATGAAAGACATCAGGGGCTGTGCTATACTAACCTAATACTATAAAGGGCGGCAGACCAATTATAGGACCCTTGAAAGGCCGAGTCCTATGGGCGGGACACTCAAGCTTGATTCAGGCGACAAGCGCGCCCGTTTTGAGTTTGCCAACAATGAAAAAGGCCGCCATCATCATCTGACCTGCACCAAATGCAACCGTATCATAGACTATACGGATTTTATAGATGAAGAAGTAAAACTCCTCAGGGAAACCGAGAAAAGGCTCTCGAATGAAATTACCGGCATTGACGGATGCGCTGGCCCTGAAAGTACGTGTTATTACACAGGATTATTTGACCCTGAAACGATTAAAAAAGTACGGTGCCGGAAATACACGGGCAAAAGCCGGAGATACAGGATGCACAGCCCTTATGGGCAATTAAATAATGAAAAACAAAGGGGGTAAGATGAAAAAAGTAGGGATACTCGGTACCGGATATTATGTCCCTGAAAGAATAGTAACCAATGCGGATATGGAAAAAATTGTGGATACGACCGACGAATGGATACGCACCAGGACCGGTATAACGGAGCGGCGTTTTGCCGCCGCGGATGAGTTTGTTTCGGGAATGGGCGCAAAAGCCGCGGAAATGGCGATAAAAAATGCCGGCATTGCCCGGGAAGAGATAGACCTCATAATTACGGCTACCATCACGAGCGATTATTCGTGGCCCTCGGCCGCGGTACTCATACAGGACAAACTGGGGTTGAACGGGATCCCGGCTTTTGATATTTCCGCCGCATGCACGGGGTTTGTATACGCCCTTGCCATAAGCCGTGACATGATAATGGCGGGTTCCTACAAAAAAATACTTGTCATAGCGGCGGAGAAACTTTCTTCTATCATTGACATGAAAGACAGGAATACATGCGTGCTTTTGGGCGACGGGGCCGGCGCTGCGGTGGTGGGGGAGAGCCTAACGGACGGGATACTGTCGGCCGTTCTGCATGCCGACGGTTCAAAGGTAAAGGTGTTATACCAGCCGGCCGGCGGCTCGGCAATGCCGGCTACGGCCGAAAGCGTGGCAGCGGGGCTGCATTACCTGAAAATGGACGGCCGGGAAGTGTATAAACAGGCCATAGAGAAGATGCCGCTTGTCCTTGAAGAGGCCATGAAAAAAGCCGGCGTGAATAGCGGGGATATTGATTTTGTCATATTCCACCAGGCAAATATCAGGATCATAAGCTCTATAGCGGAAAAATTCGGTTGGCCCGATGAGAAAAACATAATAAACATCCAGAGATACGGCAACACTTCCGCCGCGACGATCCCGATAGCCCTTGCGGAGGCGATAGAAAACGGAAGGATAAAAAAAGGCGATATGGTCGCCTTGTCCGCATTCGGCGCGGGGCTCACATGGGGCGGAGCGGTAATTAAAATATAATATTCAGCTGACAGGCGCGTGGGATTCCCCTTCCTGATTACGCCACTGCACGCAGCCACGCCGGCTGCAGCGATAGCCGATAATGACGTTATGATGAAGCCATATTTGGTACATAGCCGCGCCCATTGCCGGTAAAATTTACAGCGGACTTTTAAGATGATTTTTGGAGAAACCTAACCGGAGGTTTATAAAAAATGGAGACAAAACTCAAAGAAACGGCGGCCATAATAGGCGCCAGCCACAAGCCCGAGCGGTATTCAAACAAGGCCCAAAAAGCCCTTATAGGGGCCGGCCATAAAGTCGTTCTATTCAACCCCGCGCTTAAGGAGGTTGACGGCATCAAAGTTTTCAATCACCTTTCAGCCATAACCGAAAAAATAGACACAGTGACCCTGTATGTGGGGCCTGAAAGGCTCGTCCCCATGATAGGGGACATACTCGCGCTTAAGCCAAAACGGGTTATAGCGAATCCCGGAACCGAATGCGCTCAAATGGCGGACGCGTGCAAAAAAGCCGGAATAGAGTACATCGAGGCATGTACGCTTGTTATGATATCGACAGGACAATATTAATAATATCAGGAGGATAAGATGAAAGTGTGTATTCCCCAAACAGTATATTATGTTGACTTTATTTTATTATGTGGTATATATTTGAATATGCGAATATGTGGTATGTGATTGTTCTCAATACAGAACACAGAACAAAAGGAGAACTGCATGAAAGAACTGGTAAAGGCTTTCAAAGCCCTGTCGGATGAAACAAGGCTGAAGATCTACAAACTCATCCTGGACAACCCCGACATCTGCGTATGCGAGATAGAAAGCACCCTGAAAATGACGCAGACAAGGATATCCAGGAACCTGGGCACCCTGAAAAACGCCGGCCTTGTTGAGGCGCGCAGGGAAGGGATATGGATGCATTACTCCGCTTTGAAGACCGGGGAGTGTTGTTCCGATATAACCGCGGTTGTAAATAAAGCGATAAAAGCCGTAAAAATCAACATTGGATGCAAATAATACAAAAGGCGGTATGAAATGGAAAAAATAAAGGTACTGTTCGTATGTATCCACAACAGCGCAAGGAGCCAGATGGCGGAGGCTTATCTCAATAAATTTGCCGGGGACAGGTTTATCGCTTCAAGCGCCGGGATCGCGCCCGGCAGGCTTAATCCGGTGGTTGTTGCCGCCATGAAGGACGACGGCATTGATATTTCGGGCAATAAAACCAAAAGCGTGGAGGAATTCCTGGATAAAAAAATGGATTATGTCATAACCGTCTGCGACGCGACCAGCGGGGAGAGGTGCCCCATATTCCCCGGGGCGGTAAAAAGACTGCATGTGGAAT
The DNA here is from genome assembly GCA_003167475.1 of candidate division FCPU426 bacterium. Lineage (GTDB taxonomy): Bacteria > Oederibacteriota > PGYV01 > PGYV01 > Palsa-1178 > PALSA-1178. The sequence goes on along the minus strand of PMTB01000079.1, from coordinate 1,296 downwards.
TTCCGGACCCGTCCGCTCTCAAAGGGTCGTTTGATGAAGTGCTGGATGGGACAATGAAGATAAGGGATGATATAAAGGTCAAGGTTGCGGAACTGGTCAGGGATATCGCGGCGTCACAGCCTGTTTGAGCATGAATATAAAAAGGAGAATTTTATGAAAAAAGAATTGTCCGTAATAGACAGGTATTTGACGCTTTGGATATTTGCGGCCATGGCAATAGGCCTGTGTCTGGGTTATTTTGTGCCGGGTTTCACCAGGGCCATAAGTTCGATGCAGGTTGGAAATACATCCATACCGATAGCGGTCGGTTTGATACTCATGATGTATCCTCCGTTGGCAAAGGTAAAATACGGGAAAATGAAGGACGTGCTCGGAAATAAAAAGCTTCTGACGCTGGCACTTGTTCAGAACTGGATAGTCGGCCCTGTTGTAATGACCGCGCTTGCTGTTTTATTTTTACGGAATTACCCCGAATATATGATAGGCGTCATACTGGTGGGTTTGGCGCGCTGTATAGCCATGGTGATAGTATGGAACGAGCTTGCCGAAGGCGACAGGGAATTGGTTGTCGGGCTGGTGGGGTTTAACGCAATATTCCAGGTGCTGTTTTACGCGCTGTATATTTATGTTTTTATAACATTGTTCCTGAACTGGTCTGGCCTGGTCAAAGGGATAAACGTAAGTATCTCTATTTTTGAATCGGCGAAAACAGTCTTTGTTTATCTGGGCATACCTTTCCTCGCCGGGTTCATCACGAGGTATTCACTTGTGAAGATAAAAGGCGAGGAGTGGTACTCGAAAAAATTCCTGCCGATTATCAGCCCGCTTACGCTGATTTTCCTTCTCTTTACGATCGTGGTCATGTTCTCGATGCAGGGCGGGAATATCATAAGCAGGCCGTTTGATGTATTGATAGTAATGGCGCCGCTGTTTGTGTATTTTATGGTTATGTGGTTCTCCACATTTTTTATAGCCAAAGCGCTTGGCGCAAATTACGCGCAATGCACGACATCGGCATTTACTGCGGCAAGCAATGATTTTGAGCTGGCAATAGCGGTCGCGATAGCGATATTTACAATAAGTTCAAAACAGGCTTTTGCCACGGTCATAGGGCCGCTGCTGGAAGTGCCGGTGCTGATAATACTGGTTAACGTGGCGCTGAAGTTCAGGGGGATGTTTTTTAAGGGTGAAAAGGCCGCGTAGGGGCGGACTCGCGCTTTGCGTGACTTTGCTATGTGTCCGCCTGCTGTGGAATTTTTGATCGTGTAGAGAGGCTGCTTGCTGCCTCTCTGACGC
>PMTB01000087.1 GCA_003167475.1 candidate division FCPU426 bacterium | reverse complement strand
CACTTAACATATTATCAGACCTCGAAATGATACATGATAATCCATAAAAAACATTATCAAAATTAATATTTTATTGACACGTAAGTATACAAAGTGTATACTTTATGCAGGATATAAATAGTAATACAAATGTAAATATTGCCTGACAAGGAGAAAATATGATAAAAAAACCGGAAATTCCTTTGAAAACTGAGTTTTTAATGTATATAACCGAAGACGGAAAGATAAAAATAGACACGCTAATGCAAAATGAGACAGTGTGGCTCACTCAAGAACAAATGGCGGAGCTCTTTGATAAGGCAAAATCAACGGTAAATGAGCATATCAAAAATGTATTTTTGGAAAGCGAGTTAAAGGCTGACGAAGTAATGAAGAAATTCGGAAATTCCGAATTTACTAAAAAGCCCACCAATTACTACAATCTTGATGTGGTCATATCAGTGGGGTACCGGGTTAAGTCGCTTCGCGGGACACAGTTCAGGATCTGGGCCACCCAGAGGCTAAAAGAGTATATAGTAAAGGGATTTACCATGGACGATGACCGTCTAAAACAAGCCGGCGGCGGCGGGTATTTTGATGAACTGCTTGCGCGTATCAGGGATATCCGGTCATCGGATATGCCACCAGTGTGGACTATGAACCCAAAAATGATTTGTCGCGTGATTTTTTTGCTACAATACAAAATAAGATGCACTGGGCGGCCCACGGGCAGACCGCTGCTGAGATTATATATGGCAGGGCAGATGCGGCAAAGCGTAATATGGGACTGACAAACTGGGTAGGACGGGGAATAAGGAGGTGGAAGGGGTCGGACCTCGCTTATAGTTTTTATTTTACCGGAGTATGTTCATAACTAAAGTCTATGGAAACTTCATGGAACCCATGATAAAAGTCGGCGACTACTGTCTTTTCCGCGCCAACGTAGCCGGCAGCAGGCAGGGAAAGATAGTGCCGGCGCAGCATAGGGATATAAGGGACCTGGACGCGTTAACTACTCCTTCGCGATAAGACGGCTTCGGCGTGTATATTCCGATCCATGACGTACCGGAAGATCTAATACGAAAATCTTGATTTTAAGAAAATATTCTTATATAATACTATCAAGAGGTGAACGATGTGAATAAAGTTACTGTTACAATGAAAATGAAAAAGGATTTGCACAAAGAACTGAAGGATTTCTGCGAAGAAAAGGGCTTTATGATAGGTGCTTACATGGAAAGAGCCGTGTTGGAAAAACTGGAAAAAGACGAACTGGCCGAAGACGTGGCGGATTATGGGGCTTTTAAGAATGACAAAAACAGGATTGTTGTGGATTTTGACACGGCCAAAAAGAAACTCGGCATGTACAGAGATTTTTGATTTGTGGCGGCTACAAAGACCGTTTAGAACGCTATCCCCGGTACATCCCCCAAAAATAATCTCCCCAAAATCCGTTTTTTACGCTATAATTATCGAATGAAAAAAATGGATATTCTGAAATTTATAGTGTTTGTCATCATATTGGTCGTCGCTGTCTGGACTGTGAACCATTTCCATGTCCTGCGGCACCTCAAGTCGATACGCGGCTGGATACAGGCCAATGGCTTTGAGGGGATAGCCTTGTTTACCGGCATATTCGCTATGGCCTTTTCCTTTGGCGTTCCGGCTATTGCCCTTGCCATATTTGCCGGGTCCACTTTCGGTACCTTTACCGGGCTTGTGGCGTGCAGCGTGGGCGCCCTAATAGGGATCCTGATAACTTTTCTGCTTTCGCGTTTCCTGGCGCGGGATATAGTCGATGACATCCTCGGGAAAAACCCTACATTCGTTAAGATAGACGCCCTGACTGAAAAGTACGGCTGGTATATGGTGGCCATAATCAGGTTTATCCCGTTCATACCGCCTGAACTGACTAACTACGGGTTCGGGCTTACAAAGATAAAATTCGTTCCTTATATATTCTGGTCATGGCTGTGCATGCTGCCGTGGTTATTTATCTACATTGCCGGCACCGACGCTTACCTTGATTTTAAGGCGGACCAGACAATCCCGTGGTCCTTATTGGCACCGACGATTATCATGCTTGCCCTGCTGCTGTTCGCGGGTTACAGGTTCATGAAACTGATCGAACCGGAGCTGAAAAAGAAAGCCAAATAATTTGATTGAATACAAAACCGTAATTAAAGTAAAAACAAAAAACGCGGCCTTTAAATGGCGCGTTTTTTTAATTATACGCGGGTAAAATTCCCCGCAGCTTGCTGCGTTAGAACAAAGGCCGCAACCTGAAGGTTGCGGCTACACAGGCAGAACAGCATCGTTAGGCAGTTAGTATTTGATTAAGTATCCGCTATTAAATACGTTTAAGTGGAGAAACTGTGATATAATTGTCATGTAGTAATTAAAACAAAGGGGGATTTATGGCTGAAAACACCGCAATAATGAAAGGTAAGACCGTTGTTATCACGGGCGCAAGCTCCGGAATAGGGCTTGAGGCGGCACTGGGACTGGCAAAACTCGGCGCCAGGGTTGTCATGGTTGCCAGAGACAAGCAGCTCGGGCTTAAGGCGGTAGATTATGTAAAAACAAACAGCGGTAGTAAATCCGCGGAACTGCTGCTCTGTGATATGTCTTTTATGAAAAATGTAAGAAAACTTGCCGCTGATATAAAAAAGAAGTGCAAAAAAATAGATGTGCTCCTGAATAACGTTGGCGGTGTTTTCGGAAAACACACGCTCACTCCGGACGGATTTGAGTGGACATTTGCTTTGGACCACCTGGCTCCGTTTTTACTTACAAACCTGCTTCTGCCAATACTTAAAAAAAGCGGTAATTCGCGCGTTGTGACAGTGGCTTCCGTGGCGCATATGATGGGGCACATTAACTTTGACGACCTGATGGGCGAAAAGAAATACGCCGAGATGGGGGCTTATTCGCAGGCAAAACTCGCTAACATACTTTTTTCAAATTAACTTGCAAGGCGGCTTAAGGGCACAAAGGTGACTTCAAACAGCGTGCACCCCGGAGTGGTCCATACGAAGTTCGCCCAGTCGGGCGGCGCTTTATCCGGTTTCTTTTATAATGTTTTTGGCTTTTTGATGGAAACCCCGGCCCAGGGAGCCAGGACATCCATATACGCGGCGTCTTCGCCCGAGATGGAAGGCGTGACAGGGAAGTACCTGGCGGCGTGTAAAATAGCAAACCCGTCGGCTGAAGCGCGGGATGAGGCTGTGGCAAAGAGGCTTTGGGAAGTCAGCGCAAAGCTGGTCGGGATCAAATAGAGCTTAAGGCTTTTTGCCTTCATTTGTTTCGTCCGATAATCGAGAATCGAAAATTGATCATGGTCTTTTGCTGCGGGCCTATTCATTCGACAAGCTCATGATTTATTTATGATAAATAAACATCCTGAGCCCTGTCGAAGGATGGCCCTTGCAATATTATATATAATCGAATGTCAAATGCTTACATCTTTGTACTGTGTATAATGCGGATTTATGCCTGTTTTGAGATTTTATATTTCACGTACGTAAGTTCAAGTTCTTCCTCGTGTTTTCTGGTTGCTTCATTTACTACGGCTTTATTCGTGGCCGCGTCTTTTTCTATATTATCCCTGTAGGAACCCGCATTGCAGAAGTACAGGTCGTAGGCTATCTTGTCTATGATTATCTCGTCTTTCTCGGCGTCGCCCCTGGCAAGCAGCCTTGCCGCCCTTGTTATGGCGTTGCCGTATATGTTGACGCTTTTTTGGCCGTCTATGGAAACGTTCTTAAGAAGGTCGTCGCCTTCGCTTATGGCCATTTTTGTTTTGAACCCGTATTTTTCCGTCTCTTCAAGGAACTGCAGGCCGAAGTCTATGTGCACGTCGGGTTTTTGCAGAGTGCCCAGGAAACATACCAGCGCGCCGTCGCCTATGAGTATGAGTAAATACCCCTCGAACCTTTTGAGGACTTTATCAAGCGTGGCATTGAGCTGTTTGGCCCATATCTTCTGGGTCTCGGCGTCGGCTTTGGTAAAACCGCGTATATCAAGGCCCAGGCACCTGTTCTTTACATATATGTCGCGTTCTTCGGCAAGTTTCGGGTGTATGATATTCGGGATCTGCTGTTTTGGGACGGTTAAAAGCATTATTAAAAGTATGATTATCACAAGGCAAAGGAATATGACAAGATAGTCGGCTTTTGTGAATTTGTTCATATCCATGGTATATATTTTTTTCATCAGCGATTCGTCAATTTCCTTTGTCGCCGCGGCCGCGGCCGGGGTGTTGCCGGAAGGCGATACAACCTTGTCTTCGGCGAAAACATCCCAGAGTTTCACGGTCTTGTCGTCGCTGGCCGTGACCAGGTACTTTCCATTATGCGAAAAAACAGCGGAATTAACCGCGCCGTCATGCCCTGTAAAAACTTTGAACGGCTTCATGCTTTGCGCGTCCGTTTTCCAGACTTTGGCGGTTTTATCTGAACCGGAAGTGGCGAGGTATTTTCCGTCGGATGAAAAGCAGACGGAATTGACCTTTGTGTCGTGCGCGGGTATCATCTTTACGGTTTTACCTTTTGTGAGGTCGCGTATGATAAAAGTGCCGTCATAACTGCCGCTCGCCAGGTATTTACCGTCATGGGACCAGCTTAAGGAACTTACTTTATCCTTGTGCTCGGAAAATACCCTTGTCTGGTCCTTGTCGTTGAAGGGGAATATGATTACTTTTCCGTTCTCAAGCCCCACGGCAGTAAAGGCATTGTCCGGCGAGATTGCGAGCGCCATGGGTTTGGAATTATCGGCCCACGAAAAAGTCTTGATTATGGACATTGATGTCAGGTCCCAGACATAAATATTCCGCTCGTCGCCCGCGGTATAGACCCGCAATCCGTCGCTGGAAAAAGCCACGCTGCGGACCTTATCCGCGCTTACGCGCAATAACCTTATAAGTGTCTTGGCCGGCATTGTGTTTCCGCCGTTTACTTCCCATAGGTAAGTCATCTTGTCGTCCCCGCCTGAGATTAAATAGTTTCCGTCGGGAGAAAATGCAAGGGAATTTATATTGCCTATGTGGCCTGAAAAATGTTTTATCGGCGCCGCGTTAGTTTTACCCCATGATGACCAAAGGTTAATGCCGTTGGAGTCGCCTGCCGAGGCGATGTAATTGCCGTCCGCTGAAAACACCGCGGTCCTGACGCGGTCGGCCTGGTTAAAGGTTTGCAATGGTTTTGCCTGAAGGGAACAGCAGGCAAGCAATAGTAAAGCAATCAAAACAGTTGATTTTTTCATCATTCCTCCCGGATTCATTTAAATAAGCGGTACTTTAAGTCGGTAATTGGCATATACTAACATATTTGGACAGTTTTTTCAATAACACCGGCTGCAGCCGGCGGTATTCGGCGCTACAAGAGAGGTGCTTAATGTGATATAATTTTCTCCACTGGAGGCCTTATGAAGAAGTTCAAGCGCGTCTATATAGAGATAACAAATGCCTGTAACTTATCCTGCGGATTCTGCCCGAAAACAAAGCGCAAAGGGGCTTTTATGGACGAGGCTCTGTTTAAGCGCGCGCTTGAAAGCATAAAAGGTATTTCTGAATTCGTCTATTTTCATGTCATGGGCGAGCCGCTTTTGCACCCGAAACTCGGGGAATTCCTTGATATGTGCGGGGAATACGGTTACAAAGTCAACCTGACGACTAACGGAACCATGCTGGATAAAGCAGGGACTATTATAGGAAAACCGGCGCTAAGGCAGGTAAATATATCGCTCCACAGCAATGATGATTCCGGCAATAAGTACTCGGAAGAGTACCTGGAAAAGATCTTTGATTTTGTCGATAAGGCAAAAAGCACGACGCTTATCTGCCTGAGGCTGTGGAACCTGACGGACAAATCAGAGGCTTCCGCGAACGGCGCGGTAATAAGCGCGATAAAGGCCAGATATTCGCCGGGAGCGGTTATTGAGGACAAGCCGACCCATGTAAGGGGAATTAAAATAACTGAAAATGTATTCGTTAACCAGTCAAAGGCCTTTGAATGGCCGGATTTGAGCCGGCCTGATATAAGTATGGACGGGTTCTGCTACGGTTTGCGGGAACAGGTCGCCATACTTGTTGACGGCACAGTGGTGCCATGCTGCCTGGATAAAGACGGGGACTTAAACCTCGGCAATATCCTGAACGACAGCCTTGAGGACATATTAAGCGGCCCGCGGGCGAAGGCCATATATGACGGGTTTTCAGGGAAGAAAGCAGTGGAACCATTGTGCAGGAAATGCGGGTACAGGACGCGGTTTAAATAGGCCTTAGAACCTGAAAACCGTGTTAATATGGCGGCGTATCCGTTGAAAATCCAAAATTGATTTTATGGGATTTTTGTGTTAAAGTGGAAAACATGAAAGTAAAAATCAGATAGTGGTGTTTCACACACCGGGGAGGGAAACATGAAGAAAGGGATTTTGGCGCTTTTCCTTTGTTTGTTTGTTGTATCGTCTGTTTTTTTAAATCAGGGGTGCAAGAGCAGTAATCCGGCAGCCGTTTCCACGCCCCAGCCTACAGCTACGGCAACCATGGTTCCCGGCAATTATCATTTTGACTCCAACCTGGGCGGCTGGATGCTTAATCCCGCCCTGACAGGCATTACTTCCGCTGTTTTAAATACTTCGCCGCTTTACGTATCTGCGGGGGCAGGTTCCGTACAGCTTACATGCGATTTTACGGGCCAGACATATACCGCGACCGCGGCCGGCGAACTTGGATATGACTACAGCGCGGCTCCGCTGAATCTTACCGGGAAAACAGTCAAGGTTTATGTTTACTCGCAGGGAGGTATTACTTCGCTGTCTCCCGTATATGAGATAGAACTTTACCTTAAATCCCCCGGACTGACAAAGCACGGGTATGTGACCAACTTGATCACCGCTGGCTGGGCGTCGGCGTCTTATCCCATGAGCCTGTATACTTCCGGCATAGACCTTACCAATATAACCTACGTTGGTTTTAGGATAACGAAATCTTATTCCGGTTCCGTGTCGCCGGACTGGAGCGGCACATTGTATCTGGATGAGGTAACCTGGTAATTAAAGTTTCTAACGGAGAAAAAATTGAGAATACTTTTTTTCAGGCTTGGCGCCATAGGCGACACACTGCTTACGACGCCGGCGGTACGCAAAGCGCGGGAACTTTTCCCCGACGCCGATATACATTACATGGCGGGGGAAGCGGCGGCGCAGCTGCTGGAAAACATCCCCGATATCAATAAGATCATAGTTTTAAAGACCGTCAAACATTTTCTGCCGCGGGAATTCGGCATATTTTTTGTGATGCCGTTCCTTATGCGGGAGTTTGGCAGCGTGGACTATGATTATTTTGTGGATTTTGAATCGAGTTATTTTTCCACGTACGTGTCATTTTTCATACATGCCGATAAAAAGATAGGGCACAGGATAACCGATAAAAAGAGGTTCTACCTTAATAAGTTCTATTCGACAAGGGTCAATTACGAGGATAAGGGGCAATACGCGGCGCTCCGCCACCTGGCGCTCATAAAAGAGCTTAAGCCTTTTGACAAAGCGGACTTAAAGCTGGTCCTTAAAATATCCTACCTGGAAAAGATCGAGGCGCTGCAGTATATGGACCGGCACGGCCTTAATATCCGCGGGAAAAAGATAATGCTCTGCCTTTCAAGCACGTGGAAGACCAAAAGCTGGCCCGAAGAGTACTGGATAGAGCTGATAGGGCTTATAAATAATAAATTCAGGAGCCATAAGATAATAATTTTGACAGCGCCCGCGGATCCGGCGCCGTTGCTTGATAAGTTGAGGGAACTGCCGAACGTGCATGTCTGGACCCCTGTTGAACTGCGTCCGCTTGCGGCTTTGCTATCATGCGGGGACGCGCTCATAGCCAATGACGGCGCCATGCGGCACATGGCAAACGCGCTTGATGTGAAAAGCATAGGCCTGTTCGGCCCCACAAGCGATACAGGCTGGGCATATGAGGATGAAAACAACAGGGTGCTCAAAGCCGATATGGACTGCAGGCCGTGCCACAAGCCGGAGTGCGTGAATAATATGGAATGTTTAAAGGCTATAAAGCCGGAGCAGGTGCTGGAGCACCTGTCTGACCTGCTTAAATAAAACAAAGGATACTAAAATGCCCGAATGCCCGAGATGCAAGGACCCGTTAAACGGCGATGAAAAATTCTGCCCCAACTGCAAGAAAGTACTGCTTGCGCAGCCCGAATCGGCTTCGGTCGGGATAAAGCTGACCAATTGCCCGGTCTGTAAAATACCGATCTATCCAGGCAAGATGGGGAGTTATGATATGCTGCATTGCGCGGAATGCGGAGGCACGGCATATAAGCGCGAGGTACTTATGAAAATGCAGCTCGGGGATGTGAAGAAAATATCCATAGGCGATATGGAGCGGGACCACAGGACGCCCCCGTTTTTTGAAAAAAGGGACAAACCTCCGTTTTTAATATGCCCGGTCTGCGGTAAGAAAATGGCCGCGAAGAAGCTCGGTCCCATGCAGACGGACCTGTGCACAGAGTGCAGCGCGTTGTTCCTCGACGGCGGCAAGGAAAAACATATCAATGACATTTTGGGCTCGTATAAGATGGCGATAATGAACGCCTCGCGCGACAGCGGCGGCAGAAGGCGCAGATAAGGGGAGGATATGGCGAAAAAAACGGTTAAGACAAAAAACGACAATAAAAGCGCCCACAAGGCGTCAGACTATGACACGAAGGTGCTGCAGACCATCCCTTATTATGAGAACCTGCATGATGAAACGCTAAATGTCATAAAAGCCGCGGGCATGGAAATAGGAAACTGGCTCGACGCCGGGAGCGGCACGGGCGTTTTTGTAAAAAAAGCCTTCATGCAGTATCCGGGCGCGAGTTTTATCCTCGCCGACCCGTCGCCTGAAATGATGGCGCAGGCCAAGGTCAACCTCGACGGGATGATAGGCCGCTTCAGGTTCCTGCCGCCGGTATCCATGCACGAACTGCGTATAAACGACAAGTGCGACGTGATAACCGCGATACAGTCGCTTCATTACACAAAGCCGTCCGTGAGGGAAGACGCGGTGAGGATATGTTACAGCATGCTCAATAAGGACGGGATTTTCCTTACGACCGAGAATATAACACCGATGACGGCAGACGGGGTTAAGATAGGCAAGGAAAACTGGAAAAGGTTCCAGCTGCACAAAGGCAAGGATGAAAAGGAAGCCGCAAAACATATGGAAAGGTTCGGGGTTGATTATTTCCCGATAACCATAGAGGAGCATTTGAAGCTGTACAGGAACTGCGGGTTTAAGGCCGTGGAGATGTTCTGGTACTCGTATATGCAGGCGGGATTTTACTGCGTAAAATAGTGCGTTTAAGTTTTTAAGCCAAAAGCCAAAAGACAAAAGGTAAGTGGAAGGCAAGGAAGGCAAGGAAGGCAAGGAAAGCAAGGAAAGCAAGGAACTACTTTACCACTTTTCAACTTTGAAACTTAACTTTTGTCTCTTGGCTNNTGGCTTTTGGCTTAACAACTTAATGGAGGTCTTATGGCTGGGCAAAAGAAAAAACTACTGAAAAACATAGTTATCAACTTGATTGTATTCGGTTTTCTCGCCGCAGCCGCCCTTACCTACATCATCACCCAAATGCCGTGGATGAACTGGGATAATACCGAAGAGGACCAGGCAACCACGATGCCTGGCGACAATCTTTCACACAATCCGAATTGGGAATATACCCACGCGATCGATATAAAAGCTTCCTCTGACAGGGTTTGGCCCTGGGTGAACCAGATAGGGGCTGACAGGGGCGGGTTTTACAGTTATGATATCCTTGAGAACCTGGCCGGGTGTAATTTAAAGAATGCTGACAGGATACATCCCGAGTGGCAGTATAAAGGGGACGGCACGGAAACAATGATACTGCACCCGAAAATGCCGCCTTTGAAAGTCGTTAAATCCATTCCAAATGTCGCGCTTGTAGTACAGGCCGGGAACTTTGCCTCCGGGGTCACAATTACTGCCAAGACGGTTAAAGATAAAGATTTTGTCAACATGACCTGGTCGTTTTACCTGCAAAAGGTGGACTGGAATAAAACCCGCCTGATGGTCAGGTGGCGGGCGTGTTATTATCCGTCAAAACAGAATGAAATGTGGTATGGGCCCAAGATAACCGGATTCATGAATTTTGTGATGGGGGATAAGATGATAAGAGGGATTAAGGCTAGGGCGGAAAATGGTCAATAGCGGGTTTATGTAGCCGCAACCTTTAGGTTGCGGATTTTGAATTAACGCGGTTTAAATGAGCCGACGTTTCAAACAAGATCCGCAACCAAAAGATTGCGGCTACACAGACAAAAACAGATTTTAATCACAAACCTTCAATATCATCGTCCCTGAGCGGTATCCTTACCTGTTTTCTCTTCTCAAATATGACTATTTCCTTTACACCCAGCCTGTCCAGCGTCTCATACCCTTCCTTTAACCCGTAAAAAGAATCGCTAAGCCTGTGCGCGTCAGAGCCTATGAATATCGAATTCCCGCCGAGCGCAATATAAGCTTTGATCACGTCCTCATCCGGTATAAGTTCCTTTGCCGGGTGCCTTAAACCCGAGCAATTTACCTCCAGCGCCAGGTTCTTGCTTATTATCACCTTCAGTATGTCGTCTATTTCTTTTTTATATTTTTCATACGTGTATTCCTTGTAAAGCTTTTTACCGTGCCTGTGCACCAGCGTCAGGTGCGCCACAGCGTCAAAATTCCCGTAGGAGACAAGCTTGAATTCCTCCTCAAAATACTTCTTATATGCGTCATCGTACGATTTATAACGCTTGAAATATTCCTCAAAAACAGGGGTGGCGCCGTTGATCCAGTGCACCGAGGCCATTATAAAATCAAAGTGCTTCCCTTCCATGTACTTGTCGTAGAGTTCCGTATAAATGTTCGGTTCCCCGACTTCCACGCCTTTGATAAGCCCGGGAAAATCCTTTTTTGCGTGCTCCACGGCAGCCGTGTACTTGTTATAGTCAAGGTGCATAAAGCTTTCAGGGTGGTTGTTGTGGAAGTCCAGGTGCTCGGTCAAACCCAGGAACTCCACGTCTTCCTTATAGGCTTTTTTAATAAGCGACTCTATGGTCTGCTCGGCGTCCCAGGAATGGGTCGTGTGCAGGTGGAGATCGGTGAAGTTGTACATTTAAACCTCGCGTTTTAAGTTTTTAAGCCAAAAGCCATCGTTGAAGTTTGCAAGCCAAAAGCCAAAAGACAAAAGTTAAGTGATAATAAAAGTTTTTAAGGTTTTAAGTAAAACTTAAACCCTTATCCGCGTTACAAAAAAAACCAAAAACCTCCAGCCAACACTTGCTCTTCACTTTCCTTTTGGCTTTTGGCTTTTGGCTTAAAAACTTAACGCTGATCTTTTCCAGAGGATCTGCAAAACAACGCCGGTGTTATAAGCCGGATTCTGTCTTCCGCCTTCGCCTAAAAAGCCGCTCTGGCGGATGACGGCAATTACTCTATGCAGCCTACCCGGGCATAAGGACTGAAGTTGTCCCGTGCGATCCTCGCCTTTCGGCTAATACCGCACTATTGCCCTCTATTTGGCCTTGCTCCCGGCGGGGTTTTCAATGCCGTATCCCTTGCGGGAATACGCGGTGGGCTCTTACCCCACCTTTTCACCCTTACCATGTACCATTCATTGCTTGCGCAATTTCAGGTGCACGGCGGTATATTTTCTGTTGCACTATCCATCACAGCGGCTTGACCCGCCATGCCCCGTTTTTCAACGGGCACCGCACTTCCTGGAGTCCGGACTTTCCTCCGGGAACTACTTCTTCATCTTGATCTCCTCATCAGGGGGAGCCTTCTCTCCCGGCACTTCCCCAACAACTTCTCTTGGGGCACCCGGAAGAGGGTGGAAGTATTTCTCGGTAGCCGTCTGCACCGGCGTTATTTTGCCTTCCTCTGTCAAAGGCAAAACTTTATATTTTGTCTTGTTTGATGACCAGAACGGAATATAATTGTACGGGAATATCTTCAGCTTGCCGTTAAAATCATCAGCGTCATCATTGTAAACCGGTTTTGTCGGCTCATATTCCTTTATATATTCCTGGGTCATGTTGCCCCACTCTATATATGAGAACCTTTTTTTTCTTAAATCCATCCTCGAATCATAGTACTCTATCACCTTGTTTATTTCCTGTTCGAATTCCTTTAGCAAAGGCACTTTATCACCGAGCTGGTCGCCGCCGATTATCCTGCTCCTTATGTCAATGGCCCTGTCAAAATGCTCATAATCGACCTTCTTGATCTTATCCTGGGTGAGGAGCTTTTTCAGGGCAATGACCTGGTCGGCCAGCCTGTTCGCGGAATACTCCACCCTGCTCCAGTCCTGTTCAATATATTTGAGCCGCTGCGACATGAAACCCTCAAATAATCCCGTAAAATAAAAATAGCTCAAAAAAGCGCCTATGCCAAACCCCAATATGGTAAAAATTATTATCTGGGCCTGCACAAATGTAAATTTCTTTTTTTCCTTAACTTTAGCGGCCATAAAGCCTCCTGTTTTTCCCTGTTTTAGGAATATTCATAATTATAACAACACGCGGGGGTGTTGTCAACGGCGTTCGAAGTTCGGTGAAAATTCGAAGAGTTTAAGAGACAAGAGACTGGAGCCTAAAGTAAGGCCCGCTTTAAGTTTTCAAGCCAAAAGCCAAAAGACAAAAGTAAAGGTCTCAAGTTATCAAGTTGATAAGCAATGCCGGCTTTTCTTGCACTTTCTTGCATTTTAACTTGCTTTCCCCTTACCTTTTGGCTCTTGGCTTTTGGCTTAAAAACTTATCGCCTGCACTCCAGTCCCTTCTCTCTTAACCTCTTCCAATTTACCTGCCAATGACCAGCTTTTTCGGCCCGGACTTCTCTTCCCTATCCGCGTATTTTGTTTTCACAATATAGTAGTAAACTCCCGGGGCGATCCCCGCGGTGTCCAATTCCAGCCTTCCATTTCCCGATGACAACAGCGCCGCGCTCTCCGATACATAAGAAGCCTGCCTGTTATCCAGGGTATATACCGTAACACTTTGTGACACACCGCCATGGTAGATCATGTAAAGCATTCCGCCTTGTTTGACAGGATTAGGGTAAAGGGTGTCCTTGAAGCTGTCATAGAGGGGCTGTTCTAAGGTCGGCGTCGGGACCGGTGTCCCTGTTTGTGTCACGGTCAGGGTTATTGTAAAGGTCATGGTAATTGTCGGGGTGAAAGTAATTGTCATTGTCACGGATGATGTGGGGGAAAAAGTTTGCGTAACCGTAATGGTTTCGGTGAATGTCAGGGTATTGGTCAAGGTAATGGTCGCGGTTTGCGTGAATGTGGGGCTGACAGTCGGGCTTGCCGTGTCCGTGGCCGACTGCGTCACCGTAAATGTCGGTGTATATGTGGGCGTTTCTGTAGCCGTGTCAGCAGCTGTGCCGGTCTGGGTCCCGGTAGGCGTGGTGGTATCAGTGTCAACTTCCGTTGACGTCACAGTCTCTGTGGGCGTATCGGCTAAAAGAAACCCGGCAGACAGCGCCAGTACTATCACAAAAAATATCCTTCTCATACTTCTCCTTTTCATTTTACTGCTGCTTTAATGACTTTATCCAGTGTTTCAGGATCTCGTTCTCCCTGTCGTAATAAAGCGCCCTGTCAAAATACTGTTTCGCGTTGGCGTTATCCCTGATGTTATAGTAGCATATCCCGAGTTTCTGGTAAAAAGCGGATTTTTCCCTGTCTCCCAGGTCCTCGATATCTTTCCAGAATAAAAGGTTTGCGTACTCATAGTACTTGATAGCCTGCCTGTACTGGCTCTTATCGTAATAAAAATCCCCGGATTGCATATAGCCCGCGAAGGAATCGCCTTTGACCGCTTCTTTTTCAGCAGTTTCCTGCTTTTTACCAAAAGACCCTGATATGGAAAACTTATGGGTCCCGCCCGCCAAAGGGTCGGGAATATAAGCGTATGAAAATGACGTCCCGCCGGCTTTCACGCTTATTCCGCCCGTAAACTTCAATTCCTGCAGGTTGCCTATGGTAAAGCCGCCCCGTAAAATAAGCTCGTCAAAAACCGCGTAATCAAAACCAACCCCGCCCCTGACAGAACGCTCATAGATCAGATAATCCGCGAAAGCAGTTATTTTCACTATATCGCGGACCCTGTTCTTAATATTGTATGACAGCGCGGCTTTAAGGCCGAGCGGTAAGGTAAAATCGCCGTCTTTGTTTGAGATATTGCACGCTGAAAAACCGAACCCCAGATCATCCAGTACCAGGCTGTCCATTATGAAGCCAATGTCAAAAGCCGGACTGTACGACGAAACCCCTGCGAGATTTTCATCGATCAGTTTTACAGCGGCGCCGACGCTGAAATTGTCGAACTTCCTGCCGTAAATTATTGAGCCGTACAACGAGTAAGGATTTTCTGTCGATCCCGTAAGGATTGGATAGAGATTTTCATCGGCGCTTATGCCGCTGTATGATCCGAAATCCATATAGGACAGGTCCAGCCCAAGGCATCCGAAATCAAAGTTTTTTACCACGCTTATTTTTTCGAGCTTTATATCCAGCGGCATTACGGAGTGCATGGCGGCAAAGGCAAAACCCTCAACTCCCGCGGCGCAGGCGGGGTTCTGGTCGGTATTGTATACGGCGTAAGAAGCAGCGCCTGCCGCGCTCCCCTTTGCGGCGGCCTCGGGAAAAGAATCGATAAGCAGGTAGTCGGACAAGGACGTATTGCCCGCAAAAAGCGGGCATGCTGAAACGGCAAATAAAACCGCCAAAACTGTTTTTTTCATTTCACCCGTCCCGAAATATTTTAATAACAAATTATAATATCACTATTAAAACCATGTGTCAACGCAGTTTGATTTTTCCGCCTTATTATAATATTGCAAGGGCCCACTTTGGGCCCGCAGCAATAGACATTGATCAATTTTCGATTCTCGATTATCGAACGAAACAAATGAAGGCAAAAAGCCTTAATCCTAATATAATAAGAGCAACATTAACCCTTCAACTCTCTACTATCTACTTTCTCGTGCCTTTTCCTGACTCCCGCAGCGCGGCGCCCCTACGCGGCCTTAACCACAGTAATATCACCCTCTAATAAACTAAAAGCACCTTGAATATCAGGTCCGTGGAAAACCTCCCGCTCCTGTCCGCCTGTTCCCTCACCCCGATATCCAGCGGCACATTCATGAAGACTTCTGTTTCCAGGTGCAGCGCGGCGCCGGCTGAGAGCTGGCTTTGCATTTCCGTAAAGGCGCTGTCGCAAAAAATACTGCCCACTATATCCTGCAGGAATATATTCGGGTTCCACAACCCGCAGCGCAGTTTAAGCAAAGGCCTGAATATCTCGGCGCTTCCGTACACGCCTTTCTTTCCCAGGGCTTTATCCGCATATCCCCTAACGGCCCCTATAAGTTCAGAGTTTGTTCCCGTGCTTTTTATAAGCCCTGCCGTAATTTTCATGACAGAATCACCGGTATATTGGTTCACGCTCAGTTCGCCTTTGAAAGATTCCGCGTCCCTGTTTGAGCCGAGCCACGGGTGTTGTATACGGGAGAGCAGCAATAAAGACCCGTTGGTGAGCGGAAAAATAAAATCAGCCGTGACTGAAGGTACGAGCATTTTTTCCCCAGTGCTTCCTTTATACGCGTATATCAAGGCGGGTTTTACGGTGCTCAATGGGCCCAGCAGGTTTGTGTATACGGGTCCCTGCAGGCCTATGTCGAAATAATTTTCAAGCGATTGATAGTCAACACCTATGAAAAGCGGGTTTAAAAAATTCATCCCCAAAGACATTATGGTGCCGGTCCTTTTCCACGCGGTATCATAAAACAGCGAAGCGTCGTAACTAAAATCCCCGACCGCGTCAGAACCCATAAGTTCCAGCCCTGCCGCGTAAGTCCCGCCGTCGTGCAGGTCAAAATACGGGTACCTGATCTTCGGGTAGAGCGTGGCCAGGTTGTCAAAGTAAGACCCTTTTGAAAAATCAGCTTTGGCCGGCAAAACACCGCCCGGCTGCGGGTAATTTTCAAAAGTTGTTTTTTCAGGCTCAAATTTCTTTTTATATATGTCAAATCCGTCAAGGTCGAGCCCCACATAGTATATCTCGTTATTGCCGGCGTCATAAGCCGTGTCGCGGGCCATCCCGTATTTTGTCAGGGAAAAATTTGTCTTTTCCTTAAGGTCGTAATAATAAAGGCGTTTTGAGCCGCCCATGTTCGAAGAATAAAACACCTTATCGCCATAAACCGCCGAAGCGTCCTCGGTCCACGGGGTGTCAACTATTTTCGAAAGTGTTTTACTCCCTATATCCAGCAGATAAATCCCGCTGTTCTCCTTTTCAGGCCTGGCGCTTACCACAAAAATATTTTCATCGGCCGTGGATGATATTTCCGAGATAGAGTACGGGGCCTTGAAAAGTTCCCGCTTTTCTTTTGTTGCCGGGTCAAAACGCATGATTTTTGAGCCGAATTCAAGGGTTTCCCTGGCCGCGTATATTATCGAGCCGGCGTTTTCCGGACAAAAAGCGGTCATGAAATCCTCAAAAAGTTCTTTGTCGGTTCCGCTTGTCATGTCTTTTTCGCATAATACGGAATCATAGCCGTACCCGGTCACGTATCTGTTCGGGAACGGGAAATCAACCTGCTCAAGCGAATAGTATAATTTTCCTTTGGAAAACCTGATACCCCGGTTGATATAGTCCGGCCTGCTTATTATTTCCTTCTCTTCCCCTGTTTTAAGGTCGCGCTCGATTATGTTAAAAAATCCCCAGGTGTCAAAAACCCCGGTCTTGACAGCCCTGTTGTTTATGTAATAAAGTTTCCCTCCGTATACCACCGGGGAGTCCGTGTAAAAACCCCTGTTTGATACTTTTTCTCCCTCCATTTTGTAATCCTTGAATTTTTCCTTTTCCTCAAGCGACCAGTCGCGCCAAAGTTCTTCGGTTGATTTGCCGTACACCTCCCGAAAAGTATTGTCCATGGCCATAGCTGGCAAAATGAAGGTAAAATATGACAGCAGCGACGAGCCGTAATTTTCATAGAATTTGGAGAACTTGTCCTCTCCGTACGTCCGGGAAAGCCAGCCGAAAAACTCGCCGCCGAAAAGATAAGGCGCGTTATCATACGGGTATTCAAACGGCGCGTATGTGGCCTTGTTAAGGTCCGGTAATTTCCCCTCCGAAATAAGAGTCCCTATGAAAGGTTCAAATTCAGAATTGTTAAGCCTCCCCGAGTACGGGGACAACTGCGATTCATTGTAGGTGGTGATGCCTTCGAGCATCCACACAGGCAGGAAATTTCCGGGCGACATTATATCCCCGAAAATATCCTTAATCACGGCCGGGCCGCCGCTGCTTTTAAGCATCTGGAGCATATGCGTGTATTCATGAATAATACCGGAGCGCATCCAGCGCTCCTCATAGTCGTCATAATTAAAAAGCGATATTTCGTAGTAAATGGGATTGGCGATACCCTGCGAATACTGCCCTGCATCCTCGAGTATTATGGGCAGGCTGTAAAGTTTATTCCCGATTGTTTTTTCCGGTATGTATTTGTAAGCCTCCAGCTCGTCCAAAAGCAACTGAGCCCGGGCTTCGTAGCCGGGAGGGAAAAAGACGGTGAACTGGTCCGTCTTGTAGGCCTCAAGGTCGAAGGCTGCGAAAAGACCTGGAGTGGTTGAAATAATTAATAATAAAATCAAAAGAATTTTTTTCAAATAATTTACCCCGTCTTTATAATTTTGTACTTGTAGGGGCGGACCCATGTGTCCGCCCGCCGTGGGCTCTAAAAGCCGTAAATGCGAGTTCAAATGCCTGCAGCGGGCGGACACATAGGTCCGCCCCTACAAAAGCAACATCATTAACCGTTCACTCCACCTTATGCAGCTGCACGCTGACTTTCCATCCCAGCTTGTTCCTCATTACATACTGCCTGATATTTTCTATCTTGAACTTCCCGTAAACCGGCTGGGCGAAAACCACGCATTTGACCGGGTATTTTTTCAGTGTTGCAGCCGCGAAATCCATGTCTTTTTGCGAGCCTATCACGAGCTTCAACTGGTCCTTCGGCTTTAGAAGTTTCAGGTTTGAGAGCACCATTTTTATATTCTCCCCCGATGAGGGCAGCTTTAAATCCATGCTAATATTGTCAGCGGGAACGCCCTTAATGGAAACCGAGCCGTTCGTCTCGACCGATATTACCCTGTCTAACTTTCGAACCTGATCTATAAGGGAAACAACCTCTTCTTTCCAGCAAAGCGGCTCCCCTCCCGTGATATTGACATATTTATACGGGCTGGTCCTTATCGCGTAGAGCAGCTCTTCCAGTCTCATCATTTCGCCTTTTGTATATGCGTCCTTTGTGTCGCACCACCTGCACCTTAAGTTGCAG
The DNA here is from genome assembly GCA_003167475.1 of candidate division FCPU426 bacterium. Lineage (GTDB taxonomy): Bacteria > Oederibacteriota > PGYV01 > PGYV01 > Palsa-1178 > PALSA-1178. The sequence continues at coordinate 18,549 of PMTB01000087.1, read as the reverse complement.
CCAGTGAGGCGTATAAAGAGCGTTGAAAAACCCTGGAATTGGCCTTCTCCTTCTATGTCATAAAATATCTCATTGACTTTTACCATGTCATTTTTTTTGCCTTTCATTCCCACCGTCCCTTTTATGGCTTTAATTGAAAAGCACCTGGAGGCTCAAATACAACCCCTGCGCCGAAAACGGTATATTACCCTGCGTGTCCGCCAGAAAATTCCCCGCGCCGGTTATTCCCGCGAACGCCTTTTCCGATGAGATATCGGTGAACATGCAGCTCTGGTAGCCCAGCACGAACTCCATATTTCCCTCCTGGGTGCTGAAGGATAATTCAGCGGCAAAATACGGGACAGGCGCGGCCGTGAGGTCCGACGTTGTCAAAGACGCCTCGTCGTATATGCTGGCGTTGCTGAATATTGACCCCAGCGACGCGCTGCCGATCTTTAAGTTCAGGCCGAACGCGAAAGTTTCCACCAGGCTCCCGTCCTGCTTTATATCAGCGGTCGAGTACGGTATGAACTTTAAAAGCAGCCCGTAATCCGTGATGGGCATGTCTATATACATGAACTTTTCAGTTCCGCGGTACACGGACAAATTCTGGTTGCTCGGGGCCAGGCCGTAAAATCCTCCGAAAGCGAACCAATCCACGGGCCTGATAAAAAGTTCGAGATTCATTCCGTCGGAGAACATGAACGTGCCGTCATCATATGTGTACCCGCCGGCGTCAACCGCCCATGTTTTTAATGTCTGCTTCAGCCTGACGTTGTCGCCGGAAAACAGGAAGTTAAAGTTCATGTACGGGCAAAAACCGAACCCGATATAATCCGGAACTGTCCTTACAAACACACCCGGATCCTTCTTTTGTATGGTTCCCCTGTCGAGTATGACGGGTTTTTCGCCTTGTATCTTCACCTGGGGCGCTTCCTGGGACTCGGCGGCGTAAACTGACGCCTGCCGGACGATTGCCTGACCCTTGAAAGCCGCCGCTGTCTCTTCAATATGTTTTTGTATCCTCGACTCTGATTGGACCGAAAGTTTTTTGTCTTTTTTGGCCGTCTTTTCGCCTTCCGGGGACGGCGAATTAAGCGGTGTTCCGCTCTCAGAATCAAAAGCTTTCTTCACGTCTTTTAAGGGTATGGTTTCCGCTTTTCCCTTGTCATTCTTTATGAATATCGAACCGTCGTCCTGCCCGAGGAACTCGCCCTGCTTTAATGTTCCGTCGTTCATTATTATATTCACATTCTTCGCCTGCAGCCAGGCGCAGGCCAGTAGCATAAGGAGCATAAGTGTAAATTTTTTCATGGCTTCACCTCTCTACCGGATAGATCTTGAGCGATCTTTTTTCCCACTTAATGGATTCCGGAGAGCTCCTTTCCCAGTGGAATACCAACATGTCAAAATACCCTTTTTTTGCGGCCTCGGCGGTTGCGTCCGCCACAAGTGAATCAACGGCGGTATTTTCCGTGACTTTCCCGCCGTCAACCTCCAGGATCACGTCATTGGGCCTGAGCCCGGATTTTTCAGCGGGCGAGCCTGAAAAAACCCATGGCACGTAAAGCCCGCCGTCGAGCCCGATCTCGGCAGCCTGCCTTTGGGTCATCTTGTCATATGAAAAACCGCCGTCAAGCTTGAGCTTCCTTCCCAGGGCGTATGAGAGGGAATAAAATGAATCCGCGAGTTTCTGCAGGCTCAATCCCCCGCCGGACACAAACCCGACATTATTGCCGCCATCCATATTTATGTATACCGCGTTCCCTGTTATGAGTATATTGTTGATATCCTTGAAAGTCACAATGGCTGATTCCGCGTTATGGGTCGTGGTCTGCGTGGTCTGATATGACCCGCCGTATATCGGCTCATAATCCCAGCCGATAAAGACGCCGCCGTAATACGGCACATATTCCTTATTCTCCTCCACGACATCCCATCTCATCGTGGCATGGAGGGCGAATTTATCTATATCAAGTTCCGTCGGGGTTCTCCCGTTTATCAATATGGAGTTCTGGGCGTTCTTCAGGTTTGCCGTGGCTTCCTCGGCGCTGTAGATAACCGACGGTATATACCAGCCATACTGGGGTTTTAAGGCCCACGGGTCCCTTGTTATGGAAGTGACGCATCCGGACATCAGGAACGTTAAGGCGAATACGGATAACACAAACAGCGTTTTTTTCATCTATTACCCCCGTTAATGTATTTTTAGCTAAATTTCTCTTGTTTTTTGCCCAAAAATCCATATAATCTTATTTTGTACATTGGGCCCGTTAAAAAGGCCTTCTATCCATATCCATAAATGCACGAGGAGCTTAAGTGAAGAAATTATCTTTAATTATTATACTCTTTTCCTTTATATTTTCAAGCGCCTATGCGGAAGGCATACGCGTAAAAGCCGGGAAAACCTCATACCTGAGGTATGAGCTTGTGGACCTGTATTGCGATTACACTCCCGAGATGAAAAAGTCATTTCTAAACCTGAACAACACCCCCACGTTAAAGGACCCGGCAACGGCCGTTGTAACTGCCAGGATTTTTTCAAATAACAGGCAGATACGCACTGTCGGCTCCACCGATGAGATCACGCTGAAATATGACCGCGCAAAAAAGAATTGGGCGGGTTTGTGGCCCATCCCATGGAATCCCAGGCTGGGCAGTTACAAAGCGGTGATCATATTCAATACGGGTTCGAAAAAATTCGCGGGCAATGTCGGCTTCGATATAAAAAAACGGACGCCAAAACCTTTGCCGAAAGGTTTCTGCGTCATGGACATAGAACCCGGCGACTCAATAATCACGCGCGTTCCCGGCATAGGCGGCAAGTCCGTAAAGATCTGGGAAAATTACGTCCTGTGGGCCAAGTTCATGGGCGCGTCGGCCTTATGGCACAATGTCGGCCAGTCGCAGATATGGAACTCATTTAAGCCCGATGATTTCCCGTGGGATAACATAAGCGTCTCCCAGATGACCGACCTGGGCAATGAATGCCACAAATACGACATGAAGTACGGCGCCTGGATAACAAGTTTTGTGGTCCTGGGCAACAGGAAGGACCTCTCCCCGTACAAGCAGTCCGTGTCATACGACAAGGTGACAAACGAATTAAAACCCATGATTTACGTATCCATACTTGACGAAAAAAGAAGGCAGGACCTCATAGACCTGCTGAAAAAAATGCAGGCTGACCCTGCTGTCGATTACCTGGGCATGGATTACATGAGGACGGATTTCGGCGGGCTGGAAGTAGCCGACGCCTTTGTGAACGAAATGCCCCTGCTGGACGTGCCGCGCGACTGGAAAGAAATGACGGACGAGGACAAGATGTTCTGGCTCGGCCGCAAACTTGAGGTGGATAAAAGCGAAAAATTCCTTGAAATGTGGGACTGGTGGCGCGCGCATAAGATGTCCACTGTCATAGTGGATATAAAAGAGCGCGCCGGCATCACAAAACCCATTTGGGTATTCTCGCTTACATGGCGCCAGGGCAAGGAACACGGCCAGGACCCGCTTATGTTCATAGACGCCGGGGTTGATATCAATTCCGGTATGTTCTACTCAATAGATCACGACACCTATCCGGACATGTTAAACAGCTGGCGCGATTATTTAAGCCAGGGCTCCACAAACCTTTGCGCGGGCCAGTGCGTTGACTGGAACCTGCTCGGCAGGACATACCGTCCGTCGGGTCCGGAAGAACATTTCATAAGGCAGAAGATGCTTGTGGACGAACTCCTGCCCGTGAACCCGAACCTCGGGCTTTTCTGGCACGACCTGACGCGCGCTTTCAAGGGTTCAAAGGGCCCGTACACTTCGCTTGAGTGGGCAGTCGCGGGCGCCGCTTCGTTCTCCTATCTGCGCGCGAAGCAGGGATTTTTCCCGTTCGAGGCCAAGTGGGAGCTTCCCGACTCTGTCAAGCGCGGCGAGATATTCACCATAGACATACAGGTAAAGAATACAAATCCCATCACCATGGATTATTACCTCAAGCTTTTAAAGGTGTCAAACCTTGAGATGTACGGCGACATTGTGCACAAATTCATACTCGCTCCGGGCGAGATAAAAACCCTCACCTTCCAGGTAAGGGCCATGGAAAACAACTACAGGAAGGATTACATGCAGATGATAGCGTACATGCTGCAGTACAACGGCCTCTCGACCCAGCAGAGGTACTTTGATTTTAAATATATAGAGGTTAAGTAAATGACCAACGAGGACTTAAAGCACATAAGGAACTTTTCCATCATAGCCCACATAGACCACGGCAAATCAACGCTCGCAGACAGGCTGCTGGAATTTACCGGCACCATAGACAAGCGCAAGATGAAGGCCCAGATACTGGACTCCATGGATTTGGAACGCGAGCGCGGCATAACCATAAAGGCTAAGGCGGTCCAGTTGAAGTACACCCTCGCGGGCCAGGAATACATGCTTAACCTTATCGACACGCCGGGCCACGTGGACTTCACCTACGAAGTATCGCGTTCCCTCATAGCCTCGGAAGGGGCGCTCCTTGTCATTGACGCGTCCCAGGGCATAGAAGCGCAGACCATGGCCAACGCGCACATAGCGAACATGCTCAACCTGAAACTCGTGCCGGTCATCAATAAGATCGACCTGCCCAATGCCGACATACCCAAGGCAAAAGCCGAACTTGAGGAGCTTTTGGCCATACCGGCCGAAGAAGCTGTGCTCGCGAGCGCAAAGGAAGGCATTGGCATAGAGGAAATACTCGCAAGTGTAATCAAGAACATCCCGGCGCCAAAGGGCGACGTTAATAAACCCTTAAAGGCGCTCATAATGGACGCCCAGTTTGATTTTTACAAAGGCGTTATAATTTTCATAAGGCTCGTGGACGGCCATATCAAACCTAACATGAAGGTGCACATGATGGCCTCGGATAACGGCTGGGAAGTCGATCACGTCGGAGTTTTCAAACCCGGCATGGTCGAGGCTGACGAATTATTTGCGGGACAGGTCGGCTTTTTTACCGCTGGTATAAAGGCGTTAAGCGACATCAGGATAGGCGACACTGTCACCGAAGACGGCAACCGGTGCGACGCGCCGCTGCCGGGATACAAAGATATCAAACCCATGGTTTTTTGCGGATTGTTCCCTGTAGTATCGGAACAGTACGCGGATTTAAAGGACGCGCTTTCCAAACTCAAACTTAACGACTCGTCGCTATTTTACGAACCTGAGTCTTCCGAAGCCCTCGGTTTCGGATATCGTTGCGGTTTTTTAGGACTGCTGCACATGGAGATCATACAGGAGCGCCTGGAGCGCGAGTATAACCTAAACCTTATCGCGACCGCCCCGAACGTGGAGTACAAAATAAAAACAACCAGGGGCGAAACCATAGTGGCGGACAGTCCCTCGAATTTCCCGGATTTTTCATTCGTTGACCACGTTGAGGAGCCGTATGTAAAACTCAACCTGATAACCCCGGCGGAATATCTGGGGGCGCTCATGCAGCTTTGCCAGCAGCGCCGCGGCACGTACATAAACACTGAATACATAAGCTCCACAAGGGCCCTGCTTGTTTACGAAATTCCGCTCGCTGAAATAATATGGGATTTCTACGACAAACTGAAATCAATGTCCAAAGGCTACGCGTCGATGGACTATGAACTTATGGATTACAGGGCCGCGGACTTAAAGAAGGTCGACATACTGGTGAACTTCGAGAAAGTGGATTCGCTTTCGTTCATAACGCACGAACAATTCGCGTACCAGAAAGCCAAGGACCTTGTGGAAAGATTGAAGGAAGTCATACCAAGGCAGATGTTCCAGGTCCCCATACAGGGAGCCATAGGGGCAAACGTAATATCAAGGGAAACCATCCCCGCGATGAGGAAGAACGTTTTGGCAAAGTGCTACGGCGGGGATATAACAAGAAAACGCAAACTCCTGGAGAAACAGAAAGAGGGAAAGAAAAGGATGAAATCGATAGGGTCGGTCGAAATACCGCAGGAAGCGTTTTTGGCGATACTTAAGGTCGATTAAAGGCAATTACAAATCCTAAATAAAAATGAAACGGCCCGGAAGGGCCGTTTTTTTGTTTTGTGGTTTCCTGCGTGACACAAATCAAACAAACAAAACCTGTAGAGAGGGAGCTTGCCCCCTCTCGCCGTTGGCTTTGGCCTTCGGTTTAAAGCCTGCTGTGAGAGGGGGCAAGCCCCCTCTCTACAAAATCCGTATTGGCGCTGTTGTCAACATTGCCCGCGGCGGAACGCATGCAATCCTGAGCCTGTCGAAGGAATATGCGTTTCGTACGCCGCTTTATTATAATAAGTGCGGACTCGTCCGCCAGGGCTTCAGCGACGGCGGAAGCACACCTTGATCAAATCTCGACTTTCAAATCTCGAACGTTACAAATGAAGGTAAACAGCCTTAAGTATTAGAAGTTAAGATCGTAGTTGTTCTTCTCCGCCTTCGTCATCAGCCACTCCAGGTTTTTCAGCATGTCCATGACGTCTGCCGCGTCTTTCGGGGCAATGTATGCCTGGAAGCCATCCACCTGCAGCATGTTCCTCATATCGAAGCGTTTTTTCAGCTCGTTGATGCGGCCCGCTGCCTGGTCGCCTACCGTGAATATGTCCTGGTCCTGCGACATGTATATGAAGAATTTTTTCAGGGCTTTCACATTGACGGCGAATGTGTCGCCTTTCATATCGTTTTCCTGCAGCACCATCCTGCACAGCATCAGGTTAACCCTGACCTCGCCCAATAACTCGTTGACGTACTGCGCCCTTTGCATAAGTTCGTTCTTCGCTTTTTTCACCATAAAATCCCTGAACACAAGAAGTCCTATGCCCACGGCCGCGATTATGAGCACGATCCATATCCAGACCGCGCCTTTATTATTCCTCATTGATCCCCCTAAAATTCAAAATTATAACCGTTGTCTATGGCCTTGTCCAAAAACGCCTTCAACGCGGTAAATACCGCGGCTTTCTTTTCCACTTCTTCCTTTTTGAGCTTTACCCTGTCCGTTGCAGCGCTTGAAAGACCCTCTGCGAGCGCGCTCTCAAGAACGGCTTTCCACATGGCCGAAGCATCGTTGCCGAAAGTAATGTTCTTGTCCGCGTAATTTATGAATGTTTTAAGCGACTTGACCGGTATTTCCGCGCCCTGTCCCGAGTTTAAAGCCGCGGCGCACAGCCTTAAATCTTCCCTGCATTCGGCGTTGACCATATTTATCCTGCTTATCCTTGTCTGTTCGACGGCTTTTAAGTCCTGTGTCTTTGTATTATTGTCAAACAGGGCAAAAAGCAGCAACGCAACAAGTACTATGCCAAGGTATACGATGGCAACCGAGTTTTTCATATGGACCTGCCCGCCATGACCAGAAGAAAAGAAAGGAAACAAAAACCTGTTATGGCTATTATCACGTTCCAATCGGGCTTGATTTCAGGTTCTTTTTTACTCATGACTATCTTCGATATGTCCGCCTGCTCGACAAAGAACATGTCATTTGAAGTCTTGATCCCGATTTGTCCCTCTATGACGGCCCCCGTTATGGTGCCCTCTATTTTTTCGCCGTTTTTTTTATAAATTGTATCCGCATGTGCCGTATAAACGCAGGCGAACAAAATAACAAACGCAAGTATTTCTTTTTTCAATTCAACTTCCTCTCTTCCCTCATCCTTATATGATTGTAGCAAATAGGCGTATTAAAACAAGATTTTTCTCTTCCTGTAAAAATCGCAATTATGGCCGCAGTGCAATTTTTATAGGAAGAGAAATGTAAAAAAAATAATTACGGCCGTTTACCTTATATTATAATACATCCAGCCTATAACCGCGGTCGCGGCGGCGGTTGCCAGGCCGTTCAAGGTCCATTTTAAGGCAAACCTGGACAGTTCATTATTTTTAATATGGTTTGTGGCAGTTATGTACATGCCTGCCAAGGGGACTATAAAACATAGGGCCGCAATTTTGATATCTTCTTTTTTCATGAATACTCCGGGGGTGTTCTTTGTTATCTGTTCTTTTATAAAATCTGAAACTTAATTTCACCAAGTAAAACGCCATGCGCCTTTCGGCGCGTTGACTATTTTGGGGAGCCTCTTTAGAAAATGCGCAGGGATATAGAGGGGTTTTTACGAGCTACAAGGTAGGCTCAACCCTGCGCAATACATTTATATCAACAAATAATAATGTTGTCAATCAGTATTTTGTTAATTATTTCATATTTTTTAGGCGGCAAAAGCGCTTTGGAATGTATTATCGGAGATTTAACATTAAACTTCAGAAAGTTGTTAAGCCAAAAGCCAAGAGTCAAAAGTTAAGGATTACGGCAAGTTTTAAAGTATAATCAAGGAAGGCAAAAACACTGCTTAAACACTTAAAAACTTTGAACCTTTACTTTTGGCTTTTGTCTTTTGGCTTAATAACTTGCATTATTTTGCATTCATATCGTATATTATCTTAAACCCCTTCAGCGTAAAATCCCTGTCCACATGGACGTTTTTCGCTTCCAGCATGGATAATGGTATGGTTTCCGCGTCTCCGCCGGTCAGTATGACCTGGGCCTTTGGCGCCTTTATTTCTTTTTTTATGAGCCTTACGAATGAATTTATGCCTGATACGGCTCCGTTCATGATGCCGCTTTGTATGCTTTTTTCGGTGGTATCGCCTATGATCTTTTCCGGGAATTTAAGTTCAACCTGCGGAAGTTTGGCCGTGTTTGAAAAAAGGGCTTTTAAGCTCAGATAAAGCCCGGGTTGAATGACCCCGCCTAAGTACCTTCCCTTTTTATCAATGACGTCAAAAGTTACGGCTGTGCCGTAGTCAATGATAATGAGGTCTTTGCCCGGAAAGAAAAGCCTGCCTGCGGCCGCGTTTGCCAGCCTGTCGTCGCCGACTTCCGAAACGTTCTTATAAAGGTTCTTTATATTGAGTTTTGTTTTTGGGGTTAAAAGCAGGGCCTCTTTGCCGAAGTATTTCCTGAACATAAGTTCAATGGCGCGTGTCACTGCCGGGACCACCGAACCTATGATGCCGCCCTCAATGTCATCAGTCTCTATTTCCCTGTGTTTCAGGAGGGCCTTTAAGCTCGCGAAATACTGGTCCTCTGTGTAGCCTATATCGGTGCGCAGGCGCAGGTCAAAAAGCAGCTGTGCCCCGGTGAATACCCCTATGGTAATATTGGTGTTGCCTATGTCAAAAACAATGACCAATTTGCTTTATCCGAACTTGAATGTGACGCCGTAGCCGCCCTGCGGGTACGCCCATTCCACTTCGTCCGGCGCCGCGACCCTGCACGTGCCGCATTCAAGGCAGTTCTCAAAGGAAACGATGGGAACTCCTTTGTCGCTTAACTCATACACCTTTGCCGGGCATATGAAAAGCTTGTGTTCCACGACCATGGGGTCTGACCCGGGTTTGATCGAAAGGTGCGTCTTTTCAAAAGCCGTAAATTTGTTCAAACCCAGTTTGTCTTCCATTGACGTAAACTGTTTCATATGATCACCTTCCTCATGTCTATCATTGTTTTAAGGAGCGCAAACGGATTTTCCGAAGTCAATAGTTTCATCATAAGCCTTTTTTCCTTGTTCCACTTGGGCTCGCCGTCTACCGTGAAAAGCTCGGCTACGAGATCCCCAAAAAGCGTGGGGTATTTGTCGAACATCTTGGGGTTATGCTCCAAAGTCTCACCCGTGTTCTTAAACTGCTTTAAGTCCTTCATGGGGAAGGAGTTCTTTACCTTGGTGTCGTACTGGGAAAGGGATACGGCCGAGTAGTCTTTTTTCTTGAAAGCCTCGATAGCGGTCTCTCCGGCAAGCTTGCCTGTTTCCATGGCAAGGTTCGTTCCTTCGTGAAAAAGCGTGGCATTGACAAATCCGGCCGCGTCTCCGACAACCATTACATTGTCTCCGGAAAGTTTTGACAGTTTCTTGTATCCGCCGTCGGGTATGAGGTGGGCCGAATATTCTTTCTGCTCGCCGTCACGCACAAGCGGGGCGACCGTCGGATGGTTTTTGAAAGCTTCAAGTACGTCGTTAGGGTTGAGCTTATGTTCCAGCATGGAAGCGATGGTCGCGCCCACTCCGACCGATATGGTGTCCTTGTTTGTATAGATGAATCCGGAGCCTATGGCGCCTTTCGCGGAATAACCGAAATATTCATATGCCGCGCCTTCGTTCCCGTTCAAGGCGAACCTGTCGCGTATGCGCTCTTCCGATAATCCAATGACTTCCTTTACGCCTATGATGGTGCTTTTAGGGTCGAGTTCCTTGTGGAAATTTAGTTTTTTCGCGAGCAATGAGTTCACTCCGTCCGCCAGTACTATCACGTCGCCGTAAAGGTCGCCGTCTTCCATGCGCGCTTTTACCCCGGCTATCTTCTTGTCCTTCATGAGGAAGTCGTCAACGACAGCGCCGGTTATGATCATAGCGCCCGCGGCTTCGCACTTATCAGAAAGCCACTTGTCAAACTTTGAACGCAGCACGGTGAAGGAATTGTTGGAAAAATCCTTATTAAACCTGTCAAACTTGAAATCCCCGCCGATTTCCCCGTCCGGGGTCATGAGCGAAAAACGCCTCTTTGTAATGTTCCTTTCTATCGGGGCATCCTTTAAAAAATCAGGCATTATTTCCCTTAATACGTTGGTAAAAAATACGCCGCCGAAAACGTTCTTTGCGCCGCAATATTCCCCTCTTTCCACCACTATAACCTGCATACCCGCCTTGGCCATCACATAGGCCGCCGTCAATCCTGCGGGGCCGCCGCCGACTACTATCGCGTCAAATTTCTCGTCTGCCATTTACTCCACCCCTTTTTTATACTTTTTAAAGGTCCTGAAGGCGCGCTTAACCGCCTCATAATTGTCCTCTGACTCCAATACTTTAACATTTTTGTACGCTTCTTTCAACTTTGAATTTATCCCCTTGGGCACCTCGACGTGTATGACCACGCGCATGTCGCCTTTACCCTGTGAATTAAGTATGGGCAGGCCCTTGCCTTTGATGACAATCTCCTCATTGTTCTGGGTGCCGGCAGGAATTTTAAGCTTATAATTACCGTAAATCGTGGGTATCTCTATATCGTCGCCGCAGACGGCCTGCAGCAATGTGACGGGCACATCGAGGAATATATCATCCGACTCGCGCCTGTATATCTCGTGGTGCTTTAAGTTCACCACCACGTACAGGTCGCCGCTTGGGCCGCCGTTAATACCGCTGTTGCCCTCGCCGTTCAATTTTATATACTGGCCCTCTTCCACTCCTGCCGGTATCTTGACCTCTATCTTCCTTTTTTTCATCCTTACGCCGCTGCCGCCGCAGTCGTCGCAGTAGTGCTCGGCTGTTTCCCCGGCGCCGCCGCATGTGGGGCATGTGGTCACAACGGAAAAAAATCCGCTGCTCTGCCTTACTTTGCCGGCCCCGCCGCAGGTTTTGCATGTGCTCTTGCCCGTGCCGGGTTTTATGCCGAGCCCCTTGCATGTATCGCAGGCTTCCTTGCGGCCCACTTCCACGGTCTCTGTCCTGCCAAAGGCTATATCTTCAAGAGTGAGGGCCGAGTCATAGCGTATATCGTCGCCCGAGCGCCTGCGGCTTCGGCCCGAGCCGCCCCCGCGTTTTCCGGCCCCGCCGCTGAAGCCGAAGAGGTCGCCGAATATGTCGGATATATCGCCGAACATGTCGCCCATATCCTCGAAACCGCCGCTGTACTGCTGGCTGCCTCCGCGTCCCTTCATGCCTTCATAGCCGACCTGGTCGTATATGTTCCGCTTTTCAGGGTTTGACAATATCTGGTAGGCTTCGCCTATTTCCTTGAATTTTTCCTCAGCGGCCTTTTTATCGCCGACATGGACATCTGGGTGGAATTCTTTCGCTTTGTTGCGGAAAGCGATTTTAAGTTCGTCCGCAGTCGCGTTTCGGGATACGCCTAAAACGGCGTACAGGTCCTTATCTGCCATGGTTGCTTAGCCTCATTTCTTATGTTCGTGGTTTTGGTTATGGTTGTGATTATTTTCTTTATGGTCGTGGTTCTTGTGGCCGTTCTCCTCTTTTTTCGCGGCCTCATTGTGCGCCACTTTTACCGTGGCGGGTCTTATTATCTTATCATCCAGCATGAAACCTTTTTGGAAAACTTCCAGTATCTCGCCTTCTTTTTTACCCTCGGCATGCTCCTTAAGCAGGACATGGTGCAAGTTTGGGTCAAAAATACCGCTGGCCGGGACTTCCTTTACTCCCATTTCCTTTAATTTCTCTTCAAACTGCTTGATGACCATATCTATACCCTCTTTCAGTTTTCCAAAGTCGTTGTTCTTGTCTGTCGAATGGATGGCGCGTTCGAAATTATCCAGGACCGGTAAAAAAGCCAGCACAGCCTCGCTCCTAGAATATTTGACAAAATCTTCCCTCTCCTTAATGACGCGCTTGCGGTAATTATCCTGCTCTGCCAGGGCGCGGAGGTATTTATCGTTTAGGTCCTTAATTACGCACTCTTTTTCCCTGAGCAGGTCCTCGGGGGTCGGTTCTTTTATTTCAGCCGGCGTTTCCGGAACAGCGGGCGTGCCCGCTTCCGTATTGACCGCCTGTTCCTGTGTTTCCTGCTGATGTTCCTCTTTTTTTTCTTCCTGCATAAAAAGCCTCCTGCAAAATATAATTGCCGCTTAAATTGGCGGCATGTGGGTTGTAAGTAAAGGACAGAGAAATTATATGTTTTTTAGGGGCTAAAGTCAATAGGGTCGGGGGTGAGTGTTAGAGACAAGAGACTGGAGCCTAAAGTAATGTCTACCTTAAGTTTTTAAGACAAAAGACAAAAGTAAAGGTCTCAAGTTGTCAAGTTGATAAGTAATGCTGGCTTTACTTGCACTTACTTGCATTTCCCTTAACTTTTGGCTCTTGGCTTTTGGCTTAAAAACTTATCGCCTGACATCCTCCATTCTCTTGTATCTTAAACTCACAAAATCCCTACTCCAAAACAAACCCCGTCATGCTCAGCGAACCTGCCACCGCCTTGTCGTTGAAGAACTTGACCTTATCCTCGTCGCGCCTTACCGCCAGCGTGTAGAGCATTGGCAGATAATGTTCAGGCGTCGGCACAGCCAGGTTTATTGCTTCGCCCAGGGCGCCGTACCTGCATAATTCATCATATTGTTTGTTCACTATCAGCTGTTTGATGAGCTCATTGGCCTTGATTGCCCAGTCAAAACCGAATTCCTCGTTAAAATCCCCGCTTTTAAGTTCTACCAGGTATAAATTATGGACTATGTTGCCGCTTCCTATTATAAGCACTCCCTCGGAACGCAGGTAAGCCAATTTTTTCCCAAGCTCAAAATGCTCCTCAGCCGTCTTTGCCTGGTCAAGGCTCAGCTGTACCACAGGTACATCTGCTTTTGGGTACATGCGTTTTAAAACGCTCCAGCACCCGTGGTCAAGGCCCCTGTCGTGACAGACGGTTATTTTGGCGCCTTTAATGCCGGAGAGATCATTGGCCAGTTTTTTATCGCCGGGCGCGGGATATGAAACTCTGTATAATGCCTCGGGGAATCCGCCAAAATCGTGTATGGTCTGCGGCTTTTCAACTCCTGTCACCAGGCTCCCCCATGTTTCCCAGTGCGCGGAAACGCAAAGTACGGACTTTGGCCGCGGTATTTGCGAGGCTATCTCCTCCCACTTGGCGGAGAACTCGTTGTTCTCGATTGCGTTCATAGGGTTGCCGTGGCCGGCGAAAAGAACGGGCATAATCGTGGTGCTTTTCATGTGGAACCTCCTTAAGTATTTTGTTGTTAACTTTATTTTGAGTATTATAGACAAGATATTGGAGCCTAATGTCAGACCCACCTTAAGTTTTTAAGCCAAAAGCCAAAAGACAAAAGTAAAGTTGATAAGTTGTCAAGTAGGACAAGGACTGCCTTGATTTACTTGCCTTCACTTGTGTTTAACTACTTGCCCTTCAACTTCCCTTTTGTCTTTTGGCTTTTGGCTTAAAAACTTAAGTTGGATTTACCCTATTATCCCGACCAATCCCTTCCTTATCATCATGACCGCGATAGCGGCCAGCAGCAGCGCCATTATGCGCGACATGGCCGAAACGCCTGTCTTTCCTATTAATTTTATTATCACTCCGGAAAACCCGAAGATCACCACCGCTATGGATACGTTCAGCACCACGGAAGTTATTGTGGGGATTATACCGTACTGGTCTACTATTATAAGGCAGGTGGTCAGGACCCCGGGGCCGACTATCAGGGGCGTGCCGATAGGCACTGTTCCCATTTCCGACGCGGCCGCTGTCTGCTTTGTCTGGAAAAATATATCGCGCAGCGCTATGCAGAAAAGTATTATACCGCCGGCTATCATGAAATCAAACACCGTTATCCCAAGGACCGAAAAAAGCCACTTTCCTATGAGTATGAACCCCAGCGCCAGGGTGACGCCCGTGACAAAGGACTGAAAAAGTATTTTTTTCAGGTCCTCCCCCTCCACGCCGCTGGTAAGCGAAATGAACATGGGGAGCACGCCTATGGCGTCGACCGCGACAAAAACAGGTATGAAAGCGAGCACAAAATTTTTAAACATCAACAACCTCCGGGTTTCCTTTTTACCGCGATCACATAAATATCCGGGGATTCGTAAGGGATCCCCACAATAACGCTCCTTATGGCCCTCACGATATTTTTGTACCAGCTGTTATCCCAGCTGTCATGGTCCTGCGATACCTTTACAATCTCAAAACCTGTCTGTTCCAGGTTTTGTGTCACGCCAAGCATCGAGTAAGGCCTTACATGCTCAAACTCGCGCCAAAATTCGTTTGTGGCCACGGCGATATTGTTCAAATTTGGTATCACGATGACAAACATCCCGCCTTTGTTAAGGCACTTATAGGTCTGTTTCATAATATAAAGCACGTCCATGGGCGCAAAATGTTCGATCATATGCCTGGCGTAAACAATATCAAATTTTTTCCTGGTATCCTTAAAGTACTTCAAAATGTCATATTTTATCACCTTGGGACCCAATGGATACCTGTCTATGGATACCACGGATTTGGCGCCGGCTTTGAGGCACATATCCACAAACTTCCCCGCCACGCCGCCAAGTTCCAGCACATCCTTCCCCGCGCATAAAACAGCGTACTTCAACTGCTTTTTTATGGAATTTTTGTCCTCAATTGTGATATAGTTATCGGGTATCCTCTGTGTTTTCATTATTTTCCTTCCGTGATGTATTTTTAACATCCAAATAAAATCTACGAATTGTACTATACCGGGTCTGAATGTGTCAACAGAATAGTCCGGCACACGTTATTTTTTATAAAAATATATATTGAGGTCCTGAAATTTACGTCCGGTAAACGGCGGCTTCAGCCATGTGCTAATCTGGTAGCCGAACCCGTTCTTTTCAAACATGCCCAAAATATCGCCGAGTTTATCCTCGTTTACGTCAAGGTGATGGTGGTATTCAAGGACGCATTCCTTTATAAGGTGTATTTTTTTCTCTGACGCAGCCTCATTTAACACGCTGTTTTCCGCGCCCTCGATGTCCATTTTAAGGAAATCAACTTCGTTATCCATATAGCCGGAAAGGGTATCGGTCAAAACCTTCACAGGCTCCTTAAACTTGAACTCATCCGGCCTTTTTACCAGCGAGTTAACCGGGTTGCCGCTGTCGGAGGCTATGGAGAAGAACTCCAGGGTAACGTCTTTTTTCCCGTAAAGCGCGCGGTTGACCAGGGTTACGTCCATGAGGTTGTTGGCTGAGACATTCTTTTCAAGCATGGAGAAAGCGTCTTTGTCCGCCTCAAAAGCAATGACGCGCGCGTCCGGGTATAATTTTTTAAAGTACAGCACGCTCAAACCTATATTGCTCCCGCAGTCCAGTATGAATGGGTTGCTTCGTGATGCCTTGAAATAATAGGTGTTGTATATGAATATTTCTTCGAAAAGCCCCACAATGACCCTGTATGAAAAAAATACAATTTTAAAGCCAAGGATATTCTCGGACTTTTTTTTGAAGCCGAGCATTTTAACTGCAAAAATATAGGTGAAAATAAGCTTAATGTATGCGCCTAGGACCCCCCGGGCTACCGCCTTTTCCCTGTTTTTAATGATGAGACCGATTGCATGAAGCTTTATCCTAAAAAAATCAAGCATAACGCCTCCTTTATTTTGTTGGCACATATCCTATCACAATACCCGGAAGGTTTTAAGGTCATCCGCTTAAAAGCATAATTACTTTTCAGCGATATGATAACCCCATTAAAGTCAAAAGGCAACGCCTTATTTGTGTAAAACCCTTCACAGTATCGCCATTTTTAATGTAAGCAAATACGCAGACGCCGCATACCCCTTTGGGGCCTGCGGGCCGGAACTTTCGATCACAACCTGGTTTTTTTGATCAGCCACGCCATATTCTTGCCCAGGTTGCGAAACGTATTTATGCCTTCCTCGTCTTTTTGTATTTCTCCCTGCTCCCTGGCAAGCGTCATGTTCCAGTATGAGGATGTGGCTATCGGCATCTGGTTTATGCCGAAAAAAAAGTTGATAGCCGCGTATGTGAAGTTAGATCCCGCCCTGCGCACCGCCACGATGGGCGAGCCTATTTTGCGGTTGAGCATGTCGTTATTGGCGCGCGCCACCTGTCCGCAGCGCTCGATAAGAGCCTTTGTGTTCGTGGTCATCGAGCCGTAATAAACCGGCGAGCCGATTATGATGCCGTCGGATAGGTCCATCTTCGCTATATACTCGTTCATGGGGTCGTCCTTCACCACGCATTTTTTATCCTTGTTCTCCCTGCATTTAAAACAGGCTATGCAGCCGGAGAGCTTCTTCGTTCCTATATTCACCAGCTCGGTTTCTATGCCTTCGTTTTTCAGTTCCTCAAACACATACCCGATCGCCTGGGCCGTATTGCCGGCCGGCCTCGGGCTGCCGTTAAACGCGGTTACTTTCATAAAACACCTCCGGTTTTTTAATACATGTATTTTATGAATTTATCCGGGGTTTATCAAGGGGTTTTTTAAGGATGTCCGGTTTGTTATCTTAGGGGGGTCAGCCTTTGAGTTTTTTATACATCATGTAAAGTGTCCCGGTGTAATACGGCATTATCACCGGCGCGTACACTGCTGAGGCGGCTTCCAGCACTTTGTGGTTGATGGGGAGTTTAAGGACAAGGAACGTCAGGCAGGCAATGAACAGGAGCAATAAGTAAACAGGCAGCGCGGAAAGGCCGGCCAGGATGCTGCATAAAAATACCTTCCACTTATAGCCTTCGGTCATATCCAGGCTTTTTTCGAAATATTTTCCGCCGGCGCCGTCATCAAGCACCGCGATCATGGGCGCGAAAATATACTGAAACTCAAAAATAATCCCCGGCACTATAAGAAGTATACAGCCGCCCAGTATTATGAGGACGTAGAGAAATGTGGTCCATACGTATATAAAGAATTTTTTCGTGGTTTTCAGTAATATCCCAGATATCGCGCCCGGTGACAGCTTGATGCCTTTATCGTTCATAGAAAACGCAAAATAAAGCGATATCGTAGCGGCCGTGGAAAAAAATAAATTGGCGGCATAGAACAGCACCTGCGTCAAAACGGCCGCCTTGTCGATCCCGCAAAGATCGCCTAACCCCTGCATAAAACCGCCTATGATGCCGAAAAAAAGGAGGATAAAAAAATTATCCGCGTAGGCGTTATATGAACGGGTTATTATATCGGAGGCTGATAATTCAACGGGAACGGCCTTGGCCGGTATATCTTCAGGTCCTTTTACGTAATATGTTATGTCCTCGTTTTTTACAACGGGTTGTTTTTCAGCGGCCGGCCTGATGCCGGTGCTTTTCTTTTTTTTCACAGCTCTTTTACGGATCGTTTTCATTTTTTTAACAGCCATATTCCCTCCCTGAGTTCGTCCGCTTTTTCATCAGCAGCTCTTTACCTGAATCTCATGGTAAATTCAAGATTCAGGCTGAATTGTTTTAAAAAAATGTCCGTTGGTTCCATGTGGGAATCCGTGGTGTCTTCATATTTATATAAATCGGCGTTCCCGCAATCCAAGTCAATTTTCATATCATCGCCGATATTCACGCCGAAACCTATTGTTGAAAATTGTAACGGAAAAATAAATATATTTTTGAACACATACCTGTCGTTATTTCCCACCCCGCTTTGCTCTTGATAATAGTTAACTTCATTGTAGCTCATCTGAAGCGGGTCAAATGAAAGCCTCATCACTATCCAGTCAACAAATAACGAAAACTCCACGCCCATTTTTACAGTTACCACATCCCCTCTTGAAGTAGTTTCGTCAAATCTACTAAAAGATGGCGAGGAAGTGGAATAGCCGCTACAACCGTAAGAATATATCTTCCAGTCGTTTAATAAGCTAAAATAATAGTTTATAACTGAAAGTTTTGTGATGAACGACACGCCTGTCCGGTTGGTCACATTTTTGGTTCCGAAAAATCTTCCCTTATAATAATTTACCCCGCTGAAATCCACCGCGCCAACATCCTGATAATTATACATAGAGTCACTAAATACCCTTATCGAAGAATTTTCTCCGAGTCTGAATCCACCCAGAAGGTTCAATATAATGGCTTAGTTTTTTAA
>PMTB01000029.1 GCA_003167475.1 candidate division FCPU426 bacterium | reverse complement strand
CATTATCACTTTGCGGTTACATGTTTTTTTAAAAACGGTTTTCGGATTTAATTAATTATGCAATTTCAGAATAAGGCAAATACCTGTTTTTATTATCACTTTAAAATTGCAAACCAGACCTCTGTTGCGATTTTAAAGTTAAACAAAAACAAAAAAAACTGTTTACAATTCCGCCATCTTGTCATAATATTACTGTACCGCAATTTTACTCAGCGAATTTATTCATTTCAACCTAAGGAGAACGCAATGAAAGGCACACTTACGGAAAAGATCCTGAAAAAACACCTCGAAGCAGGAAAACTTGAACCCGGTACCGAGATTTCAATAAAGATAGACCAGACACTGACCCAGGACGCGACCGGCACCATGGCTTACCTGGAATTTTTAAACTTTAATCTCCCAAAAATATCGACCAAACTTTCGGTGAGTTACGTGGACCACAACACTTTGCAGACCGGTTTTGAGAACGCGGACGACCACCTGTTCCTTCAGTCCGTGGCGGAAAAGTTCGGGCTTTATTTTTCCAAGCCCGGCAACGGCATATGCCACCAGGTGCATTCCGAGCGCTTCGCGAAACCCGGGGACACGTTGATCGGTTCCGACAGCCATACCCCCACTGCCGGCGGCGTGGGAATGATAGCCATCGGGGTAGGAGGGCTTGAGGTCGCCTCAGCCATGGCCGGTTACCCTTATTCGCTCACATGCCCGGAAGTGATCGGCATTAAATTAAAAGGGAAACTGCCGGCCTGGTCCTCGGCAAAAGACATCATACTAACCGTGCTTAAAAAATACACGGTTACCGGCGGGGTTAACAGGGTGTTCGAGTATTTCGGCGACGGTGTAAAGACCTTATCCGTGCCCGAGCGCGCCACCATCACAAATATGGGCGCGGAACTCGGCGCCACAACTTCCATATTCCCGTCCGACTTAAATACCCAGAAGTTCCTGAAAACATTCGGAAGGGCAAAGGACTATAAAGCCTTTGCCGCCGATAAAAAAGCGCAATACGCGGAAGTTTTTGAGATCAACCTGGCCAAGGTCGAGCCCATGGTAGCCATCCCGCACTCGCCTGACGCGGTAAAAGAAGTCAAAGAAGTTAAGGGCCAGAAGGTCAGTCAGGTTATCATAGGAAGCTGCACCAACTCGTCATATAAGGACCTCATGACCGCGGCTCTCGCGCTTAAGGACAAAAAAGTCAGCAGAGATGTTTCCTTTATAGTGGCTCCCGGTTCAAAAACCATACTCAACGCTATGATCCAGAACGGGGCGCTTTCCTACTTTATAGAAGCCGGCGCGCGTATCGTGGAATCGGCCTGCGGGCCATGCATAGGCATGGGGCATGCCCCGGCATCGGGATCCGTTTCTGTAAGGACTTTTAACAGGAACTTCAAGGGCCGCTCGGGCACGGCTGACGCTTCCATATTTTTATCGAGCGTGGAAACGGCCGTCGCGGCCGCGATATTCGGCGAGCTAACCGAACCCAAAAAACTCGGCAAGTACCCCAAGGTGCTGCCGCTCGCCAAGTTCCCCGTGGATGACTCGCTCTTATTGAAGCCGCTGCCGGCTGCGCAGGCAAAGGAAGTCAATATAATAATGGGGCCGAACATAAAACCGCTCCCCCTTGGCTATCCAGTTGCCGACGTAATGTCGGGCAAAGCGCTCATCAAGACCGGGGATAACATAACAACCGACGATATCATGCCGGCAGGAGCCAAGATACTGCCTTTGCGCTCGAACATTCCGGATATCTCAAAACATGTATTCACCAAGATAGACGCGGCCTTCTACGCGAGGGCCGTCAAGGAAAACGGCGGGTTTATTATCGGAGGCGACAATTACGGCCAGGGATCTTCACGCGAGCACGCGGCTTTGGCCCCCATGCACCTGGGCGTCATGGCTGTAATCACAAAGTCTTTCGCGCGCATACACAAAGCCAACCTCATCAACTTCGGCCTGCTGCCGTTATGTTTCACGAACCCGAAAGATTATGAAAAAATACAGCCGGGCGACAGGCTCGACCTTATTGACGTCGCTGCGAACGTAAAAGCCGGGAAGAACATACTTTGCAAGATCAACGGGAATAACGAAATCAAACTTTTTTGCCAGCTCTCGGAGCGCGAACGCGAGATAGTCCTTATCGGCGGGAAGATCAATTTTATCAAATACAAGTTAACCGGCGTTATACCGGATAAAGCGCCGGCAAAACCCATAGTCCAAAGCCCGGACCCAGCTGAAAACAGGACGGCTGCGCCGGTACAGAATCCCCGCCCCCAGCAACAGGGCCCGAGGCCGCAGCAGCACTTTTCAAAGCCGCATCAGCACGGACAAAGGCCCCAGCAGCAATTCTCTAAACCGCATCAGAACGGCCCAAGGCCGCCCCAGCAATTCTCAAAATCGCACTCAAACTTCGGGAAACCCAACGTGCCGCCAAAGTTTCATCAGCAGTTTTCACAGCCAATTGGGCCCATCTCAAAGCCGCAGGCCGCTATACCGCCTCCGCAGTCGCCGCAGCTGAAAGATGATGCAAAAACAAAAACAGAAAAGAAAACAAAAGCCGGGAAAAAACCGGATAAAAAATAAGATTTAAGGCCGGGAATGGGGCAATACATAAGCCTCCATACCAGACCGGTCAAAATACGGAAAGTTTTATGGTATTCTTGCCTTCTTTTTTTACGTCATACATAAGTTTGTCAGCCATCTTTATCATGTCATCCACCGAGGACGGCATCTTCGTGAATACAACCGCGCCTATGGAAAAAGTCACGGGATAGCCGTTGCTGCGCATTGACTCGGCAAGCGCGTGCTTTAACTTGTCAAGTATGGGACCGGCGTCCTTCATCCCGAGCTGCGGCAGCAGCGCCGCAAACTCATCCCCGCCGAGCCTGGCTATATGGTCCATCTTCCTTGTTTGTTCCTTCAATACCCCCGCGGTTATCTGCAGCACCA
>PMTB01000128.1 GCA_003167475.1 candidate division FCPU426 bacterium | reverse complement strand
AGTCCGATGCGGCGAATGCGCTTCGCGAGCGAATCGATCTCCGGCAGCGGATACTTGTTGGCGTCGATGATGTTGTCGAGGAAATGCGTCGAGATGTGGATGTCTTTCGCGAACGCATCCCAGTTGACGGCGCCGTCGTTTACATAGTAGCCGACGTTGACGGACCCGAGATTGCACACATCGTATGGGCGCAGCGGCTGCTCGCCGCACGGGTTCGTGGATTCCATCTCGCCCACGTTCGGGGTCGGGTTGGACCTGTTTATCCTGTCTATAAAAACTATTCCCGGGTCGCCGTTCTTCCAGGAATTCTCAACTATCATGTCGAATATTTCCCTGGCGTCCTCCTGTCCGACAACCTCTTTGCCGCGCGGGTTTATGATATTGTACTTCTCCCCTTTTTTTACCGCTTCCATAAAAGGCTCCGTCAAAGCCACCGATATATTAAAGTTGTTTATCTCCTTATCATTGGCCTTGCACGTGATGAACTCCCTCACATCCGGATGGTCCACGCGCAGTATGCCCATATTGGCCCCGCGCCTGGTGCCGCCCTGCTTGACCGCTTCAGTAGCCGCGTTAAAAACCTTCATGAATGAAACAGGCCCGGAGGAAATGCCCGAGGTGGTCTTAACCTTGTCGCGGTTCGGCCGCAGGCGTGAAAACGAAAACCCGGTTCCTCCGCCTGATTTGTGTATAAGCGCCGCGTTCTTTATGGCCTCAAATATCCCTTCAATTGAATCCTCGACCGGCAGCACAAAACATGCCGCAAGCTGCTGAAGGTCGCGCCCCGCGTTCATCAGGGTGGGTGAATTGGGCAGAAAATCAAGGTTTGCCATTACATTATAGAACTCAAGCGCCGTAGCTTCGGTATCGGCCTTTTTATCATAAAGCATGTCTGCGGAGGCGATATTCTCCGCAACGCGCACAAGCAGTCCGGGGGTGTCTTCTATGCACTCTCCCTTGTCGTTCTTAAGGAAATAACGCTTTTCAAGTACTTTAAGGGCGTTTTCTGTCAGGTTTGGCCTGATAAGTTTGCTTTTGTCCATCTTTTTTCTCCTGAATTTAGTTTTGAGTTTATCAATTATAGCGCAAAAGGGGTGGTTGTCAAGGAGGAGTTTGGGAGAAGAGTTTTACAGACAAGAGACTGGAGTGGCTGAATTGCCGGCATTAAGTTTTTAAGCCAAAAGCCAAGAGCCAAAAGTTAAGTTATTAAGGGGTTAAGTGTTTAAGGTGAAACATAGACGACCGCTAACGGCCCTACTTATCAACTTGTACTACTTGCCTTACCTTTACTTTTGTCTTTTGGCTTTTGGCTTAAAAACTTATAGTTAGTTCTAACTCGAGGCTCCAGTCTCTTGTCTCTTAAACTCCTCCCTCCCCGCCCACTTTTACCTTTACAACACCCCGACTTTCCATTAATATATCTAAAACAAACAATTTCAAGGAGACCTATGGCCCTTATCTCGATTGTAATCCCGGCTTATAATGAGGAAAAACGTCTTCCCGACACGCTAAGGAAGATCCATAAATTCATATCTTCCAAAAAGCTCAAGGCCGAGATCATCGTCGTCGATGACGGCAGTTCCGACAATACCGCGGCCGTGGCCTCATCCTTAAAGAACTCCAAAGTAAGGCTGGTAAAAAACCCGAAGAACATGGGCAAGGGCTTTTCCGTCAAAAACGGCGTAAACAGCGCCAAGGGCGACATTATATTATTCACCGACGCGGATCTTTCCACTCCGATCAAACACCTGGCTGAATTCATACAGTATCATAAGGAAGGTTACGAAGTCGTCCTTGCCTCCCGAGACCTCGTGGAATCCAGGGTCATGGTTCCGCAGAGCCAGTTCAGGGAATTTGGCGGTAAGATATTCAATCTTATGGTGCGGATCGTGACCGGACTGCCCATACATGACACCCAGTGCGGGTTCAAGAGCTTCACAAAAAAAGCCGCGAATTTAATATTCCCCAGGCAGACTATCCCGAGATTTGGATTTGACGTGGAGATCCTTTTTATTGCGTACTGCAATAAACTTGCCATAAAAGAATCGGCTGTGGATTGGTACAACGCCCCGGGAACAAAGGTAAGCTTTTTCAAAGATTCCATACGCATGTTTATGGAACTTTTTAAAATACGGATGAACGGGATCAAGGGAAAGTACAAATGATAGCGGACCGCGGCAATCCGCAATTCCCATGACCCTGCTCCTGCTGGCCGCAGTCTTCGCCGTTGCAGTGGTCTTTTCCATGCTTGGACTTGGCGGCGGCATCCTGTACATCCCCATCCTTATCCAGGCCGGATTGTCCATGCACACTGCCGTGCCCACAGGCCTGGCCATTATGCTGGTTATGAGCCTGACCGCGGCTTTTGTTTATCACACCAATTCGCTTATCGACTGGAAACTTTTGCTTATTATGGAACCCGCGTCGATCATAGGCGCGCTCATTGGTAGTTACTTTTCCAGCCTGTTCCCTGAAAAAGCCCTGTATATTTTTTTCGCGGTTTCCATGACTGTTGCCGCTGTTATGGGAATGTTCCCGCAGAAAATAATACATCCTCTGGCCCCCAAATCAAATTTTCCCGGCATTTTTCACCTCAAAAACAAAGAAGACCATTACTCAATAAATATCTGGATCGCTGCGCCGGTCTCCATGCTTGCCGGTTTTGTTTCATCGATTGTCGGCCTCGGGGGCGGATTTTTAAAAGTCCCGCTTATGACCATAGTTTTCGGGGTCCCTGTACGGATAGCCGCCGCAACGTCGTCAGCCATGATAGTAATGACGGCAACATCGGGATTTTTGGGCCACGCCGCAGTGGGGCATGTGGATTTAAAACTGGTGGCGCTGTTGTCGGTTGTTGTTTTTTTTGGCGCGCTGGTCGGGACCAGGATACTGGTGAAGGCGGACAAAAAGTTCTTAAGCGCGGCGCTGGTGGTTTTACAGCTGACGATCGCGGTGTGGATGTTTTATAAGGCTTTATAAGGCGGTATAGGCATTTGGCTAAAAACTTTAGGTTGTCATTGCGAGGAGCGGGATCTCCAGCGACGAAGCAATCTCTGTTCTTTTGCGGAGACCTGCATTTAATGCTTATCGGTGGAACTGAGATTGCTTCGTCGCAATAAACCAATAACAGCTCCTCGCAATGACAAACTACTCCACGGGATTTTACCGCACATTTAAAACGTTCCCTACGCCTTTTTAAACGGCCACTTATACTCCGACAACTTCCTCACCGGCATAACCTGACTTATCACGAAGAAAATGATCCCCCATAACAGCCACATCGTGTAATTTTCCTCGTGCTTTATCTCCTCTTTTTTTGTCTTGTTCTCTTCCATATACTTTATGTCGTCCTTGATCGATTTAAAGGCGTTTAAATCCGTCACCCTGTAAAATTTCCCTCCGGTCAATCCGGCTATTTCGCGCAGTTCGCGGTCGTCCAGTTTGGTTACGACCTCGGCGCCCTCGTATGTTTTGAAATAAACCCGGCCGAACATGTCGGTGCCTTCGGGTATCTTGCCGCCGAGTTCGGTGCCGACACCTATGGTATAAATGCGTATGCCCTGTTCCTTGGCTATTTTAGCCGCGTCCATGGGCGCCATTCCCATATTATTTTCCCCGTCCGTTATCAATATCATTATTTTGGATTTCTCCCCTTTTTCCACCATTCGCTCCACCGATGCTTTTATAGCGTCGCCCAGGGCGGTTCCGTCCTTGTAGAGCATGCCGGGGTACAGGCTGTCCGTTATAAGGTCATAAGCGTCGTAATCATTTGTAAGCGGGCACTGCACGAAATTGGTGCCGGCAAAAGTCATCATACCCACCCTGTCGCCGGCAAGATTTGACGTGAAGTCTTTCAGCCCCTGTTTTACCACCTCTATCCTGCTCGGTTTCAGGTCGCCCGCGGCCATGGAAGAAGAAACATCCACTGTCACCATTATATCTATCCCGCTCATCTCAACCTCGGACTTGATCGGCTTGCCCCACGGCCTGGCAAGCGCGGTTATTATGAGGATAAATGAAAGGAACAGCATGGAATATTTGGCCGCGGCAAATGTTGGAGAGACTCCATGTAGCATTTTCGGACCTGTTGTTTTGTCAAAAAAGACAGAAGTGTTCCTGACAATCTTCCATACCCGCCAGCCAAGGTAGGCAAAAAGCGGGACAACTATGAATAAAAGCCTGAAAACAGTGCTGTTGCCGAAGTGCATTAGATCTCCTTATTTCAATATTTATTATTTGCATGTGTAGGCGCAACCTTTAGGTTGCGGCCTTTGTACTGCCGTAACGCCGTTATTGATATGCCTTCTACATTTCAAACAAAGGCCGCAACCTAAAGGTTGCGCCTACATAACCTGATATAAACTTAAAAGTACCGTCCATCACGCCACGACCCTCAGGAATTTCCACGCCTCCAACGCGAGCGCGGTGAGCAGCAGCAAAAATCCCGCCCACAAAAACCATATGAACTTATCTTCCTTCCTGTCGTACGTTTTCACCTGTATGTCCTGCTTTTCCAGACGGCCTATTATGTTATAAATATCTTTCAAACTTTTTTCGTCAGTCGCGCGGAAATAACGCCCCCCGCCTATTTCGGCCACATTTTTTAATACTTCCTCATCAGGCTCTTCCCATTTCTGCGGGGTGCCGTAATTATCCACCACCTGGCGCTTGACTCCGGAAGAGTCCATAACAACCATGGGCGCCCCGCCTTTTTTCCCTATGCCTATGGTATATATTTTTACTTTTTTATACGCGGCTATCTTTGCCGCCTCGACCGGGTTTATCCCGACATTGCTGACGCCGTCCGTGGCGAGTATTATGACCTTTGACGGGCCCGAGGCCTCAAGCCTGTTGGTTGCGGTAAGCAGGGCCTCGCCTATGGCCGTGCCGTTTATCCTGACCGTCTGCAGGTCCACCTGGTCTATAAAACTGTTAACTATCTCATAATCAACCGTCAAAGGGCACTGGGTAAAGGCCTTGCCAGCGAAGACTACGAGCCCGACCCTGTCGTTCTCAAGGCCGGAAACAAAGTCCCTGCACACGCGCTTTGCGGCCTCCACCCTGTTCGGCTTTAAGTCCTCGGCCTGCATCGAGCCTGACACGTCAAGGGCCAGTATGATGTCTATTCCCTTTATCTTCTCCTGGGTTTCCTTCCTTACAAGCTGCGGCCTTAGCAGGGCTATCACAAGCAGTATAATCCCGAGTATTTTCAGCGTATCCGGGAGGATATACAGAAGCTGCTGTTTCGAAGAGGCCTTCAGCAGCGAGGAAAAGTTCGAGAACCTGATCCTTACAAATTTAAAATTCCGCCATAAAAGCGCCGCGATAAGCACGGCCGCGGCCGCGATACCCCACGGCAGAAGGTTTATATTGCCGAAATTCATCTGCCCCTCCTGCCTTCGCGCTGTTTGAAGAATGTTATGAGGGTTTTTATATAAGGCTCGCCGCAGTTTAGCACCATATGGTCTATTCCGAGCGATTTAAATGATCTCAAAAGTTTTTTATCCGCGGCCTCGGCGGATTTTTTCAGTTTTTCAGAGGCGCCTTTATCAGCCGTATCTACCCATGTCGTGTCGCCGGTTTCAGGGTCCATAAAAGGCGCGTACCCTATGTCGGCCATGGAATAATCGCGCCTGTCGCGCAAAACAACGGCTATGACGTCATGGTGGAACTTAAGCACCTTAAGCGAGTTGTAATAATCCTTTTCATCATAAAAATCCGATATCACAAATACCGTGCTGCGCCGCCTCAATATGTGGCTTAAGTACAGCAGGGACTGCGCCAGGTTGGTTCCCTTTTTTTTCTGCTCGTGGTAGGCGAGTTCCCTGAGTATCCTCAGGACGTGTTTTCTTCCTTTTTTCGGCGGGACATATTTTTCCAGCCCTGTGGAAAATCCCAGGAATCCTACGCGGTCATTGTTCAGGTTTGCAGTAAAACCCATGGCCGCCACAAACTCGAACATAAGCTCGCTTTTCAGGTTTTCCTTGGACCCGAACTCAAGCGAACCGCTTAAGTCTGCCGCAAAAATAACCTGGAGTTCGCGCTCTTCTATGAATACTTTTATATACGGCGAATTCATCCTGGCCGTGACGTTCCAGTCAATGGCCCGTATGTCGTCGCCTTCCTGGTATTCGCGCACTTCGGTAAACTCGATCCCGCGCCCCTTAAATGAGGACAGGTACTCGCCCTGGAGGACGGTGTCAACCAGGTGGCGGGTGGTGATCTCGATGCGCTTTATTTTCTTCAGTATTTCCTTGGAAATCATTTGCGCTCCATATTTAAGATCTGTTATGCTTAAAAAAGAGGGCTGTCATTGCGAGGAGCGAGCCCCTCAGCGACGAAGCAATCTCTGTACTTTTGTAGAAAACCGGCCTTTAAGGCTTATCGGTGGAACTGAGATTGCTTCGTCGGCATAAAACTAATTCGCCTCCTCGCAATGACAACGCTCCGTTTGGGCATTTCCATCCTTAAGGTACCTTCACCTTATTTATAATCTGCGTTATCACATCGTCCGGCGTTACGTCTTCCGCTTCCGCCTCGTAAGATAATATCAGCCTGTGCCTTAAGACCTCGAACACGACGGCTTTTACGTCGTCCGGGGATACATAGCCGTCGCCGTTGATGAAGGCGTTGGCTTTTGCGGCAAGTATGAGGTTTATCGAAGCCCTGGGAGAGCAGCCGTACTCTATCAGGTGCGCAAGCTGGAGCTTGTATTCATCCGGGTTCCGCGTGGCAAAAACTATGTCGGTCACGTACTGCTTAATCTTTTCATCCACGTACACGGCGTCCACTATTTCCCTCATGTCGAGAATGTCTTTCGGCTTAAGCAGTGTGTCGATCTCTATCTCATGGCCGTCCGTCATCCTGTTTATTATCTCTATTTCCTGTTCCTTTGTCGGGTAGTCTATGACGACTTTCATAAGGAAGCGGTCCACCTGCGCTTCGGGCAGCGGGTAGGTCCCTTCGGTCTCGATAGGATTCTGCGTTGCAAGGACTATAAAGGGCTCCTCGAGTTTGAATGTCTTATCCCCGATGGTAACCTGTTTTTCCTGCATGGCCTCAAGCAGGGCAGACTGCACTTTGGCCGGCGCCCTGTTTATTTCGTCGGCAAGCACGATATTCGCGAACACGGGCCCCTGCGCAATCGAGAACTCCCCTGTCTTCGCGTTATAAATCCTGGTGCCGACAAGGTCTGCCGGCAAAAGGTCCGGCGTGAACTGTATGCGCGAAAACTTTGACTGTATGGTCTGGCTCAGAGTTTTTACGGCCAGCGTCTTTGCCAGCCCGGGAACGCCCTCAAGCAAAATATGCCCGCGCGTCAAAAGCCCGGTAATAAGCCCGCGTATCATCCCCTCCTGCCCGACTATGACTTTCTCAACCTCGTTAAAAACGCTCTGAAGTTTCTGTGACTTTTCCCTGTCCTTCTCGGATAACTTCACGACTTTTGCCATTTTCCAACCTCCATAAGTGTTTACTAATCGATAACAACCATCGTCCCTTCCGATACATAATCCGAAACTTCCACTATATCCCTGTTACTCATTCTGACGCACCCGGAGGATGAAAAGTTCCCTATCGACGGGTCATCCGAAGTGCCGTGTATCGCGATGCCGCCGCCCGGGTCGCAATAATCCCCGTTGCTTTTCAGTGGTACCATGCCGCGCCTTAAAGCCGCCCTGTACTTTTTAATATCTTCTTCATTGGGATAATCAAGCCTCATAAATACCGGCCCATATGCGTTATAACCAAGGTCTTCCTGCGTGCCGTATTTTACATGCCCGTCTTCGGCGTTAAAATACACCGAATTAAGGTATTCAATCCTTTTCTTCGCCTTTACGTTCTTTATCATGGCATTCCTGTAAAAATCCCAGTAATATTTATATTTTGTCCTGTTATGCGCCGAAGCGGCCATGTCATTCCTGATCTGCTTCATGTACCACGGCTCGTGATACTGGAATATTTCCGTTATTTTATATATTCCTGCGGGCGTCCTGTTGTCCCCGCGGTGCACTTTGTCGCCGCCGCGCGCGCCCGTGGCCACGGTGTAAGTCTTCCAGACCTTCATGTGCCTGTCGATCAGGTACAGCGTGTTGATTTTTTTATTCACATAAATAAAATAAAACTTATTATAATCTTTCAGGCGGCTTCCTATTTTTGAGTAATAACCGGCAAAAGCGCAGGATGACATTATGATAAGCAGTATTACCGCAGTTATTCTTTTCATTATATTAATCCAGTATATTGATGGTTAAAGGCGGCCTCTCCACGTTCACAAACTCCACCCCGGCTTCCTTAAAAAGTTCCTCGAACTGCTTGTCGGGGTAGTAGTTTGAAGTGACGAATTTCTTTATCTTGGAATTGACCACCATCTTTGCGCATATTATGCACGGCGAGTGCGTCGAATATATCGTGGCGCCTTCCGTGGAAGTACCGGTGAGGGAAGCCTGTATTATCGCGTTTTGTTCCGCGTGAATGGCGCGGCATATCTCATGGCGCGTACCCGAGGCTATTCCCATCTGGTCCCGCAAACATCCGAGCTCGGTGCAGTCCTTAGTGCCCGCGGCCGCCCCATTATACCCTGTGCTTACAACCCGGTTGTTTTTCACGATAACAGCCCCCACGTGGTGGCGCAGGCAGGTGGAGCGCTCGGCCGCGAGGTAAGCCATTTTCATGAAGTACTCCGTCCAGTTGGGGCGGATATAAGGATTGTAACAAAGGTCCTCAAGTATGCGGTCGACCTGTTTATAAAGCGCGGCCGTATCCCCGGAATTGTCTATTTTAATGTCGGACATCTCAAAACACTTTGTAAGCTGCTGGGCGTTCGGGTCCGTGGAATTTTCCTTTTCTTCCTTTTTCTTGAATTCGTCCAGTGTTGCAGGATCCCCGGGCCGGGCGCGTTTGACAGCGCGCTCAAAGCGCACTTTGGGGTCGGCATTTATGCCGATGAGAATGAAATTTTTGAGTGTTTTCCTAAGTTCTTCGACCTCAAAAGGATTGCGTATGGAATCCACGACAGCCTGGGGCATGTTTTTTATCTTGGAAGAGGTCATCTTGGCAAGCACAGCCGGGCCGTCTTTTGCCCGCAGTTCATTGCCGATTGATATAAGGTTGTCGCGAACAGGTTCAAGCCCGCGTTTTTTTGCTTCCTGCCGTATAATATCAGAAAGAGAAAAAGCCGTGAATTTCCTGTTATCAACAAGGTACTTGATAGCTTCGCCTTTTCCGGCCGCGTTAGGGCCCGTAAAACCTAAAAACATATGAGCCTCCTTGAAAGTCGATTGCAAGTGATACACATTATAATGGATTAGCCTGTTTTTGCAAGTTTTTTGTTGCCTTTTACACACTTGAAAATTGCAAATAAGCCCACTAATGCGATTTTCAAGTGGACTCATCCTGTTGCTTCCGGTACAGAACCGTGTTATATTATATCATAAGCCTTGTTGTGGAATGATTTTCTAAATCAAACAAGGATTGGAGACACTGGAAATGGCGGGCAATAATAAAAATATCTGGACGCCCATAAGGATAGCCCTTTTATACGCCTTTATCGGCGGCTTGTGGATACTTTTCTCCGACGAACTGGTCGGATTTTTCTTCAAAAATAACCCCGACATCATAATCCGGATAAGCCTTTACAAAGGCTGGGGGTATGTGGCTGTCACTGCCTGGCTTTTATACCTCGCCATTAGACAGCTCAGCACGAACCTGCGCGAATCCCGGGAAATAACCCTTACCGCCGAGAAAAAATTCGCCATCACCCTTTCATTGCTTCCCGAAGCCATCGCCATTGCCGGCAAGGCGGACGGAAGATATATAGAAATAAACGACGGCTTTGTAAAATTAATGGGCTATACAAAGGAAGAAACCATTGGAAAAACATCTATGGACCTGAACATCTGGGGCAACCCCTTGGACCGCGCCGAGATGATGCGCATGCTAAATGAGAACGGGATCTTCAGGGGTTTTGAGATACTGGCGCGTATCAAGGACGGAAGCTTCATCACGATACTCCTGTCCGGGGCCAATTTCCATATGGATAAGAAGGAATACATGATATTTACCGCCGTGGACATAACCCGGCGTAAAGAAATGGAAACCGAAGCCGTCAAAAGAAGTTCGGAACTGCTCGACCTGAACAGGGAGCTGGCAAAGACCAACGAGGACCTTGAATTCTTCGCCCACGCCACATACCACGACCTCAGGGAACCCTTAAGGCAGATATCGCTGCATATAGAATTCCTGCATAAAAAACTTGAATTAAAGGACCCGGACGCGGTCCAGTCCTTCACCTTCGTCGAAGAAGGGGCAAAAAACTTGATGAACTGTTGAATGATATAAGGAATTATACCGGTATAAGAAAAAACAAATACCCGTCCCAGATCGTGGACTTGAATGAATGCGCCAGGAAAGCCATGGACATACTTCACCCTGAAATAACAAAAAAACAGGCGGTAATAAAAGTATCGGATCTTCCCCGTGCCGACGGTAGCGCGCAATTATACATGGATGTTTTCAAGAACCTCATAGACAACGCCATAAAATACAACAAGCAGGTCCCCGAGGTCAGCATTTACGCCGAGGGGGCGGATATATGCGTCGCGGATAACGGCATAGGAGTGGCCCCGGAATACCAGGAAAAAGTGTTTTTAATGTTCGAGAGGCTGCATGCGGTCTCGGAATACAGCGGTACGGGAGTGGGTCTGGCAATCTGCAAGAAAATCGTGGAACTTTACGGCGGTAAAATATCCATAAAAGCCGGAACGAACGGCGGGTCTGTAGTTACCTTTTCGGTGAATAGAGTATAAAACTTTAAGACATAAAGCCCGCAGCGGGCCGCCACATGGCGAAGTCACGCGTAACGCGAGGCGGCCCATACAGGTACAATTCAAAATCAACCCCGCATAGGGTCAGGCTCACGGTATTCCGCCTCACTTGAAAATCGCAAACAAGGCCTCAAATGCGATTTTCAAGTTATTTTGGACACTTTCCCTCTTTTATGTTATTATCAACCATCAACACGGAGGTTTTATAAATTGAACTTCACCCACATGTCCGAGAGCTGGCTTGAATTCTGGATTTTTAACGCCTTTATCATCGTACTTTTACTGGCCGACCTCGGGTTGTTCCACAAAAAGAGCCATGAAATAAAGATGAGGGAGGCCCTCATCATGTCGGCCTCATGGATAGGCATTGCCCTCCTTTTCAACGTTTACATATACTACGCCCACGGCGGGCAAAAGGCGCTGGACTTTTTTACCGGGTTCATCGTGGAAAAATCATTGAGCGTCGACAATCTCTTCGTGTTCCTGACGATATTCAGCTTCTTCGCGGTTCCGGCCGCTTTTCAGCAGAAGATCCTTTTTTTCGGCATCGTGCTGGCCATGGCGCTGCGCGGTATCTTTATCTTCGCGGGTATAGACCTCATAGAGAATTTCAGCTGGCTTATATATGTTTTCGGCGTATTCCTGATATACACCGGGATAAAGATATACCTGCAGAGGGGAAAAGAGAAAAACCCGGGCTCCGGCGCTTTCGTCAAATTCCTGGAAAAACACCTGCCGCTTACAAAAAATTACGACAACGGCAGATTTACAACGATCGAAAACGGAAAGCGCGTTTTTACCCGGCTCTTCCTTGTCTTCATCGTTATCAATTTCGTGGACGTGTTTTTTGCCTTTGATTCGATCCCGGCCATATTCGGGATCACGCTGGACCCGTTCATAGTGTATTCATCCAACATCTTCGCGATACTCGGCTTAAGGGCGCTGTATTTCGTCCTGGCAGGAGCGGCTTCCAAGTTTCACTACGTAAACCACGCACTGGCCGTAATACTTGTTTTTGTAGGCTCAAAGATGCTGATAGCAGGCGTATACAAGATAGGGTCCGGGGTTTCATTGCTTTTCATCGCGGCGGTTTTGACTGTGGCGATTGTTGCGTCGGTGGCAAAAAATAAAAAATAACGGATTTTGTAGAGAGGGGGCTTGNNGGCGAGAGTGAGCAAGCCCCCTCTCTACAGTGTTTATAAATAATTTGAAGCCCAGACCTTTCTCTATCCCTTCCCCATCCTGGTAACCGCGGTCACTCCGCCGAATATCAGCGTCGCCACGACGACTATTGCCGCACCAGAAGCCACGTTAAATGCGTAGGAACATATAAAACCCGTCACCGTGGAAATCACGCTTATTATCACGGACAACAGCATCAGCTTTTTAAAATCATGCGTCAGCAACAGCGCTGTTGAAGCCGGGACGATCAGGAACGCTACCGCCAATATTATCCCTATGATCTTTATCGACGCGACAATAGTGAATGTTATCAGGGTTAAAAGCAGGAAATATATGAATTCGGTATTTATGCCGGATACGCGCGCGCCCTCCTCGTCAAAGGCGAAAAAAAGCAGTTCCTTGAAAAATACATATACCGCCGCAAGCACAACCACGCATACCGCGCCGATCGTGTAAAGGTCGGCATCGGTCACGGCAAGTATGTCGCCGAAGAGGTAGCCGAATATGTCGCCATTGTATGTTTTATTCAATCCTATGAATATGACGCCCAGGGCCATGGTAAAGGCAAAAAATATCCCTATAAGCGCGTCCTCCGATGTTTTTGAATTTTTCTTGGATATCCCGATGAGCATGGCGATTACCCACGCAAATATTACGGCCGCCGCGGTGGTATTAAAGCCCAGCAGCAGCCCGAGCGCCACGCCCCCGAAAGCCGAGTGCGCGATGCCGTCGCCGATAAAGGACATTTTTTTAAGCACGACATAAACGCCGATAACGGCTAGCAGAACGCCGGATATGACGCCGGCGATAAGGGCCTTCTGGACGAACGCGTAGTGTAGAATGTCGGTCATTAAAACCATCCTTGATTCAAGTTTTTAAGCCAAAAGCCAATAGCCAAAAGTAAAGTTAAAGCAAATAAGAGCAAGTTGCAACTTCAAGTATAACCCGTAATCCAAAAACAAAAAAACAACCTTAAACACTTAAACCCTTATGAACTTAACTTTTGTCTTTTGGCTTTTGGCTTAAAAACTTACCGCAGCGCACCACCCACTACTCTTCCTTATGGTTTTGCGGCTCAAAAACCCTTCCCGTTTTTTTTCCGTGAAATATAAAGTCCGTGTCTATCCCGCACACTTCGCAGGCCTGTTCGTCCGTCAGGACGCCTTCGGGCTCGCCGTGCACGTGTATCTTGTGGTTTACGCAGGAAACCTTTGTCACCTGCCTGGCTATCATGCTTATGTCGTGCGATACCATTATAATAGTGAGGTTCATCTGTTTCTTCAGGTCATAAAGGAGTTCGTAAAACGCGCTCTGGTTCTTCGCGTCTATTCCCGTGGTGGGTTCGTCGAGTATCAGCAGTTCCGGGTTATTCACTATGCCGCGGGATATAAAAACCCTCTGTTTCTGCCCGCCCGAGAGCGCGTCTATGTGTTTAAAGGCTTCGGTATCCATGCCTGTTTTCCGAAGGGCTTCATGCGCCTTATCAATATATTTTTTTGTTATCGGCCTGGCCGGCCCTATTCCGGCGTATAATCCCATCAAAACAACATCAAGCACATTTACCGGGAACCCGGTATTGATATTGGTTTCCTGCTTTACATACGCTATCCTCAGCCTGTCCGCGGTGCTGAACCTGTAAGGGTCCCTGCCAAAAACCCTTACCTCGCCTTTCATGGGCTTTAATACTCCGGCTATAAGTTTCAGCACGGTCGTCTTGCCGCCGCCATTGGGCCCGATTATACCCAGGTAATCGCCCTTTGCCACGTCAAGGTTTATATCCTCTACCACGTACTTGCCGTCGTAACCGGCAAATACGCTCCTGAATGAGATTATATTTTCGCCCACATCATCGTCCTTACTTGCTGTATTTGAAAAAATCCCTGTCATTAAAATGCTCTTTTACCACAAAGCCGCCCTGCACCAGTTTTCCAAGGGCCATTTCCACCTCTATCTTATTAAGCCCCATGGTTTCTTCAAATTCTTTTGCCGTCATGGGCCTGCGCTTTAAAGCCTCCAGTATCGCGTCGTCGATCCCGTCTATGGTGTGTATCGTACTGCCGGTGAATTTGCCTATCACTTCGGCGCGCGGGCCGAGCAGCATCGCGAGCTCCCTGAGCCTTAAGTCCTTCACAGGGTCCGCGTAATCTTCCGCGCGGGAGCGGACGACGGTATTGATCTGTATTTTTTCAATGTTTGGCATGGTATCGAGCACTTTTTTGGCTTCAAGCATGTCATTGTCGCCGTCATTCATGCCGCTTACCACCATTATCTCAAGCCATATCCTGCCCTTGTATTCGGACGCGAAGTCGCGCAGTCCCTGTATGACCCAGTCAAGCTTGATCGACCCGTGGGGCCTGTTCACCTTAATATATGTTGAAGGCATGAATGAATCCATTGACGGCATCACAACATCGGCGTTCATAAGCTCGCGCCTCACCTGCGGGTCGGATAATAGGCAGCCGTTTGTGATGACAGCCACGGGCTTGTCCGTTATTTTTTTTATTTCCGTGACAAGTTCTCCCAGGTTCAAAGCCAGCGTAGGCTCGCCCGAACCCGATATGGTGACATAATCGGTTATACCGCCCTTGTCAAAAAACTGCTTAAGCTCAGTTATAATGAAGCTTGTCTCGACAAAAAGTTTCCGCTCATTGGTCAGTTTGAAACTTCTCCCAAGTTCGCAGTAAACGCAGTTAAGATTGCAACTCTTGCTCGCCAAAGGGTCGACCCCGAGGGAAAGCCCAAGACGGCGTGAAGGCACAGGCCCGAATATATACATGATGTTTCCTTTCGTTAAATACGTTTTTGGATACTTTATGATTATATAGGGGAAAGCTGGTGTTGTCAAACGGGGAATGCCGGCGGGTGGGAAAGGAAATGCATTTTCTTGAACTGGCCAGTCCCCTAAAATATAAAAAGCGGGCCGGAGAAACCGGCCCGCTTTTTATGGTTCTTGTTGACTTTATTTTTTTACCGCTACCTTCAATTTCGTCTCAACTCCGCCTATGCTCACGTATATCACATAGATGCCGGAGCTTACTGTTTTGCCGTCCGTGAATGTCCCGTTCCAGCTCGCAGTGTATGTCCCGGCTTCTTTCTGCGAGGACACCAGGGTCTTTATCAATTTACCGTTCCTGTTATAAACTATAATCTTTACCAATGCGTCAGACTTAACCTGGTAGGTTATGCCAGCGGCTCCGCCTTTAAGAGGATTGAATATGCTCCCCGAAGTTATGGTTGCTGCCGCGATTGGAGTGCTTATCGGCAGCGGTGTATTTACCAATGTCGCCCCGGATGTGGGGATTGTTGTCGGCACCGTTGTCGACACTGCAGTAGTCACTACTGTGGGCACTACTGTGGGCACTACTGTGGGCACTACTGTGGGCACTACTGTGGGCACTGCTGTAGGCACTGCAGTAGGCACTG
>PMTB01000234.1 GCA_003167475.1 candidate division FCPU426 bacterium | reverse complement strand
TTAATACCGGCTAGTCCATGGCTTACGCTCCTTTGAAGAGCGAGACTTTCACCGAAATGATGAAAGACAAGGGCCAGAACATAGAGGCGGTTTATAAAGATTCCTATGCGGGCCTTTCAAAGCGCGACAAGGACCTGGCATATATTTATCTAAAGGAAAAATTCAGGGGGAAAGACGTGAGTTTCACCATGTATAAGGTGAAAACCGGCGAGAATTTCTGGGGGATAGCGAAAGAATTCCACATCAACATAGATACCATAATCGGCGCGAACCCTGAGTTTGAGGACCTGAGGGCATTTTTGAACAAACAGGTCGTCATACTTTCAAAAAAAGGCGTCATACACGAGGTAATGTCGGGCAGTGAAAATATAAAACAGCTGGCGGAAGTATACAAGGTCAGCGAAGAATCGATAAAAAAGAACAATAAGCTCTTCTTTGACACTCCGGCAAAAGGCGACCTGCTTTTCATACCCGATACCAGGCCGGTCTTCATCAGCGATAACTTAAAGAGCCTCTTTGCCAAGCGCAATATGTTCCGCTCGCCTCTGGCGGGCCGCTATACTTCATTGGTAGGCATAAGGATCCACCCGGTTACGGGTGAGAAATCCGTGCATCAGGGAGTGGATATCAGGGCCGATATGGGAAGCTGGGTGGGAGCGTCAGCCGACGGCAAGGTAATATTCGCCGGATGGGGCGGTAACCTGGGATACTGCGTCAAGATAGCGCATAAGGAAGGGTACATGACTATATACGGGCACTTAAGTAAGATTTTCGTGCATCCGNNGACAGAATGTATTCGCAGGCAAGCTGATAGCGAAGACAGGAAATTCAGGCAGGACAACGGGCCCGCACCTGCACTTCGCGCTGTACAAAAACGGAACACTGCAGGACCCGCTTAAGTATTTGTGGTGAGGAGGCAGGCTGTCATTGCGAGGCGCCGCATTTGTTTTATGGCGACGAAGCANNAATCTCAGTTCCACCGATAAGCTCTATGTCCTGTCTTGCTTAGCAGGCTTTGATTTAAATCAGATTGCCATGTACCACTCGCGCAAACTCGGGTACATGGTTGACCTTCATCGCGGAAGTGCGCGCTCCTCGCAATGACGATTCAAACTAAAAAACACTACACAAAGGACAATCGAAATATGCGCGTAGCTTTCATATACCCACCGCTTTTCATGGACGGTAAGATCCCGCTCCTCGGGCAGAACAGGCAGTTCAAGTTCACCCACTCAAAAGAAATAAAAATATTTCCTTTAATCCCTGCTTATGCCGTTACCATACTTAAACAGGCCGGGCACGAAGTGCTTTTTCTGGACGCCATCAACCGCGGTATGACAGGGGAGGCTTTTGAAAAAGAATTGAAGGCCTTTAAGCCCGAACTCGTGGTGCTTGAGACAAAAACCCCCATCATCAAATTCCACTGGGAGTGGATTGACTACTTCAAGCCACAGCTTGAGTCCGCACGTTTCGCTATATGCGGTGACCACGTGAGTTTCTTCCCCGAGGAATCCATACAAAATTCTCGCGTTGATTTTGTGGTGACCGGCGGCGACTTTGATGTTACCCTGGCCGCGTTGGTTACGCACCTGGAAGGCAAGGCAGTTATGCCGCCCGGCGTTTATTTCAGGGACGGCATGGAAATAAAAAGCATGGGCAAGGCCGAACTGCACAGGAACCTGGACAGCCTTCCTTTTATAGACAGGGACTTAACGCGCTGGGATATTTACGGCGAGGCGTATTTGTACAGGCCGTGCGCGTATATTTTAACGGGCCGCGGCTGCGGCCGCGAAGGCAAGGAAACAGGCGGGGTCTGCACATTTTGCATATGGCAGCATGCTTTTTGGCAGAGAAAAGCGAGATTGCGTTCGCCGAAGAATGTGGCCGAGGAAATAGAGATTCTTGTAAAAAAATATAAAGTACACGAAGTGTTCGACGATAATGAATCAGGCGCGGTGTGGAGCCAGGTCTGGCTCGAGGCGTTCCTGGTGGAGATAGAAAAACGCGGCCTTAAGGGCAAGTTTATAATATCCTCAAACGCGAGGGCAGAGAACCTGACGGAAGAAAAATGCAGGCTCATGAAAGCCATAGGCTACAGGCTGTTGAAAGTAGGCCTTGAAGCCGGAACAACGGACTCGCTTCACAGGATAGGAAAGCTGGAGAACGTTGAGGACATCATAGAAAATGTAAAGCGCGCCAAGCGATACGGGTTTAAAGTCATGCTGACCATGATGGTAGGCTACCCGTGGGAAGACTTAAAAGACGTAGAGCAGACGTACAAGGTAGCAAAAGAACTCATGCTCTACAAAACACACTTCGGTGATTCCCTGCAGGCGTCCATTATAATGCCATACCCGGGCACCCCGCTATACAGGGACGCGGAAAAGCACGGCTGGCTGACGGAAGACGGAAAAGACTATGAAAAGATGGACATGGAACACGACATATTAAAGTCGCATTATGACAATAAATACTGGTGCCAGAAAATGTGGAACATACATAAAGACCCGGTGTTTTTGATAAAAAGTTTCCTGTCATTAAGGTCAATACGGGATATTGCGCTGGCGTTGCGCGGGGTAAAGTCGCTGCTGGGGCACAATAAGGATTATTAAGGTTTAAAAACGGATTTCGTAGAGAGGGGGCTTGCTCCCTCTCGCCTCTGGCTGTAAATCGTTTGTTCAGCCATTATAATTTGATCGTGTAGTCGCGGGCCTGCGTTCTATCGGCCCGCGCCTAGATACGGATAATAACCCTCACGCGTAAGACCGTTCACACCACATCATTTACTTTGTTTGCTTCCCCGCATGCGCACCCCGGTAAGACTTAGAGGGTGGTATTATTAGAAAA
>PMTB01000218.1 GCA_003167475.1 candidate division FCPU426 bacterium | reverse complement strand
CGTCAGAGAGGCAGCAAGCAGCCTCTCTACGCGAGCCAACGGACCGCAGCGGGCGGACACACAGGTCCGCCCCTACAAAGTCAAAACAATCCAGCGCCTAATCCCAGTATTCTATCTCCTGCCTTTTATCCAGGTAAACCGCCGAAAGCACATCATGCAGTTTCGTCCAAAACATGACGCCTAATACCGTGACCACAATAACAACCAATGCTGTTATCGCTATCAAACCGGATTTTGAGCTTATCTTTTCTTTCAGCGCTATAAAGCCGTGTTTTACCGTCCAACCTATAACAAAGTATTGAAAACAGCCGGATAACAGCAGGCCTACTGCGAATGAAACCCCTATCGCCCCTATATATACATCCATCTTTACCGCGTGGAACAACAGGATAAGCGGCATAAGGCACATAAGGACCAGCGGCACTATGGAGACACCTATCAAAGTTGCCGGGAAACCCGGGATTGCGGTCACGGAAAATAGCATGAAGGACCAGGTGTTTTCGTTCAGGTTCGGGTTGGAAAGGGTCATGACAATACCCAGGCTTATGATGTTTACCAGCATAGAGTAAAGGAATGCGTAGGAATTGGCCGTGGGTTCGGTTTTGGATTTGAATTTGGAAAAAAGGAAATAAAATATCACCATAAAAACGATATAAAAAGCGCTGTTGGTCAGGATTGATTTTACCCAGTTAAAAATCATAAAGCCCCCACAAAACTGTAGAGCGGCTGCTTGCTGCCGCTCATCGTTGGCCTTTAGAACGGATCCTGCTTTTGCAAGGTCCTGCGTCAGAGAGGCAGCAAGCAGCCTCTCTACGCAACCAAAGAACCGCAGCGGGCGGACACGTAAGTCCGCCCCTACGCGACTATAAACATTAAATACGCTTATTCCTGCTCAGCTGCCCCGGCTTTTACGTCTGAGGCCAGTTTGTATTTTACCAGCTGCCTTGTGCCTTCCCTGTGGTTGTATTTTATGGAGCTGTAGTACATTTCATTGCCTTCGCTCTTTCTTTCCATTCCCTGCCTGTCTATGTCGAAAACCTCGAAGTCGCCGGTCTGGGTGTTCACTATCAGGACGCTCCTGCCGTTGCCGTCGTTTACCATCGAGCCGTTAAAAAAACCGTTTGCCACCACCACTGTCGGCGCTTTTGATTCGTCTTTGTCCTTGCTTGACGCCGTCAATAAACCCGCAACCAAAATTAAAAACACTGCCAAAATCAAAATCAGGATCTTTTTCATATACACCTCCCTATTTAATTTATAACTTGTAATCCTCAACTTCCAGCACAAGGGATTCCTCGTCCCTCCAGGTATTAATCGTCGGGGTGAAGGCCACGTCAAGGAACTGGCCCGCTTTAATGGTTGTGGCATCCTCGTCATTGTGGCCGAACATCAGGAAATTATAATACCTTTCCTTATGGCGGGCATAAAACTTCATGGTATTGCTTTTCATCAACTTTACATCCCTGACCTCAACGCCTGTCAGGGTGAAGACGGGCCGCCTGTTCCCGACTCCCCATGGCTGCAGTTTATCATATACCTTGATGTCCTTAATGTTTATTGCCTCATTGATATCGTCGTCGATGTGCAATGACGGCTCAAAATCCTCTTTTTTCATGATTCTCTTCAGAAAATCATTGACTGTTTTTGTGAAGGCCGGCAAATTACCTTCCTTCATAGTCACGCCAGCCGCCAACTTATGTCCGCCGTAGCGCTCCAGGCTGCCGTGAGCGGCCTTAATGGCTTCAAATATGTCAACCGAAGGCACGCTCCTGGCGCTGCCGTGAATGAGGCCGTCATCGCTTTTGGTTAGTATAAAGACCGGCCTGTGATATTCCCGTAACACCTTTGAGGCTACCAGCCCCACTATCCCGGCGTTCCATTCGGGGTTGTAAAGGACTATGACAAAATCATCATTTTCATTGAATTTGTCTTTCAGCATGCACATTGCCTGCTCGTGAGTTTTATTCATTATGCTTTTACGCTCTTCATTGGTGTTATTGAGTTCTTCCGCTATCGAAACAGTTTCTTCCCTGTCGTTTGAAACGAACAATTCAACGGCTTTCTTGGCGTGCTCAAGCCTGCCCGCGGCGTTTATCCTGGGACCCAGTATAAAACCCACGTGATACGTCGAAATTATGGCATCCGGCTTGATGGAAGCGGCTTCCTTTAAGGCTTTCAATCCTATGTTGGTTGTCTTAGCTATCTGTTTAAACCCCCTGCGGGCGATTATCCTGTTCTCGTAGGTAAGTGGGACGATATCGGCGATCGTGCCCATTGCCGCGAAATCGATCA
The DNA here is from genome assembly GCA_003167475.1 of candidate division FCPU426 bacterium. Taxonomy (GTDB): domain Bacteria; phylum Oederibacteriota; class PGYV01; order PGYV01; family Palsa-1178; genus PALSA-1178. The sequence continues at coordinate 6,719 of PMTB01000218.1, read as the reverse complement.
GTTCGTTCTTTATATCGATCTTCATGGAATCCGCGAGAGCGCATACAAGTTTGTACGCGACGCCGGAACCGGACAGCTCCTTTTCAGGATAAGTTTTTGAATACTTGGGGTTTATTATGGCAAAAGCATTCTTCGGAATGGTCCCCTCTTCAGGTATGTGATGGTCGGTGATAATTATATCCACGCCCTTTTGAACACAAAAATCAACCTCTTTGGCAGCCGATATTCCACAGTCTAAGGAAATAATGAGCTTTGCGCCGTCTTTAATTATGGCTTCCAGCGCCTCAATGTTCAGGCCGTACCCCTCGTCCTGCCTGTGGGGAATATAGAAATCGATGTTATTGTACTTCACGAAGTTTTTGATGAACAGGTAAAGCTCTACTATGGAAGTGACGCCGTCAACGTCGTAATCGCCGTAAATGACGATCTTTTCGTTTGCCTTTACCGCTTTTTCGATACGGGCAACAGTTTTGGCCATGTCTTCAAACAAAGACGGGGGAAATAGCGGGGCGTTGTCGATCTCGAATAATTCCCGCGCCTTTTCGAAGGTGTCTATGCCGCGGTTGACGAATGATTTAATCATGTAGTCAGGAAGGTTCAGTTTGTCCTTTAATTCACTCTTTAAAGCTTCATCTATGCTTTTATTTTCGGTATAAATCCAGCGCATGGCGCTCCTTTTTGCTTTGAGCTGTCATTGCGAGGAGCAGGCCCCTCAGCGACGAAAGCCTGCCATGTACCCGAGCTACTGCGAGTGGTTCATGGCAATCTCTGTTCTTTTGTGGCATTAAGTTCTAAAGCTTATCGGTGAAACTGATATTGCTTCGTCGCCAAAGAACAAAGACGGCTCCTCGCAATGACGGACACGGTAAAACCCGTTACTCAAACAAACCTTCTACAAACTCTTCCGCGTTAAACTCTGAAATGGCCTCGACATTTTCTCCAAAAGTCATATATTTAATAGGCAGATTTAACTCGTGCTTTATCCGTATAATACTCCCGCCTTTTGCCGACGAATCGAACTTCGTTAAAATAACCCCCGTCAGTTTCAGCGTGTCATTGAATTCCTTGGCCTGGGAAAAAGCGTTCTTCCCCGTGTTTGTGTCTATTATAATGAGGGTATCTATGTCTTCCTCGGGGAATTCCTTGAGTATCACGCGCTTTATCTTCAGCAGTTCCTGCATCAGGTTTACTTTTGTGTGCAGCCTGCCTGCCGTGTCTATGATGACAACGTCATGCCCTTCTTTTTTCGCTTTTACCACTCCGTCAAAAACAACGGCCGCGGGATCACCGCCGTCCATACCTTTGACTATATCCGTGCCCGAGCGTTTGGCCCAGGTTTCCAGCTGTTCTATTGCCGCGGCTCGGAAGGTGTCCGCCGCCACGAACATCACTTTTTTGCCCTTTGACTGGTAAAGGTGCGCCAGCTTAGATGCCGTGGTCGTCTTGCCGGCGCCGTTAATTCCGGTCAATATCATTATTTTACGGTGTTTAACGCTGTCCGGGTTGTTTTCCTTAAGTTTGAAAATAAACTGGTCCTTAAGGAATTTTTTCGCGGCTTCAAACGATGAGACGCGCTCTTTTTTCAGGGCCTCGGTGAGTTCATCCACTATTGCCAGGTCTATATCAGCCTCTATAAGCGCCTCTTCCAGGTCGTCTATGTGCTCTTTTGCCGGCCCTGCCGAAAATATGGACTTAATCCTGTCGAGGAATGAACGGGGCTTTACAAAACTATTTTTCTCCATCTCCCGCTTCCTCTTTTCCGTCTTTCTTGTCAGGAGAGTCGCCTAAGGCGTCTGCTTCGGCTATTTCCTTGGCTTCCTCGGCCCTTTTTTCCGATTCTTTAAGCGCGGCAGACTTGCCGTCTTTTGAGAGTATCTGTTTTATTTTTTCCTTGTCCTGCGACATTTTGACGGATATGATCTGCGAAACACCGGCTTTTTCCATGGTTACGCCGTAGAGCACGTCGCCTATTTCCATTGTAAGCTTGTTATGCGAGATGATGATGAACTGCGTGGCTTTGAAGGACTTCACCAGGTTGGTGAACCTGGTGACGTTAACGTCGTCAAGCGGCGCATCTATTTCATCCATGACGCAGAACGGGCTGGCTTTTGTAAGGAACAAAGCGAACAAAAGCGACACTGCCGTGATGGCTTTTTCGCCGCCCGAAAGCAACGATATGGTCTGAGACTTTTTCCCGGGCGGCCTTGCTATAATATCTATGCCAGACTCGAGTATGTTCTCCTGGTCGGATAAAAGCAGGTCCGCCTCGCCGCCGTTAAACATCTTTTTGAAAACGTCGGCAAATTTAATACGTATGGCCTCAAAAGCCACCACAAAAAGCTCCTTTGATTCCTCATTTGCTTTCTTGATGATCTTTTTCAGATTTTCCCTGGCCGTGATAAGGTCATTATACTGGGTCTGCAAATGCTCGTTGCGGCTCTTTAACTCGTTGTATTCCTCTATGGCCACAAGGTTTATGACGCCGAGCTTGTCTATCTTTTCCCTGTATTCCGTGACCTTCACGTTGAGTTCCTTGTATTCTTCTTCTGCTATTTCTATGCTCAGCACCTCGTTCTCATCGGGCGTGACTTTGAACTCAAGCTGCAACTTTTCGAAGAAGTTCGCTATCTGTACGACCATGTCGTTTATCAGGATCTTTATATCGTACTGATCGTCTTTCAGCTTATCCCTGGTCTTGCTCATATGTTTTATCTTTTCCTCTGTCCGGGTCATTACAGCCTTGAATTCCTCATGCGAACGCTTGGCGCCTTCGAGGGAATCCTCGTCGGATTTAAGCGACCCCTTAATGACCTCTATCTTGCCGGCATTCTGGCGGCTTTCATCCTCCGCCTGCAGCACCCGCAGGTTCAACGCTTCGATCTCCGCGACCGTATTGGCGTACCCGGTTTCAATTTCCTTCAGGCGGGTTTCCAGCATGGTCCTGTTGTTTATCTCGAATTCATAATCGTTTTTCAGCGTAACAATCTCGAGTTTTTTGTCGTCTATGACGTTCTTTTCCGTGTTCAGCTCTTCCTCTTTCCTGGCTATCATCTGCCTGGATTCTTCTATGAGCTTTTTGGCGTTTTCCAGGCTGTCAAGGATCCTTTTTTCCTCTATTAAAAGGGCTTCCCTTCCGGTATTAAAATTATTCCTGTCCGAGGCAAACTGGGCATTTTCCTGTTCTACGCGTTTTAAGGACGCCTCGTGCCTTTCCAGGTCCTCGTTCTTTTGTTTCATTCTTTCATCGTCTTTTATGACTTCCACATACTGCGAATGGTAGGTCACTGACAGGCTCTCGATCTGAAGCTCCATCCCGGCTATGTGGCCAGCCTGAAAAACACGCTCTTCCTCTACGGAAACCAGTTTGCCCTTGGCGGTCTGTATCTCGGAATTAATCTCCTCTATTTCCCTCTCCCTGGAAAGGAACCCCTCTCCCGCCAGGCCCTCGCCTTTTGTATAAATATTATAATTGGATATCAATTCGCCATTGAGCGTGAGCAGGTAGTACTGCCCGTCCTTTTTCACCTCTTCAAGGACCGTTTTTGCCTTTTCCAGATTTTCCACAACGAATATATTGGCAAAAAGGAGCTTTACGACCTCGTTCCCGGCCTCGGTCTGGATCTGTTCGGGCAGGTATGCCACGACATTTTTATGAACGACAGATTCTTTCCAGCCTTTAAGCACAGCTTCCGGGTTTATCCTGAGGTTGCTGGAATTTATGAATGTTATTTCGCCTTTTTCCATCTCATAGAGCGTGAATATCTCCTCTATGAGCTTTTCATTGCGTATAAGGACCGTCTGCAGCAATCCGGCCAGGGTTTTTTCCACGGCCCTCTCGTAGGGTTTTTCCACGGCTATCAGGTTGGCGACTACGTCCACAAGGTCGCCTTTGGAGGAATCATCCAGCTGTACCTTGTACTCGGTAAGCACTTTCCTGACTATCTCACCGTAACCTTCCATCCTGTCCTGCATCTGTTTCAGGAAATTCCGCCTAGACTCAAGCCTGGATATGGCCAGCCCCAGTTCTTTCAGGGTTTCTTCCACGCTCAAAAGAGAGGATTTTCTGCGCATCTTTTCCTTCAGAAGGAACTCTTCTTTTTCCTTGATGGCCCGTATTTCCTCTTCTTTAAGCGTCCTGTTGACGCTGATGGACTGCATTTCTATCTCTGTCCTGCGCAGCCTCTCATCAGCCTCGTTTTTTTGTGTGTCAAGCTTTACAAGCTGCTCATCAATGTTTTTCATGTTCAGCTCAAGCTCCACTATTTTACCCTTAAGGGCGTTCATTTCATTGTTAAATCCGTCGGCGTCCGCGGTCTTCCTGTCGCGGTCCTTTTTTGTCCCCTCGAACTCGTCTATAAAAACCTCATACCTTTTGCTCAGGTTCTCAAGCTGCGCTTCCCTGTCCTTAATGATGCCTTCTTTCCTGACCACGGCGTTATTCTTATTCCCTATTTCGACCTTAATTCCCTCTATCTTGCCGACATTTTCCACATTCTCATTTTTGGATATTTCTATGCGGGATAAAAGTTCCGCGTGCCGCTCAGCCAGGTATTTAAGAGAATCTTCAAGCCTCTTGATCTCCTCCTGCTTAATGACCCATTTTTCCCTCTTCTCGGCTATATCCTTTTCCATTTCCAGGTTCCTGAACTTCATCCCATCGAATTCCTGCTCAAACTGCGACAGTCCCTTTTCCTCGGCCTCTATCCTTCCGTCAATATCGGCTTTCTTTATGTTATACTCCCGGTTCTTTATGGTGCGTTCCTTTATCTCTTTTTTAAGCATCCGTATTTCCATGTCGGAACATTCCTGCTTCAATACCTTGTACTGTTCCGCCTTCTTAGCCTGGCGCTCCAGCACGGAGGCCTGCCTTTTGACTTCCACAAGAATATCGTTAATACGCAGCATGTTCTGCTCCGTGGCCTCGAGCTTGCGCAACCCCTCGTCGCGTTTCTTTATGTACTTGGTGATACCAGCGGCTTCCTCGAATATTTCCCTTCTCTCGACCGGCTTGGCGTTGATTATCTTGTCCACCTCGCCCTGCGATATGATCGAATACGAATCCAGGCCCACTCCTGTGTCCATGAATGTTTCTACGATATCCTTCAGGCGCACCGGCTGATCATTGATGTAATATTCGCTCTCGCCCGATCGGTACAGGCGCCTTGTGACCTTGACCTCGTTATAATTAAGATTAATGCTCTTGTCAGTATTGTCCATGACTATGGACACTTCGGCCATGCCGAGGGTCTTCCTGGAGTCGGAACCTATGAATATGACGTCTTCCATCTTGCCGCCGCGGAGCGACTTTGCGGACTGCTCGCCCAGCACCCAGCGTATGGCGTCAAATATGTTTGACTTTCCCGAACCGTTGGGGCCCACGACTATGGTTATGTCCTGGCCGAACTGCAGCGAGGTCCTGTCCGCGAATGATTTAAAACCGAATATGTGAAGTTCTTTGAGTTTCAATTATATTCTCCCGTTGATTTTGTCAAATGCCGCTTTGATCGTTGTCTTTTCCGCATCTGTAAGGCCGGGGTGCACCGGAAGGCTGATGACTTCGAGCGCGGCTTTTTCCGCGACAGGCATTGATGGCGTCTTCTTCATGATTTCCTTATAGTACGGCTGCATATGAAGCGGTATGGGATAGAAAACCTTGGCTCCCACGCCCTCTTCAGTGAGCTGCTTCACCACTTCTTCCCTTTTCCCGTTCTTGACCCTGATAGTGAACTGATGGTAGATATGGAAACAATCTTTTTCTTCCGTGGGCGCGGCTATCCATGAAAATTTTTGCAAGTGGGCCGCAAGGTCCGCGGAATTCTTCCTGCGCTTGTCATTGAATAAATCCAGTTTTTTCAACTGTACAACGCCTATGGCCGCTTCGATATCGGTCATCCTGTAGTTGTAGCCCAGCCTTGTATGAAAATATATCCTCTCGGAACCGTGATTGATAAAGGAACGCGCTATCTCCGCCGCCCTGTCGTTATTGGTGGTTACCATGCCGCCTTCGGCAGTCGTGATATTTTTCGTGGCATAAAGCGAGAAAGAGCCTCCGTCTGCAAAAGTACCGGCCTGTTGTCCCTTGTATTTCGCGCCGTGCGCCTGGGCCGCGTCCTCAATTACTTTAACGTTATATTTTTTCGAGATTTCAAGTATGCGGTCCATCTCGCAGACCTGGCCGTACAGGTGGACCACCATGACAGCCTTTATCTTTTTCATCCAGTCTTTTTTCAGGATTGCTTCTATTTTGTCGGGGTCAAGGTTGAATGACCCCTCTTTTATATCCGCAAAAACAGGCTCGGCGCCCGAGTGCAGTATTGAGTTCGCGGTAGCGATGAAAGTGAACGGCGAGGTAATGACCTTGTCGCCTTTTCCTATACCGTTCATTACAAGGCAGGTATGCAGCGAGCATGTACCGTTTGACACGGCTATCGCGTGCTTAACACCGGTGTATTTCGCGAAATCAGCCTCAAATTCCTTTACTTTCGGCCCTGACGCTATGATGCCTGAATTAAGCACCGCCAAAACGGCTTCTTTTTCCTTTTCGTCCAGGTTCGGTTTTGATATGGGTATCATTTATTGTTCCTCCATCCGTATATAAAAATATTGTTGTTATCCGCATAACCCTTAAGTTCTTCCCTGTTAAGCAGGAAAGTTTTTCCGGCTTCCACGACTATCCCGCTCCCGCCAAGGCTTTTTATCAGTTTAAGGGTCTTAAGCCC
>PMTB01000094.1 GCA_003167475.1 candidate division FCPU426 bacterium | reverse complement strand
CGTGTCATATTTTAAAAGCGTCCTCCCCGGATGGCAGCCCATGAGTTTCATAACAGCGGTTTGTTTCATGCTTTTATCGGCCCAGCTCGCCCTTATCCTACTGCATGACAAAAAAAATATCTCCCGCACCGTGACAGGCCTGCCTGCCGTTTGCGCGGGCATAATCGGCGCCATGGTCGTGTGTATTTATGCCCTTGAACTTATATGGGGAAGCCAATTCCATGTTAATGTCGGCATTGACGCGATACCGGCGCTGGATACCATATGGCACGCGGTGGCCGGCATCAATATGTACACAGCAGTACTTATCATTATTTTTTCATCCTCATTACTGCTCATACGCGCGGGAGGGGATCTTAACACGAATATCTCCCACGCCCTGGCGCTCCCGGCATTTTTTGGAGGCTACCTGGTCATTGTAAGTTATATACTGCGCGTTTCTTCAATCCACGAATTCATGAACGTGCGGGTGGCCTTTAACACGGGCACGGGTTTATGCGCCCTGGGAATGGGCATATTCTTTTTAAGGCCCGGTACATGGTTTACGGGCGTCTTCACAGGAAAAAACTTCGGTTCGATAATGATGCGCAGGATGCTGCCCGGATTCATGCTTCTTCCCGTGGTTATAGGATGGCTCAGGCTTTACGGCGAGCGTTCAGGATTTTTTACGAGCGAGGTCGGGGTGGTCGCGGTTATCATGGCTTATACCCTGTGTTTTTTGGGAATGCTTTGGTTCAACGCCGGGACCATAAACAAGGCCGACGGTAAGCGCAGGGCCGCGGAAGCGGAAAGGGAACTGGCCGAGCAAAAACTGCAGGAAAATAACGAAGAGCTCACGGCCATGAACGAGGAACTGACCTCCATGAACGAGGAACTGAACTCTTCCATAGAAACACAGGTCCTTGCCGAAGAGGAGCTGCGGCGCTCCATAGCGCGTTTTGAAATGCTCTCGCACGCCGCAAGCACGCTTCTCAGGAGCGAACGCCCCATGGAAGCAGTAAATGCGCTTTGCCATATGGCAATGAAGCAGCTTGACTGCCAGGTGTTCTTTAATTTTATGGCCGAAGACGGTTCAAACCGGTTGCGCCTTAACTCGTACGCGGGCATCCCGGAGGAAGAAGCCGGAATGATAAAATACCTGGATAACAGCTCGCTGGTATGCGCGCTTGTGGCAAGGGACGCCACGCCCATAGTCCTCGAGAACATCCACCTGATAGAGGACCCGCGTTCCGACTTGGTAAGGAGCTTTGGCGTAAAAGCCTACGCGTGCAACCCCATACTGGGAAAAGGCGGCAAAGTAACGGGCACGCTTTCTTTTGGGACGAAAAGCCGCGGTGTTTTTGAAAATGAAGACGTGGTCCTCATGAAAAGCCTCACTGACGAGATTGCCGCGGCTATGATACGCATGGACAATGAGCTTGAACTGAAAAGATCGCACGGGGTGCTCGAGGAGCGCGTAAAAGAACGCACCGCGCAGATAGTTGTGGAGCGCACCCGCCTTTTTGACGTGATGGAGACTTTGCCCGTGTACGTGGCGCTTTTGACAGCCGGCCACCGCCTGGCCTACTCGAATAAATTCTTCAGGGACCGTTTCGGCGACGACCGCGAAAGCCGCTGCCACCAGGCGATGTTCAAGGGAGCCGCAGTGTGCGATAAATGCGGGATCATGGACGTATTGAATACAAAAAAAGAACATAACTGGAAATGGACCGGGCCGGACAGCAGGGAGTATGATATTTACGATTTCCCGTTCAGGGATTCCGACGGAACACAACAGATACTGGAGATGGGCATAGACATCACGGACAGCAAACTCGCCCAGGAAGCCCTGCTCGAGGCGCAGGGGCAGATAGAACGCGCAAAAAGGCTTTCCGATATAGGCACTCTGGCCTCGACAGTGGCACATGAACTCAGAAACCCGCTTGCCACCATAGGCGTTGCGGTCTATAACATAAGGAGAAAAATAAAGGACCCGGAACTGGAAAGGCCGCTGGCCAATATTGAGAAAAAAGTAAAGGAATCCGACCAGATAATCAACAACCTGCTTTTTTATTCGCGCTTAAAACCGCCGGAGAGGGAAAAGGTCCCCATATACAACATACTGAAGGAATCCGCGGATGAGGTTTTAGCGCGCGGCAATAAAGGCGTTTTGATCGCCGGGGACATTGCCGGCCTGAAAGACATAGTCATAGACGCGGATCCGACACAGCTAAGGGAAGTTTTCAACAACCTCCTCAATAACGCGCACGAAGCCGTGCCAAAGGGCGGCCGGATAGATATCCTGGGCGTCCCGGACAGGGATTCGGTGAAAATAATGGTCAGGGATAACGGCACAGGCATAGAAAAAGAAATTTTGGAAAAGGCATTTGATCCGTTCTTCACCACAAAAGCAAGAGGAACAGGCCTGGGGCTCTCCGTGTGCAGGCAGATAATAAGCAGCCATAACGGTTCCATATGGCTTGAAAGCGAGCCGGGCAAAGGAACGAAGGCCCATGTGACCATACCGATGATGGAGGAACAAGCGAATGCCTGAGAAAAAGCTTTTGCTCATAGACGATGACACGGAATTATGCGAGGAACTGGCGGAGGTTTTCACGGGCGAGGGTTATTCCACGCAATACACGCCGGACCCGGTGGAGGGCGTGAATATCATAAAGAACGGAAGTTTCCACGCCGTGATACTGGATTATAAGATGAAGCAGCTCACGGGCATAGACGTACTGAACATGTTAAAAGAAGCGGGCCAAAAACCGAAGGTTCTCATGATATCGGGAAGGCCCTTCATAGAAAACCTGGTAAAAGAACATGGCCTCACGGATATGGTAATAGGAGTACTGTCAAAACCAGTGGATATAGGAGTGCTGCTGGCGAAGATAAAAAGCATTGAATAGGGTTGATTCTTGCCTGCTCTGTGTTCGAACAGAGAACACAAAATCCCTACTCATAACCGTACTGCGTGTATTCGACGCCTTTTGTATCCGTCTGTGAATTATTCACCCAAATCCCGCCGCCGCCCGGATCATAACGCCAGCCGTCCGTACTGTTACTGAACGTGTACTTTCCATACGGAGCGTTGCCCTGGCCCTGGCTGCCGGCGTTGGGGATGTCGACAGTGTTGCTGTCGCCTTTTAACTGGTTCCCTCCGAAATTATGCGTGACCTTTACGGACGGTATTTTGCTGAGATATTGTATGAAGAAAGGGTCTGTTATGTCATCGGGCCAGGTACCGCGGTTATCGGCATAGTAAACCGCGATTGAGGATAAAAGGGATCCGATATTGCCCTTTGTGGCGCCCTCGCGGGATTTTTCGGTCAAGTCCCTGTATTTCATAAAAGCCACAGCCGCCAGTATTCCTATGATAGCCACGACTATCATGAGTTCTATCAGGGTGAATCCGTAAGGTTTTCTTTTGAGCATACCAGCCTCCTAATATGGAAATATTTTACCATGTTTTTCCGGCAAAAACAATTTAAACAATCCCACAGCACTGTCCTTCGTTGCGTGTAAATCCATACCTTTCCCCGTCGAGGGGGCGCATTAAGTCAAGGGCTTTCAGATAGGTGAAAGTAGAGAGTAGAAGGGTTTACGTTGCTCTTGATTATGGTAATACGGGATCCTCTTTTTTTTGCACCGCACAATTTTTACAAGCACTATAGGGGCGGACCTAACTTGTCCGCTGAAGCTTCAGCGAAAGCGGATGTGTCCTCTCCCAACGGGTATTTTATTTTGCGACCGGACTGTCAACCTGCTCAACTGTTCACAAATTTTGCCTCAAGGCAAAACTTGCCGGGGTTAACCAACAAAAATCAACAATAACACAACGGTTGGTTAACTTTTTATTGACAACGGTCAACCAACAAAGTATAATAGTATCAAAAGTGTTGGTTAACCGGAGGTATAATATGGCCATAATCAAGCCTATGCTCAGGGAAGAACTTGAAAACTCTGTGAAGCTGAAGGTGTTTTATGAAAAAAAACTGGCCAAACTGCCGGAGGGTTCCATACAGGTAAAGAAGATAAAGGGGCATGAATACAGTTACCTGGTCAAAAGGGTCGGGGGCAGGGTGAAATACAGTTATATGGGCAGAATGACGGCCGCGGGAAAGGATAAATATCATGTTTCAGGAAGGAAAAGGGCGGTACTCAGGAAAAACATATCAGTTGTAAAGAAACAGATAAAATACCTTGAGGGGGTATTGCGTGGAAAAGATCCAATTTGAGCTTTGTATCAAAGTGCTTAAAAAATTTGAGCATGCCGGAATTTTACCGCACATACTGCTTGCGGGGAGCTGGAGCGTGTATTTCTACAGGTATTATTTCAATACCGACAGCTATATAAGCGCCATCAGGACTAGGGATATTGATTTTGTCGTTCCCATTCCATTCAGCCTTAAAAATAAGACAGATGTCGCGAAATTGCTGGAACCTTTGAACTTTGACGTCGAGTATTCAGGCACTCACGGGCTGATGAAACTGCAAAACCCCGAATTGACGGTTGAGTTCCTTGTCCCGGAAAAAGGCAGGGGCAGCGAAAAGCCGTATAAACTTCCCGACCTGGGTATAAACGCCGCGCAACTGAGGTATCTGACTATGCTTACCGATAATACGGTAACAGTAAAAGCCGAAGGATTAAGCTTGACACTGCCGCACCCGGCTGCCTACGCCTTGCATAAGTTCATTATATTCAAAAGAAGAAAAAATAAGGAAAAGATAAACCGGGATATTGAAAGCGCAAAGCGCGTATTTATGCAGTTGGTGAATTCGCCGGATAGAAAATCAATAGGCAGGGTATTCAAAAGCCTTCATGAAAAGTGGAGGAAAACAATAATGGAAAATTTAAGGTCAATAGGCGAGGATAGGATCATAGACGATATCGAAAGTAACTTATAAATAAAAACGTATGGGCGGACCTGACTCGTCCGCCCGCTGCGGTTTGCGTAGGGAACGCATATATGCGTTCCGCCGCAGGCCTTAAACAAGATCCAACCGGGAGAGGGGGCATCTCGTCCGCTGGACCTGCCAGCCGAAGCGTAATTATGCGAAGGCTGGAGCTTCAGCGAAAGCGACGCCCCCTCTCCCAGCGGGTATTTGTTTGCCTGCTTTATCCTGTCAATCCGCTTTTGGGATTATAAAAACTCGTTTGAGGGTATGGCTTTCCGCGGCAATTTCTATAGATGACGCGATCAGGGGCAGGCTTTGGTCCATGTATCTTTCCAAACCCCTGGGGAATGCGAAGACTTTTTTGGAATCCTTCAAGGCTTTTGATACCATGGACCTGACCTTTAGGCCTGTTTTTCCGTCAAAGAGATTTTCAAGGTATTTTAAATCCGGTTTTCCCAGGTTCAGCAGGCGCGCGTTTGCTCCGGAGAGGACGCATCCTATAACCGTGGTCAGTACGGGTTCGTATATGTTAATGACTGTTTCCCCATAGCCGCTGTCATAAGCGGCGAGCAGGCGGTGCACCGCGCCTGCAGGAAAATACAGGCAGAATGCGTTTTCATTGTTGATGCATTCCAGGTAATCCAGGATGAATTCAATGCCGTTTTTTTTCTTCATGGGGTTATATACCGGGTAATCAGCGGTGATATGTATCTCGTGCGCGCCAAAAGCAGGGTCATACAGTTTGAAAAAACCAGTTATGGGGTCGACGACAGTCGGGGCATAGAAAACATTCGTGGTTTCAAACACATCGCGCAGGATAAGCGAGTGGAGTGTCTTTGCGGTTTTTATCATCACGTTGATACGCTTAAGCCCCTGATTGTATAAAGTTTCCATTTTTTCGCTTTTTAGGGCGTCCACCGCGTCATCAGGTACCGGATAGGTTTTCAGGCTTATGCCTATGGTGAACATTATGGAGGCAAGGATATTTTTTGCGGTTTCAGTGCGCACTGAAGAGCTGGCGCCTTTAGTGTAAAGCGCCGTCTGCTTTGCCAGTATCGCAAGGCAGTCAAGCTGCGCTTTTTCCAGGTGTCTGGGGGAAAGCATTTCGAGGTAAAGCGCCTGCTCAAGCAGCGACTGGAAATAATTCTCTTCGCTTAAGTCCTGCCGGATTATCCGGCCGGCCCTCTCAATATTCCCCATCTTCATCCTCCTCTTCGACGGTTTCGTCAATATCATAGGAAAAGCCCGGGGCATACCCAAACCGCAGGTTGCGGCTAAGGTTGTATAATTCACGCCCCAAAAGCAGGTCGAGGGAACCCTGGCAGGAGCCGTCAAAGGCCTTTTTCATATATCTGATAAGGTCGTCGTCGCTTATCAGGTCCAGCGTCTCGTTCTTGCAGTAATAAAAGATCTCTATAAGTTAGTGCAGGGTCTCCTCATAAACG
>PMTB01000067.1 GCA_003167475.1 candidate division FCPU426 bacterium | reverse complement strand
ATACATGGATAAACAGCAGTTCGGAAGTGATACTTACCTCATGCTGATGATGGAATATACAGGTTGGACCTCGGTCGAAAGGACCGGGGTTAAAGTTGAAAATCTTTCCGCTTCACACGCTTCGGAAGGATGGTACAGGTTTGTGATAAGCTGGACCGGCGCTTCATTTACGCCGGGAAACTCCGGCAGCGGACCCATAAGTGTGAAATCCTATAGGGTTGATAATTATGACGCGGACCAGGAAACCCTGATTGACGGACCTGTTGTTGACAGTGTCGGGATGTACCTCGGCCCGGATACGGACCTCGCGCCGGACTCTTTTGTATATGTCGGCGGCACAGACGTGCCGGCTGATTCGCTCAGGGCGCAGTTGGACGATATTAAGGCCTGGAACACCGGAGAAGCGGTTGTAACGCTTACCCCTGTACCGGCCTTAAGCCCGACTCCGTTCCCGACGGTTATAATGCCCACGCCCGTCCCTACTTCGTGCGCTTTTACTTATAATAACTATGGCGGCGATTACGAATATATTATTATAACAAGGTCGGACCTCGCCCAGTACTTTAACGCGTTTGCCGCCTGGAAAACCCAGAAAGGCATAAAGACGGGGATATTTACGGTGGACGGCACTTCCGGTATCTTGAATAACTATACCGGCAAGGTTGCCACTGACAGCCCGGGCAGGATCAGGGATTTCCTTCAGCACATGTATATAAGCACGGGCCACAAGCTCAAGTATGTCCTTATGGGCGGCGATACATACCACGGCAAACTATACATACATCCGGTGCCTGAAGCCACTGTTGAGGATATTGTCCCGCCGAGATATGTTGTGATTGAGGACGCTGATTCCGGCGACGGGGCCACGGATATGTATTATTCAAATATTGAACCGCTTGACAAGGACTGGGTAAAAGACGATCCCGCGCATACGGTCTACAATTTCGGACATTCATGCGCCTGGGACCATGATATTTATTATATCCCCGGAAATGTCACGGATACGGCCGAAGGCAACGCACCATATTTCCACACCACTCTTTATGTCGGAAGAGTGGGTATAGCCCTGCCCCTGGAATACGGCAATACGCGCACGCCGGGCGAACAGATAGTTTCATTCTGCCAGAAAGCCATGGATTATGAAAAAACACCGGGCTCCCAGTATGTTAATAAAATGCTCATAAGCGCGGGGAATATGGATGAGGATATAGCCAGCGAGACTTACGAGCAGTCCATAATGCCGAAGCTGACCAACTCCAGGTTCAATATAGAAAGAAAGATAACATATCCGGACTGTCGGGTTACCGGCGGGACGTTTTCAGTGGCTGATTATGAATATTGGTGGAAGAATATGATGTTTGGGACCACATACGGCTGGCCTGCGGGCTTTTCCGGCAGGAATACGACGCCGGCGCTTTTTAGGTCAATTACGGAAGGCAGGCACCTGTGGGTTGTCGGCGGGCACAGCGCACCTGGCATGACCTACACGGAGAACGGGGAAAATGTAAGTTCCACCGGGATCATAACCCAGCTGAATAACTCTAAATACGGGGTAATGCTTGTATACGGATGCGACAGCGGCGCTTGGGATGAGTCATACACGCTCTCCGAAGCTTTCACCAACGCCCAGCACGGAGGTGGCATCGGTTCCACGGCTTTCCCGAGGCTTGACGGGCCTTCTTCGCAGTTCTATCCGTACATGATGTCTATATATAATAATGACATGGTCTACACCAGGGGCGGGTCAAGCCAGGACAGCTTTGAGGCTGGCAAGTGGCTCGCCGATTCCAAATATGATTTTTATCTGGATAATATTTATAAATTTTCGACTTACGGCACCACGTCGCTGAATAATTTTTGTGCGGTGTTGGCGGCGTACAGCTGGCACGGGGATCCGTCGCTGCAGCTGTTTACAGCCGAACCGTCTTCTTTAAATGTGTCCATAAGCACCGGGTCCATATTATATGATACGCCGGTAAATATCACGGTGACAGTGAATGTGGCCGGCGCAAAAGTATGTCTGTCGAGCAATAACGGCGACACAACCGACGGGATATATATGGTTAAGGAAACCGGCGAGGGAACAAGCGCCGTATTCAGCGGAGTCACGGTTTTGAACAGGAAAAATATAAGGGTGACCGTAACGAAGCATAATTATATCCCGTTTGAAGGTATAATTACCGTATCAGGAGGCCCGACAGAAACCGTCACCATGACATGGACCTGCACCGCCACCATGACGTCAACCCTGACCCCGACATGCACGTGCGGCTCTGGAGGAAGTTATGACGCGCATACGGTTGCTGTTTATAATTTTGAGAATAACAGCCTCGACAGCAGCGGCAACGGCTACAATATGACTGCGGTTAATGCCGGCGGCCGTTACCAGACAGCTCCGGTTGAACAGGGGGCATACTCATATTATAACGACGATTCCACAAACAACTATAACAGGTTCCCGGCAGCGCTTGAAACCAAACTTGCCGTGGCAGGAGCTTTCACAATTGAATTCTGGCTTTTTGTGCCGGATAAAACGCCGGGTACGCATACATTGATACCAGTAACCAGGGGCGGAACTGGCGGGCTTGCGAACAATATTTTATTGCAGATAAATAACAGCAATAACTGGGACCCGTGGGGTGGCCAGTGGTGTAATTTCCAGATCGGGACAACCGGTATTTTCATCGGTCAGTTCTCGCCGATTTATCCAAATAAGGGATGGCACCGCTTCGGTATAAACTGGACAGGCTCCAGGTATAACCTTTATATGGACGGGATTGTCATAGGCCACATAACCTCGTCTGTCAATGTATTTACAATTGATTCTGGCGCTACATTCGGGCTTGCTTCATATTTCGGAAATACTTACGGCGGCGATTACGGGGTACCTGCGGGTTCGGGGCTTGACAAATTGATTATTTCGGATATCGACCGCGGAACAGAAGAAACAGGCTATAGCAATTGCTTCAGTCCTACGGTCACTCCAATCTCGTCCTATAACGCATCAACGGCCACTATGACTTGCACGGCAACTCTTTCATGTACTGTCACTGCGACGCCGTCGCCAACCATGTCCATTACATCAAGTGAAACAACGGATATAACAGCGACATCCACAGCTACAGTAACGCCGGACGA
>PMTB01000043.1 GCA_003167475.1 candidate division FCPU426 bacterium | reverse complement strand
GTAGGAGCAGTGCTCGGACCACATCGCGGAAAATATTCCGAGCTCCACATAGGTGGGCTTGCGGCCGAGTATGGTGAGTATGTTCTTATACTCTTCCGGCTTAAAGCCGTGTTCCTTTATTATCTCATCCGTTATTTCGAGGTCATTTGCCTTGTTGTATTTAGACATGCGCCGCAGCTCCTTTATAAGTACTTTTTTACGTGATCGACTATGGACCGGAAAACCAGGTTGCCGTCCGTTGAACCGAGTTCTTTTGTCATGGCGCGTTCGGGATGGGGCATCATGCCCATCACATTGCCCTTTTTGTTCATGATGCCCGCTATGTTATAAAGCGAACCGTTCGGGTTTGTTTCTTCGTTAATCTTTCCGTGCTCGTCGCAATACCTGAATACCACCTGGTCGTTCTCTATAAGTGAATTAAGCGTCTTCTCGTCGCAGAAATAATTCCCTTCGCCATGGGCGATCGGGACGCGCAGTATCTGGCCCTTTTCGCATTTGTTCGTATAAGCCGTGGCGTTGTTTTCCACGCTTAAGTGTATGAACTTGCTGATGAATTTCAGGTCCCTGTTAACAAGCATGGCTCCCGGCAAAAGGCCGGCCTCAAGGAGTATCTGGAACCCGTTGCATATTCCCACTATCATCTTGTTTTTCTTCACGGCGAACTTCTGCACCGCGTCCATAACCCTGGAGAAGCGCGCGATGGCGCCGGTGCGCAGGTAATCGCCGTATGAAAATCCTCCCGGCAGTATTATAACGTCATACTTCATGATATCCTTCGACTCATGCCATACGAATTCCGCTTTTTGTCCACTGACATCCTTGACGGCCCAAAGGCAGTCCTTATCACAGTTGGATCCGGGGAAAACCACTACTCCGAATTTTACCATTTCGTTGCTCCTATGTTTGGTTTTTACAAAAAATGATGCAGTGTCCGGGGTGCCTGGTGCGAAGGCCGGGTCCGGCTGTACCCTTAAACCATGGCCCTGAAGGTTATTCGATCGTAAACGAGTACTTTTCGATGTTCGGGTTGGCGAGAAGCTTGTCGCATATCTCGTCTATCTGTTTTTTCAGGTCCTTGCCGTCGTTTTTAGTGTCAATCTCGATATATTTGCCCATTCTCACGCTGTCTATGTTTTTATAACCCATTTTATCCAGGGCAAACTGCACGGTCTTTCCCTGGGGGTCCAATACTCCGTCTTTCAAAGTGACATATATCTTTACTTTGGCCATTACAGATCACCTCTGTTTAGTATTTAAAATTCATAAAAATATTATATAAGAAAAGGGNNGATTTTACAAGGATATTTTTTTCAGCTAAAATTGCTTTGGGGTCTCTTTGCAATTTTAGCTGTATTTAAAGACAATCTCCTTTGATTTTACCCCATCCTAAAATTGCATATATGGACCTCCAAATGCAATTTTAGGATGAAATTTTTTTTCTTGTATGTTATCATAATGAAACTAAACAGCGGGTGCCAAAAGATGAATTACATAGACGTAATACTGATCGTTACAGTTCTCATAGGTTTTTTTATAGGCTGGAAAATGCGCGGGGTGCTCATGGTGGTCATTCCCCTGGCATTCCTTGCCGGGATATTCTCGGCAAACGCAGGATACCACGGCCTTTCCCTGATGCTGGTCAAATTCATCCCGACCGAATCCAAGAGGGTCCTTATTTCCTACGTCATCATATTCCTGCTCACCGGCAGCGTGTTTGTTTTCATCGGGGTGCTGTTGTCGAGGTTCTTTGACTTTTTCAACATGGCATTCGTGGACAGGATATTTGGCGCGGCAATACTCATCACGGCCCTTATAATCCCGGTCTACTTTTTGTTCAATAAACTTGACGGGTTCGCGAAACTGAATTTTTTAAAGGACACGGGCAAGTCGTTCCTCTTCCCGTATGTTAAAACCTACGTAAGTTTTATTTTTAAAATACCGGTCCTCAAGCACCTTGACGTCGTCGAAAAGATATTGAAATAGCTTTTTCCTTCATGGTTTCCCCTGCTTTTTAAACTCCATATATATATCCTCAAGCTTCGGACTGTTCATTTTCATTTCCTTTACTTTCTTGCGCCTTATATATATGACCACGACAATACTGGCCGCGAGAAAAATACCCAAAATAGCGAATATTATCATCATGTTAACCTTGAATATGACCGCGGCCGCTATGCCGAGCCCCAGGAGCGCTATTATTATGCCGAAGACTATGTTCATCATGATGTAATTTTTAAACCACGCGCCCATGCCTTTTATCATGCCCTGGACCCGCTTTATCTGTATTTCATCCCCGACCGGCAGGGCATCCGGGGCATTTTTCCTGAAGGCTATTATGCTGTCTATAACCTTTATCTCCTTGTCGATAAAAGCGCCGTCGGCAGACACCCTGTTTTTGTCATACCATTTTTTAAGGTCATTTAAACGGTTGTGTTTATCATAGAAGGCTATGAGCAGGGTGTGAACATGCTCGTTATAAAAATCATAAGCGAGGGCTTTTAAGTACATGCCTGCTGCCTGTTTGTCGTTCTTTTTGTCATGGGCGTTGCCGTATCTGATATATATGTCAACAGACGCGGGGTGCCCGGTATCGATGGCCTTTTGGTACCATACCATGGCCTTGTCATAATCGGCAGATTCAAAAGCTTCACCGCCCTTTTNNTACAAACCCCTCATACAGCGCTTCCTTGTCTATATGCATGCCGCACAAAGGGCAATTGTCCGGGGTTCCTTCTATGTGGGCTCCGCAGTGGGGACAGTTCATAAAACCTCCGGAAAACATATTTTAGATTTTAGATTTATTGTATGCTTCGCGTTAAATTATAATTAAAGGCGCACAACGCCCACCATAAATCTAAAATCTAAAATACCCTACTTATACGGGCTCGGGTATATCGAGAACCGCAGGTTATAATAACCCAACCAGGCGTACCCGCCGTCATAGTGGATATAGGCTATATCAAAGTTGAACAACCTGTCTATATGGGTATTGATTATATATGTATTCGGCAGCAGCGCTTTGTCATTTAGGCCGGGCGGAACCGTCAGTTCCACCTTTATGCCTATTTTTTTGAATATATCCCTGGATAAACCCAGGTAATAGGCGTTCCATACGATCGCCGACGTATCCGACGCCCGTGAACCGCTTATGGCGGGGTCGTTGCTGTTTAGGATAGCGCTTACAATATATGTCAGGTATCCGGCAGGCCCCTTGGCCTTGTCTCCCGGATAGAACCTGACTCCCTGGGCAAATCCCAGGTATGCTGTCGTATCCAGCCCGATGTTTTTCGCGCCGGTCAAATACAGGCTCTGCTGGCCCAGGACTGATTGTTTTGAACTTATTGTAGTGCCTCCCCCAAGCTNNCAAGCGCATTATTCTGCGTCGACCCTCCGATTGAATCCTGGAGAAGCAGTGAATACATCGCTCCCACCCCCAATGACGGCCACCAATTCGCACCTTCATTGAAGAACGTCCACTTCGCGTCCAGGGATAACAGCCAGACCCCGGTCTTCTGAAAGGTATCGGATTTTTGTACGGTTTCCAGGTTATGTTCCCCCAATATTGTCCCGATATAATAGATAAACCCCATGTCCACATTGAGCCCCATATTGTCAAAAATATTATTCCTGTAAGCCGAGGGCATGACGCATATATTGGTCCGAGGCCTCGGGAAAGGGACGGCATTAGACTGGTCCGACATTTTTGATACTTCCCCTTTTATATCGACTGTGGATGCCGTGTAGTAATAACGCAAACCCGGTTCCACATCCTCATCGGTGTAATATGTCTTTGCAACAGGCACAAACTTCAAAAACAAGTGTTCGTCGGGCGTCCTGCCCCTGTAAAAATTATATCCCGACACCGGATAAGAACCCTTGCCGGTCTGCGCCCATTTCAGGGAGACGCTTTGGACGTCCTGGTAAACCTTGAAACCGGTCGGAGGCTGCGGCAATAACAGGTCCGCCGACTTTGCCGAAAATGTCTTGGACATATAGGCGTTTTTGCTTGTGTCCGTCGCGTCAACTTTATAAAAGTAAACTGTCGCGCTCAAAATGTCCGTATCGGCGTATGCCGTTCTTGTTAGCTGCTCCGTATTGATCTTCAGGTAATCGGCCGCCGTTGACCTGTAAACATTATAGTAAATACTGTCCATCCGCTTTGGGACCCATGTAAGTTTGATCCCGTCCGTTGCGTTGACGTCAAAGTTGATCAATGACGGGCTCAGGTCAACAACAGCCGGTATTGTAGATGAAAGAGCGTCCGCGGTTATCGTCGATAATGCGGCTGAAGTCACTGTAAGGCCGGCAGCGTTATAGACAAAAGCACCTGCCGTGAATGTAAGAGCGGACGCAGACGGAGATACTGCAGCCGCAGCTGTAATTGTTGTCTGTACCGGGACAAAAGGCGTCACCGGGGTATTGGTCACACCCGCGGGGTTATCAAGCAATATTTTCTGTATTACCGGGTTGAGCGTGGCAACTGCCGTTGGCGTAACCGGCTGCTGTATCGGAACTAAAGTATCCGCGCACGCGGATACGGCGCAAAACGCCGCAAGCAGGAATAAAACAACTGTTTTTTTCATTTTTTCACAAAGTTCCTTATCAGTATTTTCCCGCCCTCAGTCAGTATTGATTCGGGGTGGAATTGAACGCCTTCCATTGGATATTTTTTATGCCTTATTCCCATTATCTCGCCCTCTTTTGTCCAGGAGCTTATGATCAGGTCCTTTGAAAGCGTCTTTTTATCCGCAACAAGCGAGTGGTAACGCGTGGCCGTAAACGGATTTTTCATGCCCTTGTAAACGCCTTTGCCGTCGTGGAGAACAAGGGAGGTCTTGCCGTGCATGATCCTGTGATTTACCCTTACTTTTCCGCCAAGGGCCTCTGCCATGCACTGGTGCCCTAGGCACACGCCGAGCATTGGTATGTCCTTCATAAATGTCAATATGACTTCCTTTGAAATACCCGCGTTAGCCGGCCATGAAGGCCCCGGAGAGATCACTATCTTGTCCGGGTTCATTTTCCTTATTTCTTCAACAGTTATCCCGTCATTCTTGCGCACGACTACGTCCTTGGTGAACTCGCCAAGATACTGCACGATATTATATGTGAATGAATCGTAATTATCTATCATCAGTATCATGTCATTCCTCCAGCGCATTGACGCGCTTTACAGCTTCAAAGGTCGCCATTGCCTTGGTCAGGGTCTCTTTATACTCAAACCCGGGTTTTGAATCCGCCACTATGCCGGCGCCTGACTGCATGATAAGCTTTCCGTCACTGTAGTAAATGGTCCTGATCGAGATGCATGTCTCCATGCTGCCGGAAAAACTTATTATCCCGACGGCTCCGGAATACGGCCCGCGCTTGTACTTTTCCATATCGTCTATTATCTGCATGGCGCGCACTTTGGGCGCGCCCGAAACCGTGCCCGCCGGAAAAGTGGATATGAAGGCGTCAAACACGCCCTGGTCCTTTTTCAGCGTCCCGGTCACGCCGGAAACTATATGCATCACGTGCGAATATTTTTCTATTATCATCATGTCGTTGACCTTCACAGAACCCGGCTCGCATACGCGCCCAAGGTCATTACGGCCAAGGTCCACGAGCATAACATGTTCCGCCCGTTCTTTCACATCGCTTAAGAGTTCTTTTTCCATCGCTATGTCCTCGGCCGGGGTTTTACCC
Source organism: candidate division FCPU426 bacterium (assembly GCA_003167475.1). Classification (GTDB taxonomy): domain Bacteria; phylum Oederibacteriota; class PGYV01; order PGYV01; family Palsa-1178; genus PALSA-1178. The sequence goes on along the minus strand of PMTB01000043.1, from coordinate 1,641 downwards.
CTCTTGCGGGTTCCGGCGATGGGCCGCACTTCAGCAGTGCCGTTGACCACGCGCACCATGAGTTCGGGCGAGGCGCCTATTATATATTTACCGTCCATTCTCAGGAAGTGCATGTATGGCGAAGGGTTCACCGTGCGCAGGCTGCGGTACATATTGATGGGGTTACCTTTAAAGTCCGCCCCAAACCTCTGCGACAATACCACCTGTATGGCTTCTCCATTATTTAGAAGAGCGACCGTATCTTTTACCACTTTCTTATACTCGGCCGGGGTTGTGTAATGCTTTACCTTCCCTATCTTTACAGGCTTCATGGTTCCCGGTTTTAAGGGTTTTTTCAGGCCCGCGATAATATGCCTGATCTTTACGACGGCTTTCGAATACTTTGCCTTTATTTTCGCGGCCGTGTCGCCTTCCTCTATGAATATATTGTTCACGACCTGTATCTTGTGGAACACATGGTCGAACACCATAAGGACGTCGTTGAACATAAGGTAAATATCGGGCCAGCCGAGCGTGTCTATCTTGTTCTCATGCGGCACTTTTTCATAAAGCTTGATGACGTCGTAGCCTATATAGCCGATGGCTCCGCCGTTGAAATCGGGGATACCGGCGACTGGCGCGGATTTAAAACCGGCAAATATCTTTTTGAGCTCGGAGAGCGGATCGTTTGTCCTTATGACGGTCTTTACGCCTGCCTTATCCCGTGTTATCGCGCCGTTTTGATAGGTGAATATCTCGTAAGGTTTCCTGCTTAGGAACGAGTAACGCGCGGTCTTTTCCCCGCCTTCGATGGATTCGAGCAGGAATGAGTTTTCCGGGTCATCGATTTTCATGTAAGCGGAAAGCGGGGTCTCAAGATCAGCGAGCGTCTCGCCGTAAATGGGAATAACGTTGTATGTTTTTGAAAGCTTCAATACTTCCTTTAATTCGGGTTTTATCATAATTCGTCCTCGTTTTAAGTTTTTAAGCCAAAAGCNNAGCCAAGAGACAAAAGTTAAGTTGAATGCAAGTAGTACAAGTTATTAAGTAACACAACGTTTTTCAGTCGCCTTACTTGCCCTTACTTACCAACTTAAATACTTTACTTTTGGCTTTTGTCTTTTGGCTTACTTAACTTTATCGGATTTATTCACTTCTTTTTATAAACTTCCTTCGGGTCGAACAGGCGTTCACCTTTAACTTCAAGCGAACCGTCATTCAATATTTCGGTGTAAAAACATGACTTATATCCCGTGTGGCATGCCGCCCCGCCTATCTGGTCCACTTTCATTAGTATCGCGTCGTTATCACAATCTATATAAATATTCTTGAGTTCCTGGGTATTACCTGATTCCTCGCCTTTAAACCAGAGCTTCTGCCGTGAGCGTGACCAATAATGGGCCTTGCGCTTTTCAAGGGTCAGTTTGAGGGATTCCCTGTTCATCCAGGCTATCATAAGTATTTCGCCTGTCTTATAGTCCTGCGCAATGGCCGCACAGAGGCCTTTTTCGTCGAATTTTACCTTTTCAATGTCGAACTTTTCCATGTGAACTCCTTTAATAGTGGGTTTTATATATAATAAACGAAAAAGGGCAAAAGTCAAAGGTAAATAATGGAGGTGGAGTAGCTGTCCAGCGAACGCACCCCGGTGGGACGTAGAGG
>PMTB01000255.1 GCA_003167475.1 candidate division FCPU426 bacterium | reverse complement strand
AGATGCACTCTCTTGCATTTGATCCGCCGCGCATTTTCAACTGCGGACTATCCGATGAACTTAACATGTGGGGGGGGGCGTTTTTGATATCGGCGCAGGCTGTCATCAATCCCGACTACGACCCCTTGTATTCCATCGGCTTTGAATACTGGTTCTATGAAATGTTCGCCATCCGCGCGGGCTACAAGACAGGTGCTTTTGATTCGCCGACTTTCGGCCTGGGCGTGCGTTACTGGGGAATGGAACTGGATTACGCGTATGTGAATTATACCGATCTGGGCGCCACCCACAGGGTTTCGCTCCTTTACAGCTGGGGAACCCCTTCCGCAAAACTGAAGGTTTCTCCTTATGTTTTCTCCCCGAACGGGGATAAGTTCCTGGATACCACAGTATTCACCCCTCTGCTTAAACTCCAGGATAAGGTGCGTTCCATAAAACTGAACATATACGGCACGGACGGCAGCACTTTACTGGCAAAACTACCCGTACAGGACAAACTTCAGAAATCAATCCTTTGGGGCGGCATGGTGGGAGGCAAGGTCCTTCCCGACGGAGTGTACCAGGCAAGCATAACAGCCGAGTATGATAACGGCACAACAGAATCAAACAGAGTTCCGGTTGAGATAGACAACACTCCTCCCGAAGTACGCGTCGACGGCGACCCGAAACTCATAAAACCAAACCAGAAGGACGCCCTTATAATACCCGCGACCTTCACATTTTTCGCGCAGGACAGGAATAAGGTAGCCAAGTGGCAGTTTGTCATCTGGGATTATAACAAAAAGATATTCCATTCGACCTCGGGCACGGGGGAACCGCCGCTGTCCTATATATGGGACGGAAAAGGCGTCAATAACCAGTACGTCCAGACGGGTGAAGTATATTATTACAGTTTCGTGGCGTTTGACTCGGTGGGAAACAGGGCGCAGACCCCGACTCAGGCTGTTGTCGTGCTCTTAAAGGAAATCAAACTCAGTTTTGCCTCGGACGCACTTTTTGACCTGGGAAAAGCCGACGTCAAAATATCGGCTTATTCGGTACTCAAGACAATGAAGGACGTCATCGACAAGAATCCGGAATCGGATATCATGGTCGCCGGCTACACGGATAATATCCAGCCAAACGCGGGACTGAAATATAAGGATAACAAGGAACTTTCCAAAGCCCGCGCCGAAGCCGTTAAGTTTTTCATGGTGAACCTGCTCGGGTACGAGGAAAAAAGGATAACCACGGAAGGCTACGGCGAGGACAACCCGATAGCGGACAATACGACCCCGGAAGGCAGATTGAAGAACAGAAGGGTCGAGATAGTAATAAGATCCACGATATACAAATAATAAACGTAAATGAAACAAAACGGGGCGTGTGATCGGCGCTCCGTTTTGTATTTTCGCGGTCTGCCGACGTTTCATGGCTTTGTCAAGTCAAACCCTTATAAATCCAGGAAATTCTTTATCATTAAGACTTCTCCGTTGTTTTCCTTATCTCAACGCGCCTTATTTTCCCGCTTATTGTCTTTGGCAGTTCCTTAACGAACTCTATTATCCTGGGATATTTGTACGGCGCCGTAACTTTTTTTACGTGCTCCTGCAGTGTCTTTACCAGCTCGTCAGAGGCCGTGTAATTTTTTGTGAGAACTATTGTGGCTTTGACGACAAGTCCGCGTTCCTCGTCAGGTTCCGCTGTTATAGCGCACTCCAGCACCGCCGGGTGCTCAAGCAGGGCGCTTTCTATCTCAAACGGGCCTATGCGGTAGCCCGAACTTTTGAAACAGTCATCTGACCTTCCCACGAACCAATAGTACCCGTCCTCGTCGCGGTATGCCACGTCGCCGGTATAGTACATATCATCGTGCCATGCTTTTTTTGTAAGTGCCTCATCCATATAGTATCCGTCAAACATTCCCACGGGTTTTCCCTTATGGGTCCTTATTACTATCTGCCCGTCTTCGCCGGCTTCACACGGCTTTCCCTGGTCGTCCACAAGGTCTATGTCATAACCCGGGCACGGCCTTCCCATGGAACCCGGTTTTGGATCGAGCCACGGGTAAGTAGCTACCGCCACCACTGTCTCGGTCTGGCCGAAACCTTCCACGAGTTTTAAGCCTGTCATCTTGAGGAACTGGTGGTAGACCTCGGGGTTTAAAGGCTCCCCAGCCGTCGCGCAGTATTTCAGCGAGGAAAAATCATAACCGCTTAGGTCCTCTTTTATCAGGTACCTGAATATTGTCGGCGGCGCACAGTATGTGGTGACTTTGTGCCTCACTATGACGTCAAGCATCATTTTGGGGACGAACCTGTCGTAATCAAATACCATAACGGCGCTGCCGCATATCCACTGGCCGTAAATCTTTCCCCATGCCGCCTTTGCCCAGCCCGTGTCCGCGACCGTAAAATGTAACCCGCCGGCCCGGACGTTCTGCCAGTACTTTGCGGTTATTATATGCCCGAGCGGGTATGTGAAATTATGCCTTACCATCTTCGGCATGCCGGTCGTTCCCGATGTGAAGTATAGAAGGAATATGTCGGAGTTTTTTGTGGCGTCATGGCCCTTTGGCCTGGCAAATTCACCCGATGATCTTTCCATTTCCGAGCATATATTCACCCAGCCGGGCCTGTCAATGCCGATGGACGCTTTTGCCGTCAGGGAAGGCGAATCTTTTTGCGCGGCATCCACGCAATCCATGACAACCGGGTCCGCGACCGTGATTATCATCTTGATGTTCGCGGCATTTGCCCTGTACACAACATCCTTAACGGTAAGCAAATGCGTCGCGGGAATGCAGGTGGCCCCTATCTTGTGAAGGGCCGTGCAAATAAACCAGAATTCATAGCGCCTTTTAAGCACGAGCATGACCACATCGCCTTTCTTTATCCCCATGGCCTTAAGCGCGTTTGCGGCCCGGTTGCTCTGCTGCTTTACCTGCTCAAAATTAAAAACAGCCTCGGCGCCGCTGTCATCGCACCACACAATGGCGTTCTGCGAAGGCGCTATTTTTGCCATCTCATCGACTATGTCAAAACCGAAATTAAAATTTTCAGGCACTTTGATCTTGAAGTTCTTGACAAAATCTTCGTATGAGGAAAAGCTTCCAGGCGCGTAAATGCCGTCCAATGATCTTGCCGTATTATTATCGGTTGTCATGATCGGCTCCTTATGATATGACCGCTAAAAATTTCGCGGGTTTGTTGTTCAAAGACGCCATGGCGTGCCTTTGCCCGGAATCAAAGTAAAGGGAATCCCCGGGGTTCAGGATATACTCGTTATTCTCTATGTATACTTTCATGGAGCCTTCAAGGCAATAATTGTATTCCTGTCCGGGATGGATGTTATAATGCTCTTCCCCTATTTTTTCTTTGGGGCCGGTTATGACCTCAAAAACTTCCATTTTTTTATGCGCGAAATTAAATGCCAGATCCCTGTACTGGTAACCGCTCCTGCGCTGCACGCCGGGGCCGGTGCCGGCCCTCACCAGACTCACCGCTTTCCGGTGGGGTTCCCCTCCGGTAAGCAGAGCCGTAAGTTCCACCTTATAATGGCCAGCCACTTCATAAAGGAAACTCACCGGGATGTCAATTTCCCCGCTTTCAAACCCGGCATACTCGGACTGTTCCAATTTGAAAATTTTTGCCAGCTCCGCAACGGACTCGCCTGAAATTTCCCTTAAGGTCCTTATCCTTACCGCTATCTGCTTTATATTTTCAGACATAAACCCCCCAAAGGTTATTTTTTTCCCATGAACCAGAAATACGCGACAATTGCCCCGTACATAAGCAGCGAATAAAGGCACCCTTTTACGGCGTAAAGAGCCTGCTTGCCCTTGGCCTCATCTTTAAAACAATTGGAATAACTTTCAATATATGCCGGGGTCTTACCGATGAGCCTGCCCGGAGGCACCGGAGGGGCTATGAAAAACCCGAGCAAAATCCCTATCGGCCCCAAAAACAGCCCCGCGCTTCCCCAAAGACAGCCGTTATTCGAGGCGTCAAACATGGCCTCATTCCTGGCCATTTCGCATATATCCACGGAATTGTACCCCATATTTGCCGTGGCTGCCGAAAATATCGCGCAGGGTGAGATGATCAGGATAAGGACGGACATTATTATCGCGGTTGTTTTTTTCATTTTTCCTCCGTTATTTCAGGCGCGCCAGCGCTTTTTTGAGCCTGATCTTCTTACCGTACACCCCGTAAAATACCGCCGCGGCCTTGTTATATTCGTCCACAACTTCGATATTTTTCCACTTATAAAAAACATCCCTCGTTATTTTTATCGTCCCTATATATACAGCCCTGTCTGAGGGTTCTATATCCACCACGAACGAAAGCGGTATCTGCATCAGTTCCACGCCGCTGTTCCTGCCGAAATAATATCCGCCCGCGACCGCGAAGAATTTTTTCTGGTCCAGTTCTATAAGAAAATCCTCCCCGACAAACGCGGAAAGCACCAATGCGCCGGGCCAGTTCTCAAGCACGCGGTTGTTCCTGTATATGGCCGGCCTCATGACGTCGTCGAGGAATATTACGGTCTTACCGGCCATGCCATAGACGTTTTCATTTTCCGGGGCCGGCTCTATGACCACTTTTCCCACAACAACGGCGCGCCCCGCGGGCAGTAAGCTGAACCCATCCCCGCTTTTTTTGACCGTGTTCCCGGAACACGACGCCAGGACCAGGAATACGGCAAATATGCTACTTAACTTTAGCGCTGTTCTTTTTCTTTTCATAATAATACCTCCACTGCCTGAGCTGTTTTAACCTGTATTGAAGCATCTTTTCCCAGTATTTTCCGGGTTGCGCTATCTCAAGCAGACGCACTATCACATCCTCTTCGGACGGAAAGGAAGACATCTGTATGTCGTAACCCACTTCGTTGCGGGTTGTAAAACCGTAATTTATCTGGTTTGTGACGTCAAAGGTCCCGAAGTAGTAAAGACCGGGTTTGGTGACCGTGAAACCGTTGTCCTGTACGGGTATTATGTAGTTGATGGTGAGGCTCGGGTCGTCATTGATCCCGGAGAAGGACATTCCTTTTCCGTATGAACGGAAAGAATCTATCCTGAACTGCCCGGGTTTTACCCTGTAAAAAAAGACGCTCCCCAGGTATATGGCGCAGTCCTTTTCCGTAAGGTCGACCTGCGGGGAAAGCTGTTTGAATACAAAATCTGTAAGATACATCCTGTAAGGCATGTTGATGCCCCTCATCCTTACATATCCGTATACCAGCGCCTCATCCGGTTCATCCCTGTCTCCCAGGACCGGAGCCGGCACAGATGCGCATCCTGAAATAAGAACGGACAGGATAATTAACGCCCACACTGCTGTTTTTTTCATCATTTACCCCCGTCAGCTGTATATCATACCAAAAAGTTTCTTGGCGAGTTTTTCATCCATTTCTTTCAGTTTGTAATATATTTTTATCGCGCCGTCCTTGTCGTTATTTTTAAGGCAGGCTATGCCCATACCGTAATAAGCCTCGCTGTTTTTCTTGTCCATTTTTAAGGCCGTGTTGAACTCGGTCATGGCGCTGTCAGTTTCCCCGGTGTCTATATATATAAACCCCATCCTGCAGTGCAGTGACGAGGTCTCGTCGCAGGCTATCATACCCTGTTTCACTATCGCCATGGCGTCGTCGATGGAACCGCTTTCTTCGTACATGATGGCCAGGTTGTAATATGGGTCGGCATTGGAAGGGTGTTTTTCTATCTCGAGAAAATACTGCTCGGTCGCGTCCCCGGTCATGTTCAGCTTATAATACATGACCCCCAGGTCATTATGAAGGGACGCCATTTTGTCGTCAATGGTTGCCGCGTATTTCATGGCCTTGAAAGCATAGTCGTAGTTTTCCATGGCGTAAGCGGCCTGCCCGGCCAGGTAATAACCCTTTGCTGATTTGGGCTCCTTTTTAATGGCGTTACCCGCGCATTGCAGGGCCATTTTATAATTTTTGGAGCCGAAATACAGGTAACCCAGGCTTATCATGCCGTTCTCCGTGTCCGGGACCGTGGAGAGCCCGTTCTTTTTCCACTGGGCAAAAAGCATGACTCTTGGCTTGTTAAGCACCCTGGCAAGCTTGAATACAGGCACGATAAAATTAAGGTTCTGGCCTTCCCTGTATTGGAGCCTGACCACTCCCACCAGGGTCCCGTCATAATTTATTACAGGCCCGCCGCTGGAACCCGGCGACACGGGCGCCGTGATCTGGTACACGTCCCCGAAATCCGGCAGGTTCCTCTTTGCGGATATTATACCGTTTGAAACCGTCTGTTCCAGACCCATGGGGTTGCCGACGGCTATTATCTCGTCCCCAACCTCGGGAAGCGCGTCGGTGACGCTCAGATAATGCGTGCGCTGCGGGATGCCCTTAAGTGAAAAGACAACCAAATCGCTTTCCACGTCAGTGCATATGACCTTGTCTATCTTATATGTTTTATTATCGGGTGTTTTTACGGTAACATCATCCGCGTCGTATATTACGTGCAGGTTGGTGGCGACATAACCCCTGGGGTCTATGAAGAACCCGGAACCCTGGGCGAATTCTTTGCCGTCAGCGCCGATTATACCGACATAAACCACCGCGGCTTTTGACTCGTTAATGAGTTTTTTCAGCTTGGCGTCCGCAAAGGACGCGGAATACGCCGATACTAAAAGCAGTATAACAACAAGTTTTTTGATCATTCCATCATCCCTTTATGTTTTTGAGGACAAATAAAACTTTTTGCCATGTTTCAATGATGATTATTATACCGCTTATGGTGTGCATAGTCAAACATTTTGCTTTTTCCGGATATTTTACCGCCTTGAAAAACCAATTTTTTTGTATTATACTTGATGTGCTGAAAATACTGGATCAGGAGGGCCTTATGCCGGTGACTTTTATTGAACACAAAGGCAGGAAGATATTATACACGGACTTTTCAAGCATGAGGAACCCCGAGGATACGCTGGCACTATCGGATATATCCGACAAACTTTACCAGGAATACGGGGATAATGTGAGGCACCTGATGAATTTCGAGAACACGGTCATATCGCCCGAGTTTTTTGAAAAAGTAAAAAAGCTCGGCAAGAAAAACGTGGCAAAATGCTACAAGGACGCTTTTGTGGGCATCACAAAACTAAAGGCGGTTTTATTGAAAGGGTACCTGATGTTCACGAGCGGCAGCAGGACCGCAAGAGTGTTTGAGGATATAGAACAGGCGAAGGACTGGCTGGCTGAGAACTAAGTCAAGGGCACGAGAGAGTAGATAGTTGAGAGTAGAAGGCCATGAACCACTCGCAGTAGCTCGGGTTCATGGCATGGTTTATGATGCTCTTAGTTATAATGTGTCAAATGATGCTGTCGGAAAACCTCTTAAATCCGTGTAATTCTTTATCGTGTCCGGTGCAGGCCAAATTTTTCTTGGCCTGTGCGCCACTAAAACCCTTATAATACAGCGCACAATCCATAGAAAAATTTGACCTGCGCCGGACACGACCTAACATAAGGACTTTTCCGACAGTCTCCAAATAAATAAATAAAAAAAAGACAGGCACTTGCCTGTCCTTTTTTATTTATTGAATAATTTAAAACGGATTTTCGTCCGGTTTGTCCGAATAATCCGTGGTGTCTTCTATGGCCGCTGTCTTTGCCGGAGCTGACGCGTTTGGCTGCTGGCCGGGCGCGCCTGCCGGGCCTATGTTCCTTGTCCCTTTACACTCCGGATACTTGACGCATCCCCAAAAATCGCCCTTTTGACCGGTTTTTTTCTGCATGTCGGAGCCGCATTTTGGGCAGGTTTCCTTGTAATTTTTTGTCTGCTTGCATTCGGGATATTTGGAGCAGGAGTAGAACCTGCCGTTCTTACCGTTCTTTAATACCATATTTGACCCGCAGGCCGTGCACTTTTCCTGTTCTCCGGCGTAATCCACCGTTCCTTTGCATCCGGGAAACTTCGAACATCCGTAAAATTTGCCTTTATAGCCTTCCCTTAAAACCATCTTTTCCCCGCACTTGGGGCACGCGGGCGCTTCAGCTTCGCTCATAAATCCTCCAATATTTTAAATAAATTTTATTTGCTTGTATGCAGATAAATATACCGCTAAACCACCTTAATATCAAGATGATTTTTAATGCAAAATCCATGGGATTGAGATTTGAAAGTCGAAAGTTGATCAGCAAGCTCGGAATGTATTATATTATATAGAACCCGCATAAAAGGTAAGCGGTTTGGACAAATCCGGTGGGGAGTCGTGTATCTTGAGGGCTTATTTTAGGCCCGTTCCCGCGGATTATGTCCAAACCGCCGTAAAGCGACATCTTTGACAACTGCCTTACCTTACCCTGCAATTGCTGTTTCTGGAACGCTTTCCATTGCTGGTGCTTTTCCAGTGCAACTACCTTTCACTTTCTCTTCCACTTGCATTATAATTATAGCATATAAAACCCCAAAAAGCAAATTTACAGGTTTCTAAGGCAGGGAATCCGGCAGTTTGTTTTTCCATTTTATGCTCCGGTTATATTACCTTACCAGCCGCCATCAAGACCCGTTGTCCACATTCTTTCCATTTATAAAATCCTTACCGTGCAGAATAAAGTTGTTTGTCCCGGTAACTCCAAGACGACTTCCGTTTTTTTCATCATATAGCCCTATTTCCACAGATACGGCCTTATCCATCCCGGGGGCTGTTATTATATCAATGTCATTTATAACAATGTTTTTACCGGACTTTCCAAAACCTGCCAGGTTCTTTGCCGGATAATGATCCGCCCCGAAAATCATTTTTCCTTTTATGTCCTTGAAATGTACATAGATTCTGCTGCCCTTGTCTCCACTGTCCAAAATGGTCCAAAGATATTGAATCCTGTAGGAATCCCGGTCGTTTGAAAATCCAGCATCCTTTATAACAGTCATGCTGTTTAAAGCCACTTTTCCGCCAAAGACACAGAGGTTTTGTTCTGCTTTTTCTTTTATAATGAATACGGGGTTCTTTAAGGGCCCCTTTTTTTCGAGGGTAAAAAGAATGTATTTCCTTCTTCCTCCTGAATATATTTCAGTATTTTTTCTTAATTCTCTGTTGAAATATACTCCCGGAATACTGCCGAATTTCTCTATTATTTCATTGTCGGTATAGGAAAAACCGCTGTTTTCAGATTTTTGGTCCAAATCAAGCGCGTCAGGAGTCCGAACCAGAAGAAAATCACCTGTGTTTTCATCCGGCGTGAAATATTTTTTCAATTTTTCCATTTCCGTATATGGATAATCTCCCAATAATTGCCTGTAGAAATAATAAGTCATCACATAGTAATGCGCGCCAACACCCAAAACTGATCTTCCTGATTTTTTTACAACTTCTGATGCCTTTTCTATTCCGTCTGAATAATCATATAAGGCCCCCATCTTTATGCTTGGGAAATACGGTTGCCCGTAAAAAATAGCAAAAGCACCTGTTAAAACAGCAGCTGAAATATAGGAAAACTTTTTCGCAGTTTCAAAGACAAACGCGGTTCCTCTGCCCGCAAAAATCGCCATAAATGGCATTATTACGACCATGTACCTGTCATAAACCGGCAATCCTCTGCCTGCCATGAAAAATAACATGCCATAAAACATTAAAACCGTAATTCCAAAAAATATATCCAATCTCCTTTTGTTATTATCTCTCACTAACATCAGCAGTATGGCAAAAATACCGCATATCAACGGCTTTTGAAAACCAATAGCGGTAAGATGCAAGTTATACAAATTTGCCATTCCTGTTTTAAGCGTTTCACTGTTTATCAGCCCTTTGAACCTTACCGGGTTAAACTCAATGAAAGAAACCAGCCTTGGAGATTCAAAAAAGAATGACCATAGAAACACAATTGAAAAAACAGCTAAATACGGCATTAATATTTCAACGGCCTTCTTTACAAGCAGTGCGGGATCCCATTTTTCATTCTGCAAAAAATACGGGGCAGTCATAAAGATAGGCAGAAAATAAAATGCGGTATATTTTGAGGCAAAAGCCAGTCCCAAAAACAATCCGGCCCTTTTATTCATCTTTATAGCGAGGCAATAGGTTGAAATGACAATAAATAATGTCATAAACACATCTGTAAAAGCAGTCGGCCCAAAAACTATAAAATACCTTGTCAACAGAAGCAGCAATATCGCAAAACAGCCGGTCTTTTTATCATATAATTTTGCGGCGGCCTTGTACAAAAAAATAAAGGTCAATATTGACGCAATTAAATTAGGAAGCCTTGTGACATAATCATTATTCCCAAAAAACTTTATAAAAACCGCTATTATGGCGCTCACCAGCGGAAACTTTCCTGTGCCAAATCTACTCTGAAAAATATCAGTTCCATCAGCAATATGCAGCGCGGAGCAGCAATATACCGATTCATCGCCATGCATGCGATGCGTCCCCAAAAGCAGTATTTCCATTATAAATGCAGTAAGGATTATAAAAAATGCGGCTGTACGTGTATCTAAAATTGAATGTTTTTTATCTGTTGTCATGGTAAAAGTTTAAACTTTAACACATTTTTTGTCAATTAATAAATAGACGCTGGTTAAGGCATCCGGGTAAACAGCCGAGAAAATACTTTTGACACTTTATCGCGCTTATTATATAATTGGGGTGTTCTTATCATCATTATATTTCAATCACTGCATATCAGAAAAACCCTGTGTTATTCATGGTATTCAGGGAACATCAAGGAGATGTATAATTAGCACTTCTAAAATTCTTTCAAGGAACATTATGAGCCAGGTTCTGACGATAATATTCGGCAAAATGTTCGGGGCCATCGCCAGCGTGATGCTCATACGGTATCTTGGCGCTGAAAAACAGGGAGTTTACGCATATCTGCTTACAATTGTGTCTTTATTCAGTTTTATCAGCGATTTTGGTCTGCAAAGCCTCCTTGTCAGGGAGGTTAAATCCGCAGGAGATAAAGGCCCGGCCGTACTGGGCAATGCGCTTTTTCTTCAGGTCATTCAGGTACTGATATCCATAGTAATCATAAACATTTATGGAGCATTTTTTGAACCAAGCCCTGAAATCAAAAAAAGCCTCATGCTTGCCTCTCTTGCCGGATCCATACTGTATATTGTAAATCCGTTTCTTGCGGCAATTTCCAGTCATGAAAAAATATATCTTACAGGGATTTCGAACGGATTGGCATCGCTTTTTAATGCCGTACTTATTTTTATTTCGGTGACCCTCAAATTTCCGCTTAACGGCATAATCATCATGCTTGGTTTTTCAAACATCCTTTACCTGTTGTTGGCCGGTTTTTTATGCCTTAGATATACCATAAAACCTTCTTTTGAAATTAAAAAAGACACCCTCGTGAGCCTGTTCAAAATGAGCATTCCCTTTGCTATGATCGGGCTTTTTAATTTTATTTATTCCAGAATTGACGTGCCTCTTCTTTACAAGATGCGGCCCGGCATCGAAGTAGGCTATTATACCGCGGTCACAAAAATCATTGAAATATTAAATGCCCTTGTAATGATGCTCATGAGCCCGGTATATCCCAGGCTTTCAAGCATAATCAGCACCGAGGGCCGTGATAAAGCTCCAAGGATCATAAGCCTTACTGTCAAGTACATGATGTTTGTCGTGGCCCCATTTGCCATGATGGTATCTGTTTCTGCCGCAAATTATACAAATATCCTTCTTGGGCATGAATTTGTGAAGTCTGTTCCGGCTCTTTCCATAATGATCTGGAATATTTTTTTGATGGCAATCTACGTCATACCAACTTTTGCATTAAATTCGGCCAGACAGGCAAAACTTGTTATGTATTTGTACTGTTTCAATATTTTTATCAACCTTGGATTTAACATTGTATTAATACCAAAATATGGTTATATAGCCACTAGTTTCATCAGCGTGCTGTGCAGCCTCATCATAGCGGCAGGCGTGCTTTACTTTGCAAAAGTCAAAGTCGGCAATTTCATATTTTTCCCCAATATACTCAGATTGGCGGCGTCCATGACAGCCCAGTTGCTGTTTATGAAATTTTTTGAAAAAATCCTGCCCTTTGTTCCGCTTAATCTGCTTTCCCTGATGGTTTTTTGCGCTTCGGCGCTGGCCTTTAGGTACTTTACCCGGGAAGATGTCACAATCGCAGCAGGACTGTTCAAAAAAAATAATCTCCCAAAATCCGGAACTGTGCTATAGTATTAAAAAAATATATACAGGATGTAAAAATGTTGCCTTATAATAAACTGATTTCCATTGTTATACCTACTTACAACAGAAGCGAAAAACTTGAGATTTTGCTGCAGTCGCTTGCAGGCCAAAAGTATGACAGGCTGAAAACTGAAATTATTGTCGTTGATGACTGTTCAAAGGATAACACTGCGGAAATAGTGCTGCGATTTAAAGATATGGGTGTGAATTATATAATGCAGGATAATTCCGGACCGGCTGCAGCCAGAAATAATGGCTGGAAGAATTCATCCGGAATGTTCGTGGGTTTTTTAGACAGCGATGTAATAGCCGGCGATAACTATTTAAGCAGTGCGATAACCTATTTGGAGAATAATCCCGGGCTGGACTGTGTTGAGGGCAGGACTTTATCCAAAATTATGGACATAAAACCCACTTATTTTACGCATTCAGTTGAAAATTTAAACGGCGGTCAGTATATGACATGCAATATTTTTTATTCCAGATTCATCCTTGAAAAAATCGGCGGATTTGACGTGGAGTACCACAAGCCCTATATCAGGGAAGACACCGATATTGCTTTTGCCGCCATTAAAGCCGGCGGAAAAACAGCCTTTGCGGAAAACCTTGTAGTGTACCACCCTGTCTATAAAAGCTCATACAGGGATATTTTCAAGCTTGCCCTGCAGGGCATACACGAACCCAGGCTTTTTATGAAATACCCTTCGCTTTATTTCAAAAAAATGAAGTGGCTGGACGGCTGGTTCTTCCCTGTTTATTACCTGGGCTACTACATATTTCCTGCGCTTGCAATACCCGGATTTGCCATGAAAGACAGTTGGCTTGTCAACACGGGATTCCTTTTTTACCTGCTTTCATACTGCGTCACATTGTACGCGCAGTTCAGAAAAAAAATAGTTTTGCCGCAGGAGTTTTTGACGGCCGCGGCTCTGTTTACATTTATCCCCTACTTAAGGCTTTACTGGCTTATTATAGGTTTCATAAAGCATTCGCATCTTCTTTTTGGAGGAAAATTTGGCAAAAAAAATTAAATTATCCGCCTTTTTTGCGCCAATTGTTTTTATTTTCGCGCTTTTTTTTATTTTTTTATTCGCGAAAGGGCTGCTGAAAATATCCTCCGAAGGACAGGCTAAATCCCATATTATCCTGTGCATGGGGTATGACGCGCAAAGCATAAACAATTTTGCCGGTAAAACAGCTTCTTCTGATTATGGCGAAATTTCCGTGTCTTCAGTTACCGCGGCAAAAGACTCGCCGCCGGATTCATGGTACCTGACGGTCAACACAGTCAAACGGTCACCCCAAAACAGGAAGTTCCATTTCGGAAATTATATCGTTCTTAACTTTGAAAAAAACACGGAACTTAAGGGCGTGATAACAAATGAATAAACCTTCCGGCCCGGTTTCAAAATATTTTTTGACGCTGATACAGAGCCTGGACGCATTTTTTTCCACGCCTATTAACCGTGCCCTTCTTTTTATTTTCAACAGTCATGTTAACGGGCCAAACCCTTCTTCAGCGGCCGGACCCGCCGGATTTTTTGACAAATATCCGGTGATTCTGCTGTCTTTGACAGCTTGCATCGTCCTTATTGTCCGTCTTTTTTCACCGCTGTACGCACTGCCGCTCCTGCTTTTTTCGGTATTTGCGTTTTCTGTGATAAGGCCATACACCGCCTTATGCCTTATTTTTCTTTTCGTCGCCATGGACACGCCTTCGCTTTTCGGCGCGTCAACCGTCATTTATTCAAACGAAGCCGCGCTCTTAGTGTTCGCATCCGGTGCATTCATACACGCGTCTATTTTCGGGATAAGGACGAGGCAATCCTATCCGGGTGTTTTTCTAATATTCCTGTGTTTCCTGTTCTATGCGCTTCCGCTGCTGTATATGCCGGAAAAAATTGTTATTTTAAAGGGCCTGACTAAAAATTTTGAGATCATATTCATATACTTTAGTATTATCGTATTTTTCAGGTCGTCTTCCGAAACCCGGACCGGTTTAATTTTTATTTCGGCAAGCGTCTTTTTATTGTTCGTATCCGCCCTTTACAGTTTCTATTTTGACAGGGCTTCCCTGAATTTTTTAATCGGCCCGGGGTCCCGGCCCATATACCGCATTGACGCCGGCATGGGACTTACGGCGTTTCCGGCATACTTGAATATTATACTGCCAGCCTCGTTTGCGGCAATTTTGATGTACGGAAAAAATACTTTTATTAGGTACGCGCTGCTGCTCGCATGCGCGCTGGCAATAGCCTCGGTAATCGCTTTTCCTCTTTCCAGGGCCGGCTGGATAGTGCTTATCATTACAGTGGGATTCATACTTTTTTACCTAAACAGGCTTAAAACCGGAAAAACAGCGGTTATAGCGGTATTATCGGGAATTATTATTTCCATATTCCTGCTTTTCGCCGTCCACGGAAAATACGCTTTTGATAACATGCTCTACAGGGCATCTTCTTCCATGGATAAGAATGAATCGTCTTACTTATCGGCTATAAACAGGATAATATATTTTAAAACAGGGACAAAGATACTTAAGGCCTATCCTATGGGGATAGGCCCGGGAAGCTATAAGTATATAGGCTGGAAGTTTATCGACGACAAGAACCTTGACCCGGCATACATGCACCACCTTCACAACCTGCCTCTGCAGACGGCAGTTGAGTCCGGGGTTTTCGGTCTGTTGTCCATGATAATGCTTTTTATTTACATACTTCTTTCGTGCTCCGAAAGTTTTAAAAACGGGACATTACATGAAAAGATAATGGCCGTTGCCGGGGCGGCTTCCATCCTGGCTCTTTTCTTTAGCGGCCTTTTTGACATGCCCCTTGTGTATTCCCGCGGCATCTTCGCGGTTTTTATACCGGCGTTGTTTGCCGCGGGCAAACGGACAGAAACGGATGAAGAAAAAATTATTCAATGAATGAATAACAATTACTTTCTGGATTTTTTACGTTTTTCTTTGATTTATTCAATTTGTTCAAAACAGCCGGCTTCGTGACCATGTCGCCGCTGAAAATATACCCGGTTTTGCGCGCCTCAAACACAGCATTTTCGTCTTCAAAAGTGGTTGTATTTAGATGCGTTCCCGGGTCATATTTATCCTTTTTTCCTCTATTACGAGGGGCCTCTTCATTACCCGGGTATTTATATTGAGTATGTATTCCCCGAGAAATCCGATAAAAAAAAGCTGGATGGAGCCCAGGAAAAAAATGGAGATAATTATGGGGGCGGTCCCCAGCGGGAACTTATTCCAGAATATAAGCTTCATGATAAGATAATACATGGCAACCAGAAACGATATACCGGATATTAAAAATCCCGATATTGTGGCAAATCTCATGACTATCTTTGTGTAAGATGTTATTCCGAGCATTGCCATGTCGTAAAGCGAATACCAGTTGTTGCTTGTTTTGCCGGCGCGCCTTTTTGGCTGCACATACTCTATCTCGGCGTGGGCAAAACCCAGTTCAGCCACCATGCCCCGCATATAGGGCATTGGGTCTTCAAGGGTCCGTAATACGTCAATAAAAGACCTGTCATACAGGCCGAAGCCGGTGAATTGCTCAAGCTGCTTTGTTTCCGCAATTTTCTTTAAGAATCTGTAATACAGGCCCCTTAAAAAATACACGGCCGGGTTTTCATGGCTTTTATGTTTTTTTCCGGTGACTATCTTATGCCCTCCCTCCCACGCCTTCACAAATTCCGTTATCATTTCAGGCGGGTCCTGAAAGTCCGCGCACATGCCTATGGTACAATCCCCGGTGGTCTGCAGCATGCCGTAAAAAGACGACCTTATGGCGCCGAAATTTTTGGCGTTAAAGACAGCTTTTATTTTTTTATTGTCCGCGCAGAGTTGTTCTATGATTTCACGTGTCTTATCCTGGGAATAATTATCTATGAACAAAATTTCATAATCATAGTTCTGGAGTTTTTCAGCGAATATTTTTACTATTTCCAGGCACAACGGCTTTACATTTTCCTGTTCATTATACGTCGGGATTAAAACCGATATTTTCTTCATAGTTGATTCTCCCTGTGCCATTTTATTGTTTCCCTTATTCCGTTTTCAAACGGAACTGCCGGCATAAAACCCGTATCTTTTTTCAATCCGGATATATCCGCGCAAAGCTGCATAACCTGATCCGCGGCATATTTCTTTTCCCCTATGCCGACCGCAAGCTTTGGATCTATTGCGGCGCGTATAGCCTCCACATACTCAGACAGCGGTTTTGCCGTTCCGCTTCCTATATTATATACTGCCTTATCAAGGCCTTTTTCACAGGCAAGTAAAAGCGCCTTTGCCGCGTCAGAACAGTAGAGATAATCCCACAGTTGCCCGCATTTTGTAAGCGCCGGTTTTTCCCCGTTCAGCAGGGCCTTTATACAGTAAGAGATCATTGTATCAGGCCCGTCATTGGGCCCGTAAACGCTGAAAACCCTTGTCCATATATTTTTTATGCCAAGTTCATCGCATAACATGGCCGAAAGCCGCCCTGCGGCATATTTTGCGACGCCGTACGCTGTTTCGGGATGCACGGGCAGGTTGGACGGTATGGATCCGCTGACCCTGCCATATTCAGCCTGTGAGCCCGCGCCTACAAATACCTTACAGCCGGTATTTTTTGCGGCCCGCACAGCTTCAAGCGTGAAGGCAATATTTTCATTTTGCTTTTCAGGGCTGACCCTGCCTTCCCTGTTTGTGTTTGCCCATCCAAGGTGGAAAAACGCGTCATGTTCCGGCTTTAATATCTTTTCAAGCTTGTTTATTTCATTAAGGCCGCATTCTATGGCTTCCACGCCGTCTGATTTTGGCAGCCTTGCCTTATTTATGGAACCGGGCCTTAATACGGCTGTGACGCCTATGCCTTTTAACAGGCATTCCTTTATAAGCGCCGTCCCTATCATACCTGTTGAGCCTGTTATAATTACTTTTTTCAAATTCATCCTTCTCTCTTTTTATCCTTTAAAGCGTTACTATCCTGTTCTTGACTTTCATGCCTTTCAATTCCGCTGTTATTTCATCCGCGTAAACAGCCGAACAAATGACTATAACCGTATCAGGGCTCAATTTGCCGATAATATCCGTACTTAAAACCGGTTTGCCATTTATTTTTAAGCCCTGTTTTTTCGGGTCTTTATCTATAAAAGCCTCTATGTCGCAGTTTGCAAGGGGGCTGTTATCAAGAAGCCTCATTGTATAATTACCGGCTCCCCATATCACTATTTTCTTTTTTATTTTCAACAGTTCATCTATCGTGCCCAATACTTTTTTGTCAGCGGCTGAAAGTTTTATATATGCCTTTACCCTGGCTTTTGCGTAGCTGTTCCAGGAAGCCGTCTCCGCTGTCCTTTTATACAGGACATATATCGCTGGATATTTGACCCGGGCGCTTGCGTCTATCAGTTTTTTTCCAAGGTTTATGACCCTTAAACCTTTGTGCATCCCAAGGTTTATCAGGGAGGTTTCTTCAAAATGATTTATATGTTCCGTATCAAAATAATAATACGGCACCACATGGTTGTCCGCATATGACGAAGCGTCGGGAACCTCTATATAGAGCATCCCGTTTTCATTGAGCATATTCAACACCTTGTCCAAGGCGCGGCTTACGTCTTTGACGTGTTCCATAACGTGGCTTAAAATAACCATGTCATATTTTTCCGCACCTGTGTTCCCGAATAAGTTGCCGGTGAAGCCCTTTATGCCCGCTTTTTTTATATTGCTTATGCACTTTACCGAAGGGTCCAGCGCCGTTATATTTTTTTGCCCCAGCTGTTTTAGGGCCATAAGCAGCCCGCCGTTGCCGCAGCCGACATCGATGACTTTCAGATTTTCGTGTGGCAGAAATGACTTTATCAGTTTTGCCTGCGACATATACCTGCTTATGTCGGCCTTACTGTAATCAAGCTCATACTTTGACATTTTTTCGTAATAACTGTCGTATGTTTTTTGTTTCAAAGGCGTATCCGCGTAGACAAACCCGCATTCATTACAGGAGACTATGTCATATTCCCGCGCTTTTTCCAGTATATGCCCCTGCGGAAGTATAAAACTCTGCCTGTGAAGTATTTCCGCGCTTTTGGAGTTTAAGCATACCTCGCATGGGCGGGCGGGTTTTTTATTCATTTATTACAGGCCCCTCTCATAAATTCTTTTCTTAAGATTTTCATTTTTAGCGTACGGGCTGTCGATCATCTCTATCGTAAGCGGCGAGTCCTTTTTACAATCCTTCAAAAGGACCTCTCCTGAGATAAGCTCCCTGCATGACAATTGCCCTTTTTGAAGCGGTATGGCCAGGTAAACATCCTGTTCTATGGTATCATGGTTTAATACTTCGCCTTTTAACAGGTCCCTTTTGGCGTAAACGCCGCGTACCAGAGCGTCAAGGTATTTTATCTCGGCTTCCGGCGGCATGCGTTTATGATTTCCCGAAGCTCCGCACATTTCAACCGCTTTTGCGTGAGATTTAAACCACACATCCACCTGTTCCGGTTTTGAACAGTATGGTGATACTTTGTACACTCCGTCATCTATATCCACATGCCTTTCAAATACGCTTGCGCCTTTAGCGTACGCTATCATTGTTGAAGACGACCAGTCCGTATATTCATGCGATGATAATCCTATGACATTATCGGGATATCTGTTTTTCAGGAAATCGATCTGGTTCAGCTCCAGGTCCCGGTCCTCGCTGGGGTAAAGAGAAACGCAGTGAAGCACCGCAAGCGGTATATTCCTGCTGTTAAAAAATTTCACCACATCGTCTATGTCCTTGACAGATGAACCGCCTGTCGAAATAACAACCGGCTTTTTTGTCTTGCCGATTTTTTCGATCAAAAACCAGTCGTTTATATCCGAGCTTGCTATTTTGATCAATTCTATACCCACATTGACGCAAAGGTCGACAGAGGCTTCATCAAAAGGGGTGGACATGGCGATACATCCGGACTTTTTTATAGCGTCCACCATGGCCGCGTAATGCCCCGCGTCCATCCTGGTGTCCATGGTCTTTTTTATATACCTGATGTCCCCGCTATTTGCGAAGTCCTTATGTATAAAAGTATCCACATCCCTGAACTGCATCTTTATGGCGGCCCTTGTATTGTTAAATCTTACGATGGTGGAAAATTCCTTTATGATTTTCAGGCCCCTGTCCAGGCTTCCCCAGTGGTTATTGGCCATCTCGAGGATGAATAAATCTTCAAAAATTTTGTTGTCCATGTTTTTTTGCTCTCCTTTTATAAGAGTATTTTAATCAATTCATATTCTGACAGCGTGCAATACTACATCAAATGAATGGTAACCATAGGCCCTTAAATAAAACTTGTATCCCAAATCCCAGCCGGATATGATTTTTGCTATCTCCCACATATGACCGGGCGCGTGATAAACGCTTATGGCCAGGGCTGGTTTATGTTTTTTTATCATTTTTTCAGCGCCTTTTAAAGCCTCAGGCTCGGCGCCTTCTATATCCATTTTTATCATTTCAGGTTTATACGCCGGAAGGGCTTCGTCCAGGGATACTGTCTGTATGAATTTTTCCCCTGTGTTGTTTATAAAACTGCCGCCGCCTAAATTCGCGGAAAAACGCAACTGCCGGGTTGATGAAAAAACCCCGCATGGAAACAAAACGACTAAAGGCGCTATATCGGCGGCCGCCACATTTTCCGACATTTTCCTGAAGTTATCCTCGTCCGGCTCAAAAGCCATTGCGCTTTTTACGCCGCCGCTGTATTTTTTTATATCAAGCAGGGTGTCTCCGGTAAAGGCGCCGCAGTCAATAAAAGTCCTCGGAAACGACCAGCCCGGGATATCTTCCGGAAAATAGTTAAAACCTTTTTTGGCCGGCTCCGGGGAATATTTCATTTCCTTGGTATACCTGAAAGCTATGACCTGAAAGTAAAGTTCCCTGCTTTTTCTGTCACCCCACATTTTCTCAGTTTCAATTATTACTCCGCTGTTTTTAATGAAAAATTCATCCGGCGCCATAAAATACCTGTCACCGAATTCTTCAGGCATTATACGGTAAAGCTCATAAAAGCTGAGTATGTTTTTGAATCCCATTGCGTTAAGTTTTTCAATAAATTCCGCGCTGTTTATAAACCCGTTAAACATCCCCACTATGGCGCACATGCCGTTTTTATCCATGCCAACGGCGGCTTCAGGCGTAATAACTTTCCTGCCGCTTATTGTATTTATACGCTGCGCGTCCTTATCAATAAAATATTTTACGTTTAATTTCCTGTTTTCCAGTATTTTACATATGTCCTGTCCGGCGCTGCCTGCGCCGTATATAACAAATCCCCCTGGAGCGTCAGGCAATACTTTTAAATCCTGTTTTACGGCAAACAATTCCTCAAAAGTCATTTTTTTCTCCAATATTCCCTGTTTTAATTCTTCCCGTTTTTTATTTTATTTGCCCGATTATCATATTGCTTTGCAGTTCTTCCCCGCTTAAGAATGGCGCCATATCTTCGAGCGGCCTTGATACTATCCGGCCGTCAGGCAGTTTTTTGGACGATGACCTTGGCGCGAAAGGCTGTTTTGGATCCAGCACTATTTCGCAAATCACCGTGCCCGGGCTTTTCAGGGATTTTTTCACTGTTTTTGAAAGCAGGCTGTTCCTGCCGCATTTGAAATATTTGATACCGTACGCCGCCGCTATCTTTTCCATAGCCGGAAAACTGACGCCGTTTTCGGGTTCGCATCCCACAAGCGGTTTCCCGAAAAAATTTGTCTGGGTCTGCCTTATCGAATGGTAACCCCCGTTGTTTAAAAGAAAAATTTTCAGGGGTATTTTATTGTGTACTATGGTCTGCAATTCCTGAATGTTCATTTGTATACTGCCGTCCCCGGCCAGGCATATTATCCGCCTTTCAGGCGCCGCGTAATACGCGCCTATGGCCGCCGGCAGGTCATAACCCATGGACGCCGCCCCCGAATTGCTGTAAAGCCTTTGCCCTTTTTTTATCTTTAAAGCCTGGAACGAACATATCGTGGCTGTCGCGTTTGCTGCCACCACGACCGTGTTTTTATCAAGGTTATCCCCGAGTACGCTCATAAAACAGTACGGATTCGCGGGAACGTCTTTTTTCCAGTATTCAAGCAGCACCACGGGGTACTTTTCACGGCGGGCGATACACCATGCTAACCAATCCGTATTTTTTCTTATTTTGACGCGGTCAACCGACTTTATCACGGAATCGATAAAATCCCCGGCGTCGGCATGCACTCCCATATCAGGTTTCGTATTTATTTTCTCAAATTCAAGCGGGTCTATATCAACCATTATTTTATAAGCTTCCCGCGCGAACGTATTCCAGGCATAACCGGTCTGCCTGATATTTAACCTGCTGCCTATGACAAGCAAAAGGTCGGAATTCTGAACCGCCAAGTTTCCCGCCCTGTCCCCTATGGAACCCTGCTTTCCTATAAAAAGCCGGTGCGCCGAATCAATACAATCATGCGCGTTAAAACCCGTAACGACCG
>PMTB01000116.1 GCA_003167475.1 candidate division FCPU426 bacterium | reverse complement strand
TGGAAATCGACCCGAAACTTACCGGGCAAAACAGCATAGAGGCCAGGATAAGGGCAGAAGTCAGCAATCTGGACTATGCCAACGCGGTAAGCCTGGGCACAAGCACTGTACCGGCCGTAAAAACCAGGTGGGCGGAGACCAACATCAATGTGGAGCCGGACAACACGGTTGTCATAGCCGGGCTCATTGAGAACCAGGAAGTCAGGGATATTAAAGGAGTGCCTGTTTTGTCGGGAATACCGCTCCTGGGCGAAATTTTTAAATCCACGTCAATATCCGACAAAAAAACCGAACTTGTCATATTTGTAACCCCCAAAATAGCCGGGCAGGAAAGCGCCGAATGAGGAAGGTCATAACGCTTCTGAACAAGAAGAACGGCTCCGGAAAAACCACTCTTGCGCTTAACCTGGCGTCGGTTCTGGCAAAGGAATTCGGCATGAAAACCGGAGTGCTTGAGATTGGCGACGGGATGTTTGACACCGGGACAATGATGGACATTGCCGCGGACCATACGCTGAACGGTCCGGGTGATATATCCCGGTACTATGTGGAAAAAACAGGTTTCCATCTTTTCTGGGATTTAAACTGGGAAAAGGCCGTACGGTATTTTAACGATGCGCTTGATGTGCTGCTTGTTGACACGGAGGGTTTTCCTTCCCATCGGCTTTTTGACCTTTCCGATACTATCGTAATACCCGCGGCCATGAACCCATACGACATGCAGTATGCGGCTCATACGGCAAAAAAACTGCTGGAAA
This sequence comes from candidate division FCPU426 bacterium, assembly GCA_003167475.1. Lineage (GTDB taxonomy): Bacteria > Oederibacteriota > PGYV01 > PGYV01 > Palsa-1178 > PALSA-1178. Next base: position 31,224 of record PMTB01000116.1, on the reverse strand, counting down.
TGAATTACCCCGCCTCATGCCTCAATGTGATCGTCAATAAGGCGGCAAATAATATTTTATCAACCGGCGACATTCAGCAGGTTTTTAGGAACTCGAGGGTGATAGCGCTGCTGCCGCATCTGGAAGCGGTGGCGGCGTCCGCCGGCAAAGGTTTTATTTATTGTTCGAAGGATAGAAAGGACCCGTTCTATAAGGAAGTCAGGAAGGCGGCGGAAATACTTCTTGAAGGCGGATCAAAACAGCACCTGGCAATACTGGATAAGGAGCCCGCGGGGGAAGGACATTTACCCCGGGATGTTTTTCCCGGGCCGGCGGCAGAGGCGCATGATGAGGCGGTTTCTGCCGTGAAAAAACACGCTGTCAAGCTGCTGTTTGAGGCGATAGACATTAAAAACCTGGAAAAAGACGCGCTGACGCATCCTGATAAGAAATCAAGGATATTCGCGGATATAAAGAACAAGGTTAGGGATATACTTGACGGCATTGACCCTTCCATGAAAAACAGGGAGGAACGCGAGGGGCTTGTCACGGAAATATTTGACGAGGTCACCGGACTGGGAGCCATAGAGGGACTTTTGAAGGATAAGTCCATAACCGAGATCATGGTCAACTCCCACGATGATATTTATATCGAACGCTCTGGAAAACTTTTCCGTTCCGATAAGAAGTTTACCGGAGTTGAAAATGTAATGCGCGCCATAGAACGCATAGTGCTGCCCCTGGGACGCAGGATCGACGAGTCAATGCCCTATGTGGACGCGAGGCTGCCGGACGGGTCCAGGGTCAACGCCATAATACCGCCGCTGGCCATCGACGGGCCCGTGCTTACTATCAGGAAATTTTCCGATAAGAAACTTTGCTCCGGCGACCTGGTCAGGTACGGATCAATAACTCCAGACGCGGTTGAATACCTGAAAGGTTCCGTCCTGAAAAGGAGGAACATCCTTATTTCCGGCGGCACCGGTTCGGGGAAGACAACGCTTTTGAACGTGCTGTCTTCATTCATTCCGGAAGATGAGCGCATAATAACCGTGGAAGATTCCGCGGAACTTAGGCTATCCCAGGAACATGTGATAAGGCTGGAAGCGCGGCCGCCGAATATTGAGGGCCGCGGCGCGGTGACAATACGCGACCTGGTAAAAAACTGCCTGCGCATGAGGCCCGACAGGATAGTGGTTGGCGAATGCCGCGGGGGAGAGGCGCTTGACATGCTTCAGGCCATGAACACGGGCCATGACGGCTCCATGACAACAGTGCACTCCAATACGCCGCGCGACGCATGTTCCAGGATAGAGGTAATGGTCCTAATGTCAGGGGTGGAACTGCCTGCGCGCGCGATAAGGGAACAGATAAAAAGCGCGGTGAATGTGATAATTCAGCAGGCGAGGCTGAAAGACGGGTCCAGAAAAATAACGCACATCACTGAAATTACCGGCATGGAAGGTGATACCATACTCATGCATGATGTTTTCAGGTTCCATGAAACCGGGACGGCCGCGAGCGGGATGATCGAAGGGGAACTTAAAAGAGTGGACATGGTTTAGAGATATCAATTGATAAAGAATTACACGGATTTAAGTCGGTCTCCGATAGTATCAGTGACATTCACGGCAGTTTAACGTGAAAACCAAGTTAACCGTTTAACCAATATTTATTAATAAAACGATTAAAAACTTGACTTTTAGAGTTAAAACGTTTAACATTGATAACGTAACCACCACTTCCTGGGAGGTACTAAAGTCATGAATGACATGTACGCAGAGCGGCGCATTGACAAGAGGCTAAAGAGCGAACTTCCGGCGGAATATAAGCTTTTCGGCGAAGAACTTGACCTGCTTTCATTTCACTATAAAAAGACAATGACAGTGGATATATCCAAAAGGGGCGTCTGCCTTGCCGTGGACAATATCGTCCATGAAGGCGATGTCATGAGGCTTGACGTGAGTTTTGGCGAACGGAAAAAGATAAATACATTCGGCGAAGTCGAATGGTGCAAGATAGAAGGCGGCAGTTATATAGCCGGGATCAGCTTTATCTCGCTTTCCCACAACGATGCGGAGACATTGACAGGTTATTTAAGCTCGCTCAACTAAATACAGAGTGTATTTTTTAGCCGTCAAAAGGTTTGTCTACAATGCCGTTATTACCGGACTTCCCCGTTAAAATACCCCGTTTTTTTGTTGCTTTATATCCTTTATGCAATATAATGCTTAACATAGCGCCATGGGCGTATTTTTTTAATTTTTGTGTATGAAAGGTCATGATGAAAACAAATTTTACGGTACTGATTGCAGGCAGGGAGAATGTGGGCAAATCGTCCATTTTCAATAAATTGATAAACAGGCAAAAGTCAATCGTTGATGATTTTCCGGGGGTCACCCGGGATAAGATATACGGGGAAGCCGAATGGATGGGAAAAACCTTCACCGTGATCGACACCGGCGGGCTGCTTTTTAACGACGCGGACCTGATAAAAAAAGAGGTACTTAAAATAGTAAAGGACGTAATAAAGGACGTCGACCTGGTGCTTTTTGTGGTCGACGCCACCATGGGAATAGTGCCCGAAGACCGCGAGGTTTTTGAGTTTGTCAGGAGCAACTCGTCAAATTTTGCCGTTGTCGCCAATAAAGTGGACACGCATGAAAAGGCGAACCTTGTGTACGAGTTTTATAACCTCGGAGTGGACCATGTGTTTCCCACCTCGGCGGCGCATTCATACGGGCTCGACGACCTGCTTGATTTTATAACGGAGCAGATACCCTCCCCGAAAGACAAAGCCGAAGAGGAAAAGATAACAAAGGTAGCCATTCTGGGCAGGGAAAACGTAGGCAAGTCGTCGCTTTTTAACGCCCTGGTAAAAGAAGAGCGCTCCATAGTGACGGACATACCCGGTACCACCAGGGACTCCATAGACACGCTGGTGGAAATAGAGGGAAAAAAGCTCCTGCTTATCGATACCGCCGGGGTCAAGAAGAGGAAAAACATAAAGAAAAAAGTCGAGGCTTATTCCATAGGCAGGGCCTTCATGAACATAAAGCGCGGGGATATGGTCATACTTGTGCTTGACTGCACCATGGGAGTCACGGAAATGGACAAGAAAATACTCGGCTACGCGGCGGCAAACTTTAAGGCCGTCCTGATCGCGGCCAACAAGTGGGACCTGATACCATATGAGAAAAGGGAAAGCATGAGGACACAGTTCACGGAATATATCCGCGAAGAGATGAAATTCGCCTCTTATGCCCCGCTTGTTTTTATATCCGCCAAGGAAAAAAAAGGCCTTGAAAAATTAATTGAGGTTGTATTTTATGTTGAAAATCAGTATAATTTCAGGGTAAAAACAGGTCTTTTAAATAAGATGTTCCAGCAGGCCGTGCATGAAAAGGCCCCCTTTTCCAAAAAGGGGGACGTAAAAGTCTATTATTTATCCCAGGTAGAAACAGCACCGCCCACATTCGCGGTTTTTGTGAATAAAAAAGAGAAACTTGACGTTTCATATACGAGGTACCTGGAAAACTCCTTAAGGGCGACGTTTGGGTTCGAAGGCGCGCCCATCAGGCTTAAGATAAAGACCAAGACAAAACAGGAAGACAAATAAAAAGTTCTTTAGGAGGCAAAGACAATATGATCTTTATCGCGATATTGGCAGCGCTTATTGTGCCGTACTTATTGGGATCCATACCTTCGGGTTATCTGCTTGTCAAATACACCAAGGGCATTGACGTCAGGACCGTTGGCAGCGGCAATATAGGCGCGACAAATGTCCAGCGCGTACTCGGGATGAAGGGTTTTCTATGGGTGCTTTTTTTTGACGCCCTTAAAGGTTATATATCCGTAGTGGCCATAAATGCCGTCTTTGGCGCTAAATATCCGGGCGTGGTCATGATAGCGGCCGCGTCGGCCGTTCTTGGCCACACGTTTACCATATTCCTTAATTTCAAGGGAGGCAAAGGCATTGCGACCTCGCTGGGGGTTTTCCTGGCGCTGGCGCCTTTGTCGGTTGTGACGGACCTTGTGGTTTTCTCGATAACTTTTTATTTTTTCAGGTATATATCCCTGGGTTCCATACTATGCTCGTTCCTTCTGCCTATATTCATATTTATTTACGGTGAAGGCGGTTTTTATAATCTTGTCCTGCTTCTGGCGGCGTCGTTGGCGGTATTTATAATCTACAAGCATAAAGCCAATATCAAAAGGCTCATCGAAGGCACGGAAAGCAGGCTTGAGTTCAAGGCGGCGCCCGGAAAAGAGGAAAAGAAATGAAAGTTTCCGTTCTCGGAGCGGGCGGATGGGGAACGGCGCTGGCTGTACTTTTGAGCGAGCGCAATAATGAAGTCATCCTATGGGAGTTTTTTGACGACTACGCGAAGGTCTTAAATGCCAAAAGGGAAAACATCAAGTTCCTTAAGGGCGTAAAGATCCCGAAGACCATCCGCATAACCTCGGACTTAAAAGAAGCGCTTGAATCTTCCGATTTTATCGTGCTCGCCATACCTTCGCACATATTGAGGTCCATGCTGCTGAACATAAAAAAACTTGATTTTAAGGGCAGGATATATATAAGCGTCATAAAGGGCATAGAGCAGGAAACGCTTATGACCCCGACGAAGGTTATCAAAGACGTGCTTGGGAAAGTGAAGACAGCCGTCCTGTCGGGTCCGTCGCATGCCGAGGAAGTCGGGCGCAAGGTGCCCACGACGGTCGTTGTCGCTTCCAAGGATACAAAGCTTGCGGAGACGATACAGTCGATGTTCTTCACAAACTATTTCAGGACATACAGCAGGACCGATGTGACGGGAGTGGAACTCGGCGGCTGTATAAAAAATGTCATAGCCATAGCCGCGGGAACCCTGGACGGGTTAAAGACCGGGGATAACACCAAGGCAGCGCTCATAACCAGGGGCCTTGCGGAAATGAAGCGGCTTGGCGTGGCTATGGGCGGGGAAGAGGATACGTTCTTCGGCCTATCGGGCATAGGCGACCTTATAGTTACCTGTGACAGCAGGCACTCAAGGAACAGGTCGGTAGGCGAGCAGTTGGGGCAGGGGAAGAAGATCGAAGATATACTTTCCGGCATGGAAATGGTGGCTGAAGGTGTGAAGACAACGCTGTCCGTTCATAAACTGGCGAAAAAATATAAAGTGGATATGCCCATATGCAGCGAGGTTTATCAGGCATTGTACGAGGGAAAATCACCCTATGATTCTGTCAGGGATCTCATGAAAAGGCCGGCTAAATCCGAAAAAGAGTTCCTCATTTAGACAATTTCAAATCGCATTAGAGGTCTTGATTGCGATTTGAAATTAACTAAAGTGTGTTGGATATATAAAAAACGGCCCAAAGTCCTTGTCTAAAGGACGGGTTTTTAAGCGGGGTTGATATGGATGTAAAAGAGAAAAAGTATTACCCGATACGCGAGGTCGCGCAGTTGACCGGCGTGAGGGAGTCTGTCATAAGGTTCTGGGAACAGAACTTTGAGGAATTGCAGCCTATAAAGAACAGGGTGGGCCAGAGGAAATACACAAAGACGGACATTGACATCATATTTATGATAAAAAAGCTCCTTTATGACGAGGAGTTCAAAATAAGCGGCGCGCAGAAGAAACTCAAGGAACTCATAGCGGAGATCGACGGTCAGCAGATGGAGCTTTTCGGGATAGAGGAAAAGCTTACCATGGACAGGCTCAAAGACATAAGGCAGGAGATAATTGAGGCGCTACACATGCTGGAGAACTAGAACAAAAACAAAACTTTTGATTGAAACCGCTTTATAATAGTGGTAAAATTTAGGTTCTTGAAAGGCGAGTTCTTTGAACAGCGGCTGTTGTTTTGCAGGGACAGCGCTCCCGCGCTGTCTGAACGCGGGATTTGCGTAGGGAACGCATATATGCGTTCCGCCGCGGTTTATAAGGCGGAAAGTCTTAAAGGCGAACAGTTGAGCAGTTGAACAGTAGACGGTTGAGGCGCGTAAGCGCTTATCTTTTTTACATCATCCGTCAGGATAGATATCGTTGCAACGTTGCTGGGTTGGGCGTAGCCCGTATAATCGGAATTAAGGTTTTGAGGTATTATAAGATTATACGGACACACCCCGCTTAGAATGATAGTATAATAATGATGCGGGGCGTAGCGCAGTTGGTAGCGCGCTTGGTTCGGGACCAAGAGGCCGCTGGTTCGAATCCAGTCGCCCCGACCATTTTTCGCACGGCGAAAAATGGTAAGCAGGTTGGTATTGTAGGGACTTGTCCGCACGATGCGTTCCGCCGCGGGCAGTCGGATTTAAAGCGATGAGAATAGACAGTAGACGGTTGAGGAGTATATACCCTGTGCTTGGATTACATCACCCGTTTGCTTGTTTTACATACTTTGTCGTACAGTCGGGGTGTAGCGCAGTTGGCTAGCGCACTCGCTTGGGGTNNTCGCTTGGGGTGCGAGAGGTCGCTGGTTCGAGACCAGTCACCCCGACCATTTTTTTTGCGCTTAAGCGGCAAAAAATGGTGAGCAGGTGAACAGGAGACAGGTGGGCAGGTGACAAACTGTGGACGAAACAAGTCCACCGTGTATACGACACACGGACACCCGCGTTCAATCTGCTCAACTGCTCAATCTGCTCATGGCAGGCTGTGTTTATGTTTTTTTTTGATTTTGAAAGGCCCTAAAAAACTCAAAATTCAAAAAAAGGAGAACGCCGTGAACTTCAAGAAAGTCCTGTTTGCCCTTTCCATGCTTATCCCGTTTTCCTTTTCTTTATTATTCTCAGAAGCCGTCGATGTGAACCACTTCCTCATCGCGCCTTCCATAAACGGCTGCGGCGGGTTTATCGCCAACCAGTCGGCATACGTGCTGCCGGCGAACAGGTACAGCCTCGGGCTGCATCAATTTATGCTCAAGTTCAATTACGGTTTTATGGATTTTCTCGAAGCCGGGGCGTATATGGATTTCGGCGTGCCCATAGATCCAAACGATAAAACACCGGCTATACTGCAGGTTTTGAGGACCGGCGCCCTTAATGTCAAGGCGAAATTTTTGGATGAAGACGAGTATTTTGTGACCATGGCGGCCGGGCTGGAAAAACTGCCGTTTAATCTTTTTGAGAATGTGCCGCACGGCGACTTTAAGCTTTACGCCGCGGCTTCGAAAAAAATATCCGATTTGGACATAACCCTCGGCGTAAAAAAACACCTGGCAGAGGGTTCTTTGAGCAACTGGGCGTTCGCCGCGGATATTTCGAAGGTCGTTGCGGACACGGTGCTTGTCATGCTTGAGTACGACGAATACACCTTCAACGCGGGCGCGAAAATAAGTTTCAACCCGAACTTAAGCATTGATTTTTCCGTGCGCGGCATCGACAGGCTGTCCAAGGCGGGCGAGATCGGGAATTTCCTGAGGAATTATTTCGTGTTCGGCATTACTTACCTCCAATAAATGAAATTGTACGGATAATTTCATTTAGAAGTAAAGGCGGAGATATGAAGAGAATCGGATACCATATAAAAGTAAAGGGCGAAGTTCAGGGCGTTGGTTACAGGTACTACTGCCGGGAAGCGGCGGCCCGCCTGGGATTGAACGGCTACGTGATGAATATGCCGGATGGAAGCGTGGAAGCGGAAGCGTTCGGGGACGCGTCGTCGGTAGAGGCCTTTATAATGGAAATATCAGGGCGCGACAGGTCATATATAGTGCGGGAGATAGAAAAAAATGAAATCCCGGAAAATAACAGATATAATGATTTTGAGATCCTGCAGTATCCGGGAAATTGAGGTGCATCATGAAAAAAAAGGGCAAAGTATNNCCTGGGAAAAAAGCAGTAAAGAAGGCCGTCAAAAAACCCGCTAAAAAGACGGTAAAAGCATCCTTAAAAAAACTTCAGCCTTTGGCCGGGCCGGCCGCGTTGAAAAAAGAAATTTCCCCGGAAGAAGCTGTCCGGCCCAAACGCGGAAAAGACGATGAATCAGAGGACACGGCCGCTATAGAAGAGATAGCCGGCGTTGACGCGGAAGAAGGCGGCGCGACGGATAAGACCAAGGAAGAAATTGTAGAGGTCGAGCGGGGATATACTTCAAAAGACTCGCTTATGCTTTATTTTGACGAGATCAGGGGGGAAAAGATCCTCACTGAAGCGGAAGAAAAAGATTATATCAGGAAGGCCCAGAAGGGCTCCATCCCGGCCAGGGAAAAAATAATCAAGGCAAACCTGAAGCTTGTAGTTAAAATAGCCAAGCGGTACGAGTACCTGGGGGTGCCCATCATAGACCTGATCGAAGAAGGCAACATAGGGCTCATGAAAGCGGTTGAAAAATTCAAGCCAGCCCTGGGCTTCAGGTTCTCCACTTATGCCACATGGTGGATCAAGCAGTCCGTGAACAGGGCGATTGCCAACCAGAAAAACACCATAAGGATCCCGGTGCACATACTTGACATATACCACAAATATTTAAAGCTGATAGAAAAAGAGATCAAGGACACCGGCCGGTTCCCCGAAAAAGAGGATGTGGCAAAAAAACTCGGCATAGAGCCGCTTAAATTATACGAAATTCTCAATATAATAAAAACACCCAAGTCCCTCGATCTGGAATATGAGAACGAGGACTCCGACAACACCAGGAGCCTGAAAGACACCATAGAAGACCTCTCGGTCATAAAGCCTGATGATGATTTTTTTGAAAAGGACAAGAATGAAAAGATGATGGAGCTCATTTCCAGGCTCAAGTCAAAAGAGCAGGAAGTGATAATGAACAGGTTCGGAATAAACAACAGGAACATACTCACCCTCGAGGAAATAGGGGCGAAACTCAAGCTGACAAGGGAACGCATCAGGCAGATAGAGGCCATCGCTATAAAAAAATTGAGATATTTTATGAAGAACAAGGACTAAACCCACATAACGGAGGCATGCAATGGAAAAGCAGTTAAGGAAAGCGGTTTTAGATGTTCCGGATTTCCCCAAAAAAGGCATAATTTTCAAGGACCTGACGCCGGTATTCAAGGACAAAAAAGTATTCAAAAAACTTATTGATTTCCTCGCGAAAAGATACAAGGGGAAGGGCATTACCACGGTTGTAAGCGTGGAAGCCCGCGGATTCCTGCTGGGGGCCCCGCTGGCCTACAAACTCGGCGCGTCGCTTGTGCCGGTGCGCAAGCCGGGAAAATTGCCCCGCCAGGTTTACAAACAGGAATACGCGCTTGAGTACGGAACAGATACGCTTGAGATACACACGGACGCCATAGCCAAGGGGGAGAAAGTCCTGATCATAGACGATGTCCTGGCGACGGGCGGCACTGTAGGCGCGGTGACCAAACTGGTGGAAAAATGCGGCGGAAGGATAGTGGAACTGGCGTTCATGATAGAGCTGGACTTCTTAAAGGGCAGGGAAAAATTGAAGCCGTACAAGGTTTATTCGATACTGCATTATTGATCCGTAATTTAGCATATTCAGAGGGCGGGGCTACCCGCCCTCTTTTTTTCAGCCAAAGCAATCATTTTCAATATCCCATGCGTTTTAACTTATCCAGGTCCGTCTTTATCCTGTCCTGCGTCGGGTCAATCGAGAGTGATTTTTCAAAACAAACCCTGGCTTTTTTATATTCTTTCAGCTGAAGATACACCAGGCCCAAATTACTAAGGGCAGGGGTGTTGACAGGCTGCAGTTTGATGGATTTTTCATAGTTGGGCACGGCTTTGTCGAAAGCGCCCTTCACGGAGTAAATAAGCCCTATATTAAAATACGACCTGCCTGTCGTCGTGTTTGCCAGGGTATCTTTATTGAACTCAGCAAGGGCGTCATCAAGTTTTTTTTCCTTCAGCAGGCGCATTCCGTTTTCAAAATGCACGGTCAATTCAAGCAGCGCTTTTTCTTTTTCGAATTGTTTGTTGTACTCCTGGAGCGACAATTCAAGGTAATTCCTAACAAGATAATTGGAAGGGTCGAGTTTCAGCGCCTTTTCGAAATAGAAAGACGCCTCCCTGTACCTGTTGAAACCCGCGTAAAAATTGCCGATGTTGAACACAAGGCTGGCGTTCTCGGGGTTTAATTCATAGCACTTAAGGAATAATTTCTCGGCCTTTGAGTAATTACCCGTAATTTTCTGGTCGCCGGCGTATAAAAGCGCCACGGAACCAAGGACCGGGATTGAATCAAAGGCTTCGTCCGCGGTTTTCTCAAGCAGCCCTTCGTAAACTTCCGTCCGGGAGAGATATTTATAATATAGCGCCAGCTTGTAAAGATATGCGCCTATGATCTCGCGTTACTCGAAATCATGGAATATTACGGGCCCGTTTATGACGCCCTTAAGCGGAAAAGTTTTCATGACGCTGTAATCGGGCGGACCCGGTTTTTGAGATATCCTGAATAAAAGGCCGGACGGTATCTCATAAAAAAGTTTTGACCCGGTTTCAACGGCCGAATACAGGTTGGCGCGGCCCAGCGAAAGGGCCGCGAGGATATTGTCGGCCGGCTGGTCCGATTTTGATTTTTCAAACAGCTCTTTAGAGTCCTTAAATACGGTCAGGATCCTGTCATAAACCCGCAATCCGGGTTTTTCCCGGAGTGTATACCTGAAATAGGCAAGCGGGTATATGTTGCCGTCGCCTGTGGTAAAAAGCCCGGCGCTGTCCTCAGGGACGCCTTTAAGGACATCCGACACGTAGTTATAGGCGGTGAAGTTGTCGCGTTTGTTTGATTCGAAATAATTGACGCCAAGACAGAGGGCGATCATCATGGACGAAAAGACCGCAATGGTAAACATCACGATCCACCTGTTTTTTGTGAAGATAAAGACCGTATGGTAAAAGTAGGCTATAAAAAAGACCATGATAATATAGGACGGTATCATGTAACGGAAAGCGAGTTTTAGGTCCGTATAATTGCCGTAAAAAAGGAGCATCAGTACGGCTGATACGAATATCGCGAGGAATGCGGGGGCAAGGGCCTCCCGCCTGAAGGCCGCGGCAAAGGCGCCGGCGATAAAAATACATATGGCCAGCGGGGAAAGCTCACGGAACATGACATCCTTAAGGTAAATAAAAAACGCCAGTATTCCGCCCGGGTCCCTCGCGAACTTCTTGATGTTATACTGCTGCTGGGAGATATAACTGAAAAAATGGCCGAAGGTATTAAGGTCGCTCCACTTTAATTCGGCGGGGGAATGCGAGCGGATGATCAGGTATATATAAACGCCCAGGCCCAGCAGGGCGAAGAAAAGTATCCCGAAAATATGTTTTTTCAGCGCGCTGAAATTTGTCAATGCCATATGCAGCCAAAGGATACCCGAAAAAACGGCGAGCGTAAGGTGAAGCCCCGAGCCCAGCCCCGTCAGAAGCGCCCATAAAAAAAGGTACCTGCTGTTCTCACGGCTGCCGCTGCTTAAGAAAAAGAGCAGCAGCACAGCCGCGCAAAAGGATGAGTTCAAAGTGTAGATCCTGGACATGGCGGACTGGCTCCAGAGAGTGTAGGAAAATATGAATAACAGGGCGGCAGAGGCGGATATGAAATATTTTATGAATGCATTCTTTTCGTTTTTCAGGTACGCGCACAAGGCCAAAAATAAAAACGCAGGGGTGAGGGCGCCGAAAAACGCGGACATAAGGTTTATCCTGAAGGCCGGGTTTGACAGCGGAAGAAAGGAAAAGATCCTGCCGGCCAATATATATAACGGGAACCCTGTGGGGTGCGGGATGCCCAGGGTTGAGATCATGCTTATGAGCTCCCCTGAATCGCCGAAAGTAAGAGTGGGCGCCATTGTGTGGAGATACAGCGCAAAAGCCGACAGGAATATAAGAACAAATAAAAAAGGTGCGATGATACGTCTACTCATTTTAATTCTCCCTTTTAATCATCAATTGTAGAACTTTATCACAAAACGCCGGGTTTATCAATTCCAACTTTAAACCCTGAAAGCGCATTAAGATCATATATGGAGACTTTCCGAAAAGTCCTCATGTTAGGTCTTGCCTGGCGCTGACAAAATTTTGCATCAGGATTTTGCGCTTGTATTATAAAGGGGTATCGCGCAAAGGCCTGAGTCAAAATTTTGTCAGCGCCAGGCAAGATAAAAAAATACCTCTTGACAGCGCAACACTGTTCTGCTATAATCTCTTTGAAATTAAGTACTAATGTTTGAAGGCTTATACATCAATAAAGGCAGACTATATATAAGTTCAATATTTTTTTTGCCAATACAACGTAACAGTGTTATGTTACGGTAAAAAGGAGGTAGACAAACTGATGGAAGAGGACTTGATATCAAAAAAGGACCTGCTTGAATTAAAAGGAATATCTTACGGCCAACTTTACAGGTGGAAGCGGAAAAACCTGATACCGGAAGAATGGTTCATCAGGAAATCCACATACACCGGTCAGGAAACATTTTTTCCCAGGGAAAAGATCCTGCTCAGGGTTGACAGGATAAAGAATATGAAAGACGATACTTCCCTGAATGACCTGGCGGATGTTTTTTCACCGGACATCAAGGGCGTTACATCCGACGCAGCCGGGCTGGTTTCCTCCGGCGTGGTTTCGCGGGAGGCGCTGGATTTTTACATGGAAAACGGGGCCAACGTTTCCGGGACGGTTGATTTTGTAAGGATACTTTATGTGTATGTTCTCGACAAGGCTTTCAGGACCAATGAAGTGAGCATGGACGAGTGCAGGTTATTGCTTAAGACGCTCGAACAAAGCTACCCGAAATTCGGCGGAAAGGGATGCGCCATGTATTTCATCCGCAAAATGGGAGCGGCTTCCTGCATGCTTTCGCTCAACCCGCCTGAAATATATTTTGACGAGAACGTGAAAGTTGTCTTCCGTATCGACCTTGGCGCCTGCGTCGAGGAACTTAAGATAAAACTGTAAAGGAGCCAAATTCATGGAAACCAGAAGGGACCTGAAAGTGAACGGCTATATGAGCCTGTCCGGGGGTATTTATAATGATGTCGAGGTGAACGGAGGAGTGGAGTTATCCGACGCTGTCGATTGCATAAACCTTTACGCCAACGGCATGATAAACATTAACGGCGGCCTAAAGGCTGATTACGCCAGGATAAAAGGCAAGGCATACGTCAAAGGCAGTCTTGATTGCGGGGATTTTATTGTTTCCGGCAGGGCGGACATTGACGGCGGAGCAAAGGTAAAAAAACTCGGCATAGAAGGGTCGGCGGTGGTCAAGGGCGCGATAGACGCCGAGGAAATAACAGTCAAGGGCGAGATAAAAAGCTCGGAGGGGATAAATGCGGAAAGTTTCCACGGAATGGGGCGGTTCAGGATCGAAGGCCTGCTGAACGCGGACAAAATAAGGATGGAAATATTCGCGGGATGCCGCGTGGGAGAGATGGGAGGCCAGGAGATCACGGTCAAGAGGTCAAGGTACAGGCTTGGCAGGTTCGTGGGAAAAATTTTAAGGGTACTGTTCGGGCCGGGATTTCACGACGGACTGCTGGAGGCGGACACCATAGAGGGCGATGAGATATACCTTGAATATACCGACGCCAAAATAGTCCGTGGAAGGAACGTGACCATAGGAGAAGGGTGCAGGATAGGGCTCGTGGAGTACAAGGACACGTTCAGGCAGGGGCACCGCGCCATAGTTGAACAGTCGAAAAAAGTATAGGGGCCAAAAATGAAAAAAATAAAAAGCAGCGCACGTAGAAACGCGACACCGGCGGAAAGTATAGCAAAAGCGCTGGCATATTATCTTTGGCTGCGCGGGGGCATAGGGAACGGGAAACACAGCGGGAATAAGCAGAGGTATTTAAAATAAAAAAGGAGGTAATCATGAAAATGGGTTTTATGGTGAGCGGGCTTTTTTGGGGAGTGGTGGTGGTTTTGTTCGGTGTTTCAATATTGTTAAGGGCGGTCTTCCACATTGACCTGCCGTTTTTCAGGGTTTTGTTCGGGCTTATCGTTATCTATTGGGGGGTGTGCCTTTTAACCAACCATAACGGATGCAGTTCCGGCAGCGTAAAGACGGTTTTCACCGAAAGCAAGGTCGCGGCAACCGGCAGCGACCGTGAATTCGCGGTTATATTCGGCAGGAATACGGTTGATCTGTCCGGGATAAGTGTTAAGGATAAAACGGTCAGGGTAAAGTCCGCCACGGTTTTCGGGGAGACGGTACTTGTCATTGACCCATCTGTGCCGGCGAGGATCAATATATCCTCCGCTTTCGCGTCAGCAACGGCCCCTAACGGCAATTCAGTCGCCTTGGGCGAGATGTCCTATACCACGAAAGATTATAAGGAAGGCATGAACTGCCTGAATATAGAGGCGGACGCTGTTTTCGGGAGCTTAAGGATAGTGAACAAGTAGCAAGCGGAACGCGGTCTAGCGGCGCATACAATCCCGCACCGGTCTTCAAAGCTAATAGGCAAAAGCAGGTTGTTTAGAGAATAATAATTGCAACAAAACTCCTTTGCCAAACGTCTAATAACTAAATGATACATCAATAAAGGAGTGTGTGTATATTAAAAGATATGCTTTATTGCTGGTTGTTGTTATAAGCGCCGGTATTTTTATTTACACACAACTTCAAGCGTCTATTCTAATGGATGACGGTCCATACATTAGAATAGACGCCGCTGTTCCGGCTTATTCTTCATTACAACATTCCATCCACGCCATACATAAAAAGCATAATCACAGGAACAGCGAACAGGTAAAACAGGGGATAAGCCTTGTCACAGAAGAGTTAAAAAAATCATTACCTGAAGTCAGTATCATAACAACTAATGAAACCATACAAATTTGCATACCTGAATTAATGCAAATGCGCCATTTATCCGCGGAAATCGATGGTTTATCGAACGCGTTAATCCTTAAAACCCGTAAATAGAATCCCCCCCAATTTCCTTCTATATTTCTATGACCATATAACGGCCATATTATATATATCAAGGCCCCGGTTTATCCACAAATATATTTAACGGTAATACCGTTAAGGAGAAAAAATGATAAAAAATATTGTAAAAATTCCGTCAGTAACGGTCCTATTGCTGTTGTTTATGTTCTCTTTTTTAATTGCCGACAACCAGGCAGTTACGGCGACCAACAGTTCGTCAATTCAATCACAGATTGACGCAATAGACACGCAGATTAAGGCTATTAACGACGAACTCACGGGTTTATATGCCCAAAGGGATGTTTTAAAGGACCAGATTTCCTCGTTGCGCACACAAAAACACATTGCTTCACTGAATAAAAGGGAGCAGGACTTGAATGCAAAGCTCCTGGACGCCCAGAAAAGCAATAACGCGGCAAAAATTACAGATTTAAACGGGAAAATTTCCCAGCTGACGCAGGAATTAACATTACAGCAGGATATTTTAGCCCTATACAACCAGCTCGCAGACAGCCATAAGAACCTTCAAAAAGATAATGCAAAGGGTATAGAAACGCAGATAAAAGCAAAAAGGGACGCTATTAAAGCCCTGTATCCTCCGAAACCTGCAAGCGCCGTTACCGCGCAAAACACTCCGGTTACGGTCGCAACAGCCGGCCCCGTACCCACACCAAAGCCTGAAGATCCCGACATACAGGCCCTTCTTGACCAGATCAAGCCGGTTGACGATCAGATAAACCAGGATAAGCAGAAGATTGACGGCCTGAAAAAACAAAGAGATGCCTTAAAGCTTCAGCTAAAAGCAGGCGCTGCAAAAAAGTAACGGTTATTTAAGGGCCGGCGGGGAACCCCTCCCTCTCCAAACCCCTTAGCAAGACCCGCCGGCTCTCTTTTTTTGAATGGAATTTGAAAAGTTATAAAAATTTAAAGGAGGAATAAATGAAAAGAACTATTACTTTGGTTTTTGCTTTTCTTGCTTTACTTGTATTAGCTTCATGCAGGGTTGTTGTAAAAGAAGACGCGGCAAGTCCGGCTGTCTTGGAAAAGACTGAACAGGCTCCAACAAAGGAAGTTGCCCAGAACAAGCCCGGGGTTTTGACACAGCAGCCGGCCGCAGGCCCTGAAGGGCAGTATTGCCTTGGCATCAGTAACGGCCTGCTTTTCAGATTTGTATCAAAGGATTGGAGCGGGTATGAAATCCCCCTTTCAGTCAATTACACATCTTCCAACTCGGGAAATATCTATAGTTCCGGAGTTTCAACGGGTTTTGGGCTGGTAATACCGGTCAAGATCATCGGGGGATTGCATGTGAATTTGATACCTGAAATAACAGGCGGGTACAATCATACATTTTCAAACACCAACAATACTGAATACAATTCGGTTACAAAACTTGATGAATCTGTAAACCTCAAAGATTTCGGATATACAATTTCGGCGGGCGCAGTTTGCAAGCTTGAAGTGGAATATTTTTTGAATAACATGATATCTTTTTTGCCGGGGAACATCAGCATCGGCGGGAACGTTGCCTTTTCTTATACGGGTAATTACGCGGAAAACAGCAATCAGATTTACGACACCCACATAAACGAAGTAACAGGCACGCACACAACATATTTCGGGTCCGTGGGGGCTCTTGCATTGAACGGAACGACGTTATCCACCCTCGTAGTAAGGTACTATTTCTAAATAGGAAAAATATCTTTGAAAGGGGGAGAAAAGCGGAACGTGGTAGCTTTTAAGCTTGAAGATGGAAAATTAAAAAAACAAACAAAAGGAGATTAAAATGAAAAAAATCATCATCGCAATCGCAGTAATGGCAGTAATGTTGGCGGGCGTATCAGTTTTTGCGGCAAATGTAGGCATGAAGCATCCGAACTTGAGGGCGGCCCAGTTGCTCATTGAAAAGGCTGTAAAAAAAGTATCCGCCGCACAGACAGCCAATGAATTTGACATGGACGGCCATGCCGCAAAAGCAAAGGACCTTCTTGACCAGGCTTATGTCGAAATCAAACTCGCGGCAGAAGCCGCGAATCAGAATAAAAAGTAAAGTTGATTTAAATACCCCCCCGGGGATACTTTCCCCCAGGGGGGGTATTTTGTGCGTGACAGAAGGCTCCGCAGTTTTATTAATGCGGAGTCTTTTTTAATAATATGCGTGTTTAATAATTTGCGGGTTAAATTCTCCGCAGCGCGCTGCGTTAGAACAAAGGCCGCAACCCTACAGTCCGTAGAATACGGATAAAGGTTGCGGATCTTGTAAGTAAGGCAGGGTTCAATATCCCGGCAGCTCTGCTGCAGGGATGCTTTATTCTATGGCTATAATTGATACTATGTGTGGAATATAGAAGGCTTAAACATCCGCGATTTGCGGATGATAACCGTACTTGCAAAACTCAGTCCCGACGGCACATGGTCACCGTATAAAAACATGGTATAGCCGGACTGCATCAAATAATAACCTTTAAACATTCATGAAGCCGCAATAAAAGACCGCTGTGCGATTTCTTGTTTAGCCATTGATTTTAACCTGCTTTTATAGTAAAATCCTCTTATAAAATCATATAAATAAGGAGACAAAAAGCATGAAAAATGCGGGTATTATATTATTATGTATTTTTATTTCCTCGTTTAGCATATACGCCGCCACGGCCGGGCCCGGCAACGGCACAACTTCGGAAAATTTCCTGAAACTATCCGAGGGCGCAAGGCCTGCCGGTATGGGAGAGGCTTTTGTCGGGGTTGCGGATGATGTGACGGCGATTTACTGGAACGCCGCGGGTTTGTCCCAGTTATCGCGCAACCAGATATGCCTTATGCACACCGCCTGGCTCCAGGACGTCAATTATGAATACGCCGCTTACGCGCTTCCCATTAACGGGTTTGGATCGCTCGGGCTTGATATAATATACCTGAACGCGGGAAGCATTTACAAGACAACCGAGGATTCGTTCGGCCAGTATGTGCTCACCACCGACAAGGCGAGCGCTTCGGACTACAGGATATCATTGGCTTACGCGAAAAAACTTTCCGACTTTTTGGGGCAGGACAGCCCCGTGTCGGACCTGTCTGTCGGCATCAACCTCAACGTCATCGGGGAACAAATATACAATGATTCAGGCGGCGGTTTTGCGGTCAACCTCGGGGCCCTATACTACCCGAGGTACGAGACTTACTCGCTGGGTATGACCCTGGAAAATATCGGTATGTCCACAAACAGGCCGGAGATGCCCTCGATCATTAAGTTCGGGTTCGGCTACAGGTTCGCCCTGGAAAATGCCATGCTGCCGTTCACGGAAGAAGGCAAGTTTACATTCATAGAGAATAACGCCACCGGCGTTTTTGACGTGATCTATGACATCATAGCCCAGACCGCCCGGGTGCACCTTGGCGCTGAAAAGTACTGGGAACTGAACAAATACCACAACGTCTGCTTAAGGCTCGGATATAAGTTCGGTGAGGACCTGGGGTTCCCGGCAGGGCTCACCATGGGGCTGGGCTACAGGCTCACTGCCGCGAAAGACCTTACTTTTGACGTTGATTACGTATGGACCCCGTATGCCGAACTTGGAAGCTCGAACAGGATATCGATCACGGGAAAGTTCTTCGGCCTGCCTGAAAAGCATTACTTTGAGGATAAAAAAGCGGGCATTGAATTTTATAAAAAAGGCTACGCGGAACTTTATAAAAAAGATTTCGCGTCGGCGCTCGACTTTTTCACGGAAAGTTTAAAACGCTACCGCGATTACGCTCCGGCATACATGGGCGTGGGGGCGTGCTATCTGAACCTCGGCAAAAGGGAGATAGCCATGAAAGCCTACTCAAAGGCGATCGAACTCGACCCGAGCAACCAGAAACTCAGGGATTATGTCGACCAGTACAGGAAAACACAGCTGCAGCAGGCCCCCGGGCCGGCGCAGTAACCGGGGAAAATTATCCGGATAAAAGAAAAATACCGTTGTAGAAAAGGAGTTTTGAGATGCGCGTAACCATAAAGGATATAGCCAAGAGGGTCGGGGTGACGCCGGCGACAGTTTCCATGGTGATAAACTCGAGCCCCAAAATAAGCCAGAAGACAAAAGAACTTGTGCTGGCCGCCATAAAGGATATGAATTATCACCCCAACTACATAGGGCGCAGCCTGGTAAAGGGCAAGACGAACAATATCGCGGTTGTGGCTTCGTTTTTTGCGTCGCTCTTTGCCCTTGAAAGCGTGAGGGGTATTGAAGCGTCGCTGCGCAACACGACTTACAACCTGATCCTTTACTCCACCAGGGGCCTGGAGGAAAATGAGCGCGATATGATGCAGAGGCTTTTCTACGAGCGCAGGGCGGACGGCATCATAGTCATATCGCTGCGCATGGACAAGGATATATTTGAGGAATTCAAAAAGGAAGGCGTGCCCATCGTCTTCCTCGAGGAAGTCATAGAAGGCGCCCCCACCGTAAAGTTCAAGAATATAAAGGGCGGGTATATGGCCACAGAGCACTTCATAAAGAACAAAAGGAAAAAAATAGGCCTTATAATCGGCGAGTCGGGCCTGAATGCCGAAGAGCGACTGAAAGGCTATAAGGACGCGCTGAATGATTACGGCATCCCGTTTGACGAGAATAAAATAGTCAGGGTTAGGAATTATAATTTTGAGGAAGGCGAAAAATGCCTGAAGACCCTCCTTAAAAAATCCCATGACGTGGATGCCATATTCTGCGCGGCCGGGGACGTGACGGCCATAGGAGTGCTTGACCAGGCAAAAAAACTCGGCATAAAGGTGCCTCAGGACATAGGGGTCATAGGTTACGACGACATATACATAGCCAACCTGACCTCGCCGGGGCTCACCACCATCCGCCAGCCCATCGCGCAGATGGGAATGCAGACTTTTGACGTCCTTATGGGCATGATAGACGGCACGACGCCTTACGAAAGCAAGATAATAAGTTTTGAACCGGAGCTTATAATCCGGGAGTCTGTGTAAGGCCAATGCGCCCCGACGCTATATTTGTCAGATTTCGTCTGCTGCTTATCCTGGCCGCATGCGAGTGCTCTTTTCAGGGATTAAATGCGGCGGGTACGACAACCGGAGCTTTCCTGCTTGTCAATATACAGGCGAGAGAAACATCTTTGGGCGGGATATACTCGCCATACTACGCCAGGGCCGGGGCCGCGTCTGTAAATCCGGCCTGCCTGCAGGGCATAATAAGCAAATACATAATGTTCTCCCATTATAGCTCGGCATTTTCAGAACATTACGAGCAGATAGAATATGCCCAGCCTATCGATGTATCCAGCGCCGCGTCAGTCTGTCTTATGTACGCTTCTGATGACGACCTGTACCGCACCGACGCGACGGGCCAGCCTGTGGAAAAAATAGACAATTATGACGCCGTCATTGGCGCTTCATATTCAAGGGCGTTAACCGAGGAATTTAACGCGGGGATAAATTTAAAACTTGTGTCGGAAAAAATTTATAACAGCGCCGAGTGGGGCGGAGCCGTGAACCTCGGCGTGCTTTACAGGAATTTCGGCAACCATTATACCCTGGGCGCGGACCTGGAAAACGTGGGATTGTCCACTGCGTATTTCCAGGATAAGTCTCTTTACCCCATGCTTTTAAGGGCGGGGTATGGTATGGATATATATAAGTACGAAGAGGAGTACAAGGTCTCGGCTTTTGTGGAAGAACGGCTGTACCTGGTCGAGGACGACGGCAGCGAGACTGCTTTTGGAATGGAAGTGTCATATAAAAAGTTTTTTGTATTCAGGTACGGCTATATATTCGGCAAGACCGAAGGGCGCGTGGCTGTGGGCGCGGGAGTAAGGCTGGCGGATATGTACATAGATTACTGTTACCAGCCGTTCTTCGTTTCGGATAACGCGCACAGGATAACGCTGAAGTACGCGTTTTAGATCTTTGTTCTGTGTTCTCTGTTCNNCAGAGAACAGAGAACAGAGAACACAGAACACAGAACAAACCGGAGCTGCTATGGATGACCTTGAACTGGTAAAGCTTATCAAAAAAGGCGAGACAAAATACTTTGAGGAAATAATACAAAAATATAAAAAAGTGGTTTTCGGGCATGCCTATAATTTCCTCCGCAACAGGGAGGAGGCTGAAGACACCGCGCAGGAAGTTTTCATGGCTGTTTATAAAAGCCTATCGGGCTTCAGGGGGGATTCCAAGCTTTCCACCTGGATATACAGGATAACGATCAATACCTGCAAGAACAGGTTAAAGCAGATGCAGCGCCTCAGGGCTCAGACCGCTGACGAGCTCTACGAGGAAGGCGATGAGAATAAGACCAGCATGGTGGATAATATAAAGGAAAAGGAAGAAAAAGAGCCGGATAAGTCCTACGCCTCCGACAGGGTCAGGGACCTGATATACGCGAGGATAGGAGAGCTCACGGAAGAACAAAAACATGTGATACTCATGCGCGATGTTGACGGGCTTTCCTATGAGGACATAGGCAGGGTTTTGAAATTATCGGTTTCCGCGGTAAAATCAAAGCTCTTCCGCGCAAGGGAAAACCTGCGGGAGAAGCTTGAAAAAGATGATGTTCTGTAATTCCCAACAGTTTGCTGCGTTAGAACAAAGGCCGCAACCTGAAGGTTGCGGCTACACGTGCACAGGATCGGATTGTTTAGTATTTGATTATGTAGCCGCAACCTTTATCCGTATTCTACGGACTGTAGGGTTGCGGATCTTGTATGTAAGGCAGGGTATGCGGTTTCAAAGTGTGCCAAAATAGACCGAAACTTTTTTGGCTTAATAATGTCTATAATATATGAAAGAAGGGAACAAAATGAAAAACAATATGAAGTGCGTTAAATTCAAAGAGATGATAATGGAAAAGGTAGACGGGTTCGCCGATGCCGGGGTTTTGGGCATTGTTGACGGTCATACCAAGGATTGCCCGGAGTGCATGGCTTACGAAAAATCCTTAAAAAGCATGATTCAATTGACTTCTTTGATGAAAGTTGAAGCTCCGGATTTTCTTGAAACAAGGATTATGGCGTCAATTAACGCCAAAACAGCCAAATTTAACTGGTTTTCAGCGCTTTCATACGGTTCAACCTTTGCTGTGGCGCTTATTGCCGCAGTGTTCTTTCTATATTATAAGGCATCAATGCCTGCAATACAAACGGCTGTGAAGCCGGTTCCCGTTGTTGTGGCCGATCAGCCCCAAACCGCAGTCATACACAAAATAGCGGCAAAGCCGGTTGTTCAGGTTCAGGTTGCCTCTGTTAATCAGGTAATCAAACAGGATCTCATTCAAATACCCGAAAAATCCCGGGCTTTGCCAATTGTTGCGGCGGCCAAATCCATTCAGCCGGTTTCTGCAGAACCCGCAGCTGAGACAGCGGCAGTCGATTCGCCGGGAAAAGGCGAAAAGGTAAGCGCCTCCGTGGAAAAAAGTTCAGTCACGTTAGCCTCTGTTCCCGCGGCTGAAACAAACCCGAACTACGGAGTATCTTCCGTTGCATTGAATTCAGGCGTAAACGCCGCAAAGGTGACGCCCGTCCCGACACAGCCGGGACTGCCATTGCTTGACCAGAACAAAGCCATAATCGCGAACAACCTTATCAACCCCAATCATGGCGACGGCGCAAGGATAGTAATAAAAGTCGAAGAGACGTCCATAGTGAAAATACTCGTCTATGACAGGGCCGGCAGGGTTGTTGCAAACATCCTCAATGAGGAAAAATCGCCCGGTAATTATGAAGCCTACTGGTACGGGAAAAATGATTCCGCGCAGACAGTATCATCAGGCGCGTATTTTGTATACATACAGATAGGCCAGAGGGTAATTAAGGGACATATAATAGTAAACAAGAACTAAGTTTTATATGGACAAACACTGTTTCATTTGTTATTATATGAACGTGAAATATGCTTAGGGATAGAGTTCTATTTATATATATCCATACTTAAACGGGACTGGTATGGAATATTTGAAAAAAAGAGGTATACTATGAAAAAAATTTTTTACATTTCGGGTTTAATCGTTTTGACAGTTATTTTGTCAACTTCCGCGATCTTCGGTGCCACTAAGTATCCTTTCCCGATTAATATGAATTATACCAATGCTCCCAACAGCATTAGGATATCAACTTTTGTCACATCGGACCTTAAGTCCATGTATACGACATGGAAGGCTACCTATGTGGCTGCGGGAAGCACCGGCCAGAGGGTGCAGAGCCCCCAGACAATTGACGGCCAAAATAATGCCACTGTTTCTGAAGGGCAGGGTTATGGAATGTTGCTTGCGGTTTATTTTGATGATCAGACATTATTCAATAACCTTTGGGCCTATAAAGTCGCGGTAACAACAGCGGCAGGAAAAGCTTCGAACCTCATGCCGTGGATCATCTCTTCGGGCGGATCTGTTATAGACTCAAATTCCGCGTCTGACGCTGACTTTGATATCGCGTTCGCGCTCCTCATGGCCGATATACAGTGGGGAAGCGCCGGCGTTTACAACTACGCGACGCTTGCCTCAACCGAGATCGGGCGCTGCCGTTCTTACGACCTTGCCGCAACAGCCGAACACCACGTGAAACCGGGCGACAACTGGGACGATTGGGGTTATCCTTCATATTATTTTCCGGCCTACTTCAGGGAGTTCGCTATAGTTGATTCCGCGAACGCGGCGATTTGGAACACGGCCATTGCCACATGTTACAGCAATATCAGCACGAACAGGAACGGTTCCAGCGGCCTTGTCGGCGAAATATGCGTGCCTGCCACGGGCGCACAGAGATCGGACAATCCGTGCAGCGGAGGATGCGATGGAAGGATTTTCGCTTACAATTCCTGCCGCGTTCCTTTCAGGTATGCCATGGATTACCTCTGGTGGGGGCCTTCGGTGGCAAACCCCGGCTCAAATGAAGTGGCTTTGAACCAGAGTTTTTTTAAGGGCATAGCCGCATCTTCCATAGTTGACGGTTATTGGATATCAAACAACTCCTCTCAGGGCTCGTACAACAACGCGGCTTTTGTCGGGCCGGGCGGATGCTCGCAGATGTACAATTCGTCGACTTCGGCGACTTTGCAGACCTATTATGACAGGACAAGAAGTTTTGCCATCACGGATTCATATTATAACGGCACGCTCGAACTCATGACGCTCCTCCTTATGACGGGAAATTTCCAGGACTTAAGGGAAATAGGCCCGCCCATACCCACACCCACACCGGCCCCGTCGCCTTCAACACAGCTGCTGGATGATTTTGAGGACTTTATGCCGTACCTGAACACCCAGAATAACTGGGGCGGATTCTGGTATACCTGGGCGGCTGACGCGGGTATTGGCGGAACTAACGTATGGCCCGGACAGGGAAATTTTGTAACAATGACGGCAGGCGGATCCACTTTTACAGCCGGAGTATCCACATACTATCTCTGGGTCACGGGAACGAAAGCAGCCGCGACGACCGTATATCCTTCAGTGGGAATAGGAACCGACCTTGCATACAACGCTGTCGCATTGACCAAATCAGTCGATGTCCACGCGTTCACCGGCGTTATGTTTGACGCAAAGGGCGACGGCGTGACCACATATAAGATCGCATTAAACCCGATAAATTCAGCGGTAGTGCACCCTGACTCGGCTTATTATGAGCATGTGTTCACCCCACCGACTACTTGGACGCATTATCTCCTCGCTTTTGCGACTGATTTCACGCAGCCAAGCTGGTCCACGCATATAGTTCCCCAGGCAACGGTTGTTTATGGACTGCAAAAATTGCAGTGGCAGAACGGCGACAATACAAAAATAACATTTAACCTGGGCCTTGACAATGTGGGTTTCTATCCATACTTATGGACCCCGACCCCGTTGCCTTCACCCACTCTTACTGCGACATATACACGGACGGCTGTGCCTACGAATACACCTGTCATAGCCACATCGCAGCTGCTTGACGACTGCGAAGACGGCAATGGCACGAACAACTGGGGAGGCCCGTGGTACACATATAATGACGCCTCAAACGCCGGTACTTCCTACATAGTCCCGATCCCGGGTGGTTCGTTTATAATGAACGGCCCCGGAGCAGGAGCGGCGGGCACGCAATATGACGCCAAAGTAACGGGTGTTGTAACAACCGCTTACGCGAGCGGATACATTGGTGTAGGTACGGGAACAAGTTCCCTCATGGCATCCGACGGCATAGTAAATTGCAGCGGATTCCAGGGCGCGAGATTCTATATAAAGGTTTCGCCGGTGGCCATGCCCATATCGTTCAAACTGATGGGAAAGTCAACGATCAACACCGCGGGCAATGACTGGAAATACACTTTCAACGCCCCAACCACATGGACGCAGCTGGCCCTTTGGTACACCGACTTCACACAGGAATCAGGATGGGGAAATACGCTTGTAGCGCGCGCAACCATATTGCAAAACCTCAAATCCATAGCATGGCAGACAGTTGGCCAGCCGTGGGCTTATGTCGATATACAGGTGGACCAGGTAGAGATGTTCCCTAACATGTGGACATCGACCCCGACACCGTCGCCGTCGTTCTCGGCGACTTTCACCAAGACCCCGAGCCCGACATCCACAAATACCCCTCTGCCGGCTACGTCGACATTTAGCAAGACCAGCACGCCTACATCGACCGGTACTGCCACGGCGACCCCGACAGGGACAAATACTTCCACACCGCTGCCGTCAGCGTCATTTACGCCGACATCCACAGCGACATCGACCAAAACAGCCACTGCGACCGCAACTCTGACATCGACCATGCAGCCTTCTTCAACATTCACAGGCACAAGGACGCAGACGGATTCGGCGACGCCGACCAATACGATGAGCAATACCGGCACCAGGACGGCAACTTCGACAAACACACCTACTTCAACCATATCAAATACTTTCACCGACAGCCCGACCGAGACGCCTTTTGCGGGCTCGCCTACGGATACGTTTACAGGAACAGTAACTTTCACCAGGACGCCAAGTTTCACGCCGACAGGCACGCCGACATCGACAGCAACAAAGACGGGGACAGGCACATTTACCGCAACAGCCACGGTCACACAGACATCAACACTTACATTGGCCTCGCCTACTAACACGGCCCCAACTACGTTTACATCCACGCCGACAGCGACAAAGACGAACACCATTTCCGCGGCATCGGCAACCTCGACCGCAACATCCACCCTGGTTGTGCCGTCCGCCACATTTACAGATACGGCTACAGTGCCTACAAACACATTTACGCCGACAGTGCCGACAAATACCTTTACACCCACGCCAACTTCGCCTCCGGCAGGTTCATGCGTGTTTGACGATATGGAAGATGACAATGCCGCTAACTTCTACGGCGGATTCTGGTACACGTACCTTGGAGGCACGCCGGCGACAGTATGGCCCGCGTCAGGCGACACGCTCACACCGTCAGCCGGCGGAGCGAACTCGACAGCATACGCCATGCGCATAACCGGAACAGTTGGCATAGCGGGCACCACATATCCCTGCATAGGGATGGGCTCGCAGTTGAACGCGACAGCGGGAGCGCCTAACTTTACCGAGACCGACATCAGCTCATGCACAGGCATAAAGTTCTGGGTAAAAGGCGACGGAAACAGTTACCTGATGAAGATACCTTACACGGACCCTGCAGGCAACAACCTGACAGGCTACAACGACTATAAAGTGACATTCAACGCGCCTGCCGTCTGGTCGCAGGTAGACGCGCCGTTCGCGACATTCGCGCAGGCCGCAGGCTGGGGAACATCGGCTGTGATATCGACGGTACTGCAGCATGCCAAGGAATTCCAGTGGCAGACTAACTTCAACGCGGCCGCGGGACTGGCAACAGTGGATTTCTGGGTTGACGAGATAACGCTTTACGGCTGCGCAAGCTGCCCGGCGACACCGACGCCGTACCCGACAGCCACAAACACGCCCAATGTCACAAGCACTTTCACAAACACATACACAAACACCCCGGTTGGGACAAATACATTCACGTTTACGGCAACAAATACAAACACATACACGCCGACAGTGCCGACAAATACATTCACGCCATCGCCCACGCTGCCTCCGGCAGGTTCATGCGTATTTGACGATATGGAAGACGATAATGCCGCGAACAATTACGGCGGGTTCTGGTACTCGTACCTCGGCGGAACTCCGGCGACGGTTTGGCCGGGAGGCGGAGAGACGCTTACGCCTTCAGCAGGCGGGGCAAACGGCACCAATTACGCTATGAGGATAACGGGAACGGTAGGAATAGCGGGAACAACGTATCCGTGTATAGGAATGGGCTCGCAGTTGAGCGCGACAGGCGGAGCGCCTAACTTTACGGAAACAGACATAAGTTCATGCACAGGCATAAAGTTCTGGGTAAAGGGCGACGGAAACAGCTATTTGATGAAGATACCTTATACGGATTCTTCAGGCAACAACCTGACAGGTTATAACGATTATAAGGTGACCTTCACGGCTCCTGCGGCATGGTCGCAGGTTACCGCGCCGTTCGCGACATTTGCGCAGGCGGCAGGCTGGGGAACATCTGCAGTGATGTCTACGGTACTGCAGCACGCCAAGGAATTCCAGTGGCAGACGAACTTCAACGCGGCCGCGGGTCTGGCAACAGTTGATTTCTGGGTAGACGAGGTAGTGCTTTACGGCTGCGCAAGCTGCCCCGCCGCTCCGACACCGTACCCGACGGCCACCAACACGGTTGGCGGATCGACGAACACATTCACGCCGACAGTGCCGGGCCCTACAAACACATTTACATTCACAAATACGCCTTCTCCGACTCCATCGCCTACCAACACGGCAGGCATCCCGACGGCTACGAACACGCCGAGCGGAGGCGGATGCTCGTTTGACGATATGGAAGACGACAACGCCGCGAACAACTACGGCGGGTTCTGGTACTCTTACCTCGGCGGAACGCCGGCAACAGTTTGGCCGGGAGTCGGGGAAACGCTTACGCCTTCAGCTGGCGGGGCAAACGGGACCAATTACGCGATGAGGATAACAGGAACGGTCGGCATAGCGGGAACGACATATCCATGCATTGGCATGGGCTCGCAGTTGAGCGCGACAGGCGGAGCGCCTAATTTCACGGAAACAGACATAAGTTCATGCACAGGCATAAAGTTCTGGGTAAAAGGCGACGGCAACAATTATCTCATGAAGATACCTTATACGGATGGAAGCGGGAACAACCTGACAGGTTATAATGACTATAAAGTGACATTCAACGCGCCTGCGGCATGGTCGCAGGTAGACGCGCCGTTCGCGACATTCGCGCAGGCGGCAGGCTGGGGAACGTCGGCAGTGATGACGACCGTACTGCAGCATGCCAAGGAATTCCAGTGGCAGACTAACTTCAACGCGGCGGCAGGAACGGCCACAGCGGACCTTTGGGTTGACGAGGTAGTGCTTTACGGCTGCGCAAGCTGCCCGGCGGCGCCGACAGCGTACCCGACAGCGACCAATACGGCAGGCGGCGCGACGAACACATTCACTCCGACGCCGACTAACACAGCGCCTGCAGCCACCAGCACCAACACATTCACGAACACGCCGACGCAGACAAATACGCCAACGACAGTCCCTACAGTTGCGAATCCGTCGCTTATAATAACCGGGATGAACGTTCCGGTTAATGTTACGGTCGGACAGCAGCTTACGGTGGTCATGAACGTCAATAACAACGGAAACGCGTTGGTCAATAATATCGCGCCTTCGGCGCTCACGGTAAGCGTACCGGCGGACGTATCTCTTTCCACCGGCCCGTCGCCTGCAACCGTGGGAAGCCTCGCGGCCAACGGTAATACGGAATTCACATGGGTCTATACCGTGCTCCAGACAGGCACGGTTTCATTCCAGGGAACAGCGGCAGGTAACAGCGGCGGGCCTGTCACAAGCGCGGTAAGCAACTCATTGAGCGTGGCGCTCCTTGCGGCTCCGACGCCTACCATCACTATGACGCCTGTAGGAACGGCTACACCGACCCCGGCCAATGTGATAGAGTTCTTCACGCCGGTAGACACAAGGACGCCTGTGATACTCATCAGGCCGAACCCGAACCCCACGCCGGGAACAACTCCGGGCAGGTTTGTTGATTTCACTGTAACAAAGCCCATAACAAAAACAGTGTTCAAGATATACACGAGCATGGGCAGGCTGATTAGGAGAGTCGAACAGACATTGCCGCCGGAATACGGGAAGATTTCAATACCGGTCGACGGTACGATTTTCCATGGATTGGCAAACGGGGTATACTATTACGTGGTAATAGTGACCGACACTTCCGGAGTGGAAGCAAAGTCCCCGATATCCAAGATAGTTGTACAATAATAAAAAGAAACAGTTGATATAAAAGCAAACGCCCGGCCTTAAAAAGCCGGGCGTTTTGCTTTTACAGGGAGTTGGATGGATTTATCGCAGTATAGCGGCGCATATTGCATCCTGAGCCCGCCATGAGCTTGTCGAATGGCCCGTCGAAGGATATGCGCCATTGTAGGTCTGCGAACAACGATTTATCCACAAAAAACAGGTTTCACATAACAAAACCGCGTCTATACTTTAATCGGAACTTCTGTTATAATTTATTGTCTAAATAAATAAGAATAGGTCTATTTATATGTAGTTTATTTAAATTTTTACCCGGAGAAAAGTAATGACCATAAATAAAATGCTGAAAAGTTCCGGTTTCTTATTTATCGTTGTTATATGGCATTTTATGGTTTCAGCCGGCAATTATCCTTTTCCTCAGAATTTCACTTACCCTTACGGAATAAAAGCAACCAATGGAAGCACCGCGACGCTGACTTCGCTTTACGCCAGCTGGAAAAGCAGTTATGTCACATCCAACGGATGCCCCAATACCTCCACCATGTTCAGGATACAAAGAAATACCGACGGGTATGACACGGTTTCCGAGGGGATGGGTTACGGAATGCTTTTAACCGTTTATTTTGACGATCAGGCGGCCTTTAACGGGCTATGGTTATACAAGACATATTTTAACGATTCATACGGGCTTATGAACTGGCAGATAAGTTCGACCGGCAGCGTGGCGGGAACATATTCCGCCACCGACGGCGACGAGGATATAGCGTTCGCGCTGATTATGGCCGACAAGCAGTGGGGAAGCTCCGGCACATACAATTACCTGTCGCTGGGAAAAGCTGAAATTGCGAAAATAAAAGCCAATGAAATAAATTCCACCGATTATCACGTCAAGCCCGGCGACAACTGGGATTCCACCGAATATCCGTCCTATTATACGCCGGCTTGGTATAGGGTTTTCGGGGAAGTTACCAATGACGCGACTTTTTGGAATAATGTCATAGCCAAATGCGCGGCCAATATCGCGGCCGGACGGAATTCCTCAAACGGGCTCGTAAGCGAGACTACCGACCATAACGGCGGGGCCGGAAGCGGCTCCTACGGCTATAATTCCTGCAGGGTGCCGTGGCGCTATGCCGCCGATTATGTATGGAACAATGACGCCAATTCAAAGGCGGAGTCGGCCCTGTTCGGTGCGTTCTTTAATACCCCCGGGCCCGCGGGAGTAGGGGACGGATATAATGTTTCCAACGGCGGCGTCACAAGCAGTAATCATAACGCGGCTTTTATAGGGCCGGCCGCCTGTTCCCAGATGGAAAGCGCGTCATATCAGGCAAGCATAAACAGCTATTACACATATCTTTCGACAATGGACATCACCTCGCAGTATTACGGCGGCTGCCACCAGCTGCTGTCTTTGCTGCTGATAACAGGGAATTGCCCGAACTTCAGGAACATGTACACACCCACCGTGACACCGACAATTACGCTGACGCTCACGGTCAACCCGTTATGGACAAAGACCCCCACGAATACCGCGACGCAGACATTCACAGCCACGCCCATTCCGCCGCCCACGCACAAGCTCAACCTTGAGATCATGAACGCGTCGGGGTCGGGTTCATGCGCGGACCAGATGCAGATAAATATACACATCACAAATTACGACACAGTGGCCATACCGATCGCAACGCTAAAGGTGAGGGTGTGGATAAATACCTCAAAACCCATGACCGCGGAAAAATACGACGGCAGGGTCTATAACAGCGCCGCGGTTGACCAGGGGGTTTTTTCCACCGTATCTTTTGCGCAGACCACCCTTGGCACGGCCGTGAATTTTGGAGGCAGGACAGCCACCGCATATTTGGATATCTCATTTTCCGGCGGGCCCGATATACCCGCGAACGGCGGGTACCTATATATGAACGGTATAGTGAGGAACACGGACTGGTCGTCGCCGCTTGACGCCTCATGCAATTCTTATACGCAAATGCTTTCAACATACACCACTTATACCAATGACAGCCATTTTAATCTCAGGGAAGGCACCAATCTCGTATGC
>PMTB01000177.1 GCA_003167475.1 candidate division FCPU426 bacterium | reverse complement strand
GAGGTAAACCTCCCTAAAAGCGCGACAAAAGAAAATTCGCCTTCGCCGTCCATAACTGTGACCCTGGGTAAGGACGGCGTTTTGAAACTGATGAAAAAGGAAGTTTCCATGGAGGAGCTTAAGTCAATGCTTGCCAATGAGGTAAGGACTTATCCGGACGAAAAAGTGCTGCTTAAAGCGGAAAAGGACCTGGCTTACTATAAGGTCGCGGAAGTGCTTGAGGCGATAAAACTCGCGGGCATAAGGAAAGTGGCCCTGGCTATGGAAAGAAAATGAGGGCCATAAAAAGTATTACGGCCTCAATACTTATACATTTGTTTATTTTTATGTCGTGTTATTACGGCATAATCTGGTGGAAAAATTCCAGTTTTTCAGCCATTGACATTGATTTAAGCGGCTCGACGCTGATGCTGAGGCCGGCAAATACAAAGAAAAAAGCGGTTGTTCCGCAGGTTCAGGCGCAGGATTGGTATTTTAACACAGGCAGCAAGCTTGCAGTGGCCCCGGTGAAAGTAACCATAGCCGCGGCTGCTGAAGAACCGGCCGCAGTACAGTGTCCCCCGCCCTGTCCCGATATACCGTCAGACTGGGCCGCGTCAGGGAACACGTCGCGCAGGCCCGTTTGGTCGGAAGGTTTTATAACGGAAGACGACTACCCTAAGGAAACAAGGGCGCAGGGCAAGGAAGGTGTGGTAAAGGTGGAGATATACATAGACGCGACCGGCGTTGTGCGCGACGCGCGCGTGATACAGTCATCTGACCCCAGGTTCACCGAAGTGGTGATGAACAAGTTGAAAAAGGCTAAGTTCGAGCCCGCGCTGGACAAAGCGGGGAGGCCGATAGCCGTGCATATGGCCATACCGATAGTGTTTGAACTGCATTGATGGGCGGGTGGATTTTCATTTTTGTTGTAGGCTGTCATTGCGAGGAGGCGTATTTATTTATGCCGACGAAGTCCTTCGGCAAGCTCAGGACAGTGAGCCTGTCGAACTGCAATCTTTAGTTTCACCGATAAGTATTAGATCCAAATCTATGGGCACTTGCTCAGATTGCTTCGTCGCTGAAGAACGCGCTTTGGTTCGATAGGCTCACCACTCTGAGCTTGTCGAAGAGCTCGCAATGACGATGTAATGCGAAAGGATCACAAATGAAAGAGGCTAAATGTATTTTTAAGTCCGGATTAATAATGTGTATTATTTTTTTTGCAAATATACTCACTGCCTCCAATGAAATCGTTCAACAAATTACACCTTCCGCAAAAGCCATTATTTACGGCAAGATTATGATCCTCGGCAGTTCGACCCCGCTTGAGGGCGCAATGATTGACCTGAATGAAAACACCGGAACAAGCGGGGCTGTCAGCAAGCCTGACGGTACTTACAGATTTGAAACGGAACCCGGGGATACATACATAAGATATTCGGCTTTCGGTTTTGACGCCGCTGTCTTGCATGTCATAACAAAGCCAGGCGAGGAAAAAAAGCAGGATGCTTACCTCGACAAGGTGGATTTTATATCAGACGCGGTGGTTGTCCGCGCGAAGAAAGATAAAAACGAAGTGGTTAAAACATCCATTAAACGCGAGGAAATAAAAAAAATACCGGGAACAGCGGGCGACGCGTTACGCGCGGTGCAATCGCTGCCTGGCGTCGCCGCTGTGAATGATTTTTCAAGCGGTATGGCAGTGCAGGGCGGCGGGCCCGGGGACAATATGTACCTTCTTGACGGCATACCGTGGCCTTTTCCGTTTCATTTCGGCGGCATACTTTCCACTGTATATTCCGGGTTATTGTCGTCTGTTGACCTGAATACAGCCGGGTTTGGCGCGCAATGGGGGGACGTAATGGGCGCGGTGCTTGACGCCAGGACCAGGCCGGGAGCGAAAGACTCTTTTCACGGGCAGGCCGACATAAGCATGATCACTTCACAGGGGTTTCTGGAAACACCGCTGGGTCTCGGGGATGCCTCGATTAC
Organism: candidate division FCPU426 bacterium; assembly: GCA_003167475.1. Taxonomy (GTDB): domain Bacteria; phylum Oederibacteriota; class PGYV01; order PGYV01; family Palsa-1178; genus PALSA-1178. The sequence goes on along the minus strand of PMTB01000177.1, from coordinate 1,657 downwards.
GATTTATGGCAGGAGGAGTTATTTGGACCTTATACTAGGAAAACTGAATTTTTTTACAACCAGAGGCCTTACGGTTTTCCCGTTTTTTTGGGATATAGGCGGGTCCTTGGATTTTACCCTCGGCAAAGACAACCATGTAAAAGGGATTGCGCTTGCAAATGATGACATGTTGAAGCTTGACAGTACCGCGTCTTCGGATACAAGCACTGCCAGAATATTCGACATAGACAACGGCGCTTTTACAAGCGGTTTAAGCTGGACAAATACCTCATTAACCGGACTAACTTCGAAACTGACTGCATTTTACTACAGCCTTTTTGAAAAAGAGCAGATCGGGCTGGGTACAGGTCTTAATTTGAGCCAGGAAAACTTTGGTTTGAAAGAGGAGTTCGACTGGAACGCGGGGGATTTATTCGGGATATCAAATGACATAGGCTTTGGGGCCGATATTGAAAGGATACATGACGGCGCCGATGTTGTTCTAGCGGTCGACATTGTGCATCAAACCGACAATTCCGCGTCAACACATATTAACGGATGGCATTATAACCGCGGAGGTTATGTACAGGACAGGCTGCATTTGTTCCAGGGAGTGGATTTTACAGCCGGCCTCCGGTATGACAAGGACGATATGATCACCAGGGATACGACTCTCCCGAGGTTCTGCCTTTCCTGGCAAAGCGATGAATTGACGGTTTGGAAGGCGGCTTGGGGCATCTACAGTCAGTTTCCCGACGACACCGAGCTTAATAATGTCTTCGGCAACCCTTCGCTTACTCCCAACATCGCCCAGCACAGCGTGCTAAGCGTCGAGCGAAAGCTTAACGGTTTTCTTACCGCAAGGATTGATGCCTATTACAAATATTACACCAATCTTGTGACAAGCCTCAAACCTCCTGAAGTGTACGATAATTCCGGGACAGGTATCGCAAAGGGAGTTGAGTTTTATCTGAACGCTGATTTTGGGGAAAAGTTTTTCGGCTGGGTATCTTATGCCCTGTCAAAGTCCGAACGATTTACCCCGGCAACGGGCATATGGGAACTTTATCAATACGACCAGCCTAATTTATTGACGGCCGTGGGCAGTTACAATTTCACACCGGCATGGTCGGTCGGGGCAAAGATTCATTACAACACGGGCCCGCTTGTCAAGGACCTAACAGGAAGGAAGTATTACAATAATGGTTGGATCCCGGAATATTCGAATAATTATACCCACCGGCTCGATGATTATTTCAGGGTCGATATACGTACTGATTATGCTTTCCGTTTTGAAGGCTGGAAATTGACCCTTTACCTGGAAATACTCAATGTCCTTGACAGGCCAAATCCGGCCCTTGAGATGCCTGCGGATGATGCAACGCGGCTTGAAGTCGTAAATAACCTGCCGAGATTCCCTTATCTCGGCATTGAAGCCGAGTTCTGATATGAAGGATGTGATGGCGCTGCTGATCTGCGCCGTATTGCTCGCTTCCGGTTGCGCCGCAATCCCGGCAAAACCGGACATGCAGGCAGGCAGCGCGCTCCAAAACGGGGTTGAGCCGGTAAAACATATACCGCATGTTGAATACGGAGCCGTGATCGTCCGGGCCAAAAGGCTGACCAGGCTTGAGGTATTAAGAAAGGAAGCGACCCGCAAGAATAACGGTTCATCTGT
>PMTB01000164.1 GCA_003167475.1 candidate division FCPU426 bacterium | reverse complement strand
CACCCTGAGCTTGTCGAAGGGCTCGCAATGACGACGAGTCTCCGGACATAATTAAACAAATACAAGAAAGGCTGATAAACATGCGGGAGTTCCACAAAGGCGACATACAGTCCCACATCATCCACTTGTCCTGGCCCATGGTGCTGGCTAATGTGGTTCAGAACATCGCTTCTATCTTCGAACTGTTCCTGCTCGGCAGGATAGGGCTTGAGGCGCTTGCGGCCATATCTATCGTCATGTCCAGCGTTTTTGCCCTGAACCTTTCCGTACACGGAGGGCTCATCAACGGCGCCATAGCCATCATTTCAAGGCACGCAGGCGCGAAAAAACACGAGGAGATAAACAAGGTTCTTGTTCAGATGTTCATATTCGGAGCTTTTGTCTTCGGCTTATTCTCACTTACCATATTCATATTTTTAAATCCCATACTGGAGTTTTTCGGGGCCAAAGGCGACGTGCTGATCATGGCCTCGGGGTACATAAAGATTTTCCTTCTTTCCTTCCTTCCGTTTTCTATTTACACCATAGGCATGGCGGCCCTGCGCAGCGCGGGCGATTCCATCACGCCGCTCAGGGTCATCATGGTGATGATGTTCTTCAATATTATCCTTAACCCTATTTTCATAGTTGTGCTGCACATGGGAGTTAAGGGCGCGGCGCTTTCCGCCCTGGTCATGAACACGGCGGCTGCGGTCTATTATATCGTTGTCCTCAACAGGGGGATACATTTTTTCAGGATAAGGCTTTCCGACATAAGGATAGACCTGAAGCTCATGTCCAAATATGCGTTCCTGGCCTTAAAAAGCATAGGCCAGGGTTTTACCGGCGACCTGGGAACAATAGCGCTTTTGAAGATAGTGTCGGCTTACGGCAACCCCATGATAGCGGCTTACGGTATCGTAGGCAAGCTCGTTTACTACCTGCTCATGTTCGGATGGCCCATCGGCAACTCGGGCGGGCTCATACTCGGTCAGAACCTGGGGATGAATATAAAGGAAAGGGCAAGGCAGACCGTCATAGAGACCATAAAGGTCTTTGGGTACCTTTCTTTGCCTGTTTCGGTGTGCTTTTTTGTGTTTGCGCGGCAGATCCTGCAACTATTCAGCAGCGACCCCGTTGTATTACAATACGGTATATTATACCTGCGTTTAATGGGCCTTGTAATGCCCCTTTTCGGGGCCGGTCTTAACATACAGAGCTCTTTTAACGGCGCGGGTTCCACCGGGACGCCTACAGTGGTGACGTTCATATCATTCATAATGATAAGGATACCGCTGGCCATGCTTCTTCCAATCTTACCCGCGATAGGGCGGGACGGCGTTTTCATGGCCGTGGCCGTATCCATGGCAGTATACGCCCTCATATATATAGCGCTCTATAACAGGGGCAACTGGATAAATAAGGAGATTTAGATGGCTGAAGCAATAAGGGAATTTGAAAAAGGCGACCTGAACAAGCACCTGCTTTACCTCGCGGTACCTCTTTTGATAACCAACCTCATGCAGAATTTCTTCTCCATATTTGACATGTTCCTGCTGGGAAAGATAGGCATGCAGGCGCAGTCGGCCATATCCATAATAGGCTTCATACTTGCCGTATTCTGGTCCATGACCGGAGGGCTCATGACCGGCGCCGTGGCCATGGCATCGCGCTACTGCGGAAGGAAGGATTTCGGCCTGCTAAAAAAGACGGTTGTGAATGTCATGTTCACCGCCTATGTGATGACGCTCATATATGTCATCCTCCACTATATTTTCAGGGAGCAGATACTGACTTTCTTCGGCGCGAAAGGCGAGACCCTGGTGATGGCGAAAAATATATTCCTGACCTGCCTCATCTCAATATTGAACGACAGCGGTTTGTTCATGTTCTTTTCCATATTGCGCGCTACAGGTTATATACGCAGGCACTTCTACCTGCTTTTTGTTTCCATCGCGTTAAACACAATATTCGAACCGCTGTTCATTTACGGCTGGCTCGGTTTCCCGCATATGGGCCTGCAGGGCGCGCCAATGGCCAGGCTCATGTCGTATCTGGTCACAACGTTTATAATGATATTCATCCTGACAAACACAAAGGGCCCATTGAGGATAGAACTGAAAAACATACAGTTGGATTTCTCGTTCCTTGTTGATTTCCTGAAGATATCGCTCCCGTCCTGGGCCCAGGGCCTACTGTCGAACATAGCCTCTCTTGTCATGCTGAAAATAGCCGCGCCATACGGGGACCCGTTGCTTGCCGCGCTGGGAATAGGCTCCAGGCTCGATAACTTCGTAATGATGCTGGGCTGGGCCATAGGCGGCTCTGCCTCGGTCATGGTTGGGCATAACCTGGGGGCGAACCAGGTGAAAAGGGCGGACGATACCATTATCGCAGGGTTGAAAATGTACACAATTTTTACTTTCGCGTGCTTCATGGTTTACTTCAATTTCCCGGGCTGGGTCATGTCCGTATTCACCTCGAACCCTGAAGTGGCCAATTACGGCACCCAATACCTGAAAATAATATCCCCGTTCTACCTTGCCATGGGCGTAGGCATCCTATCAGGCGCGGCCTTTAACGGCGCAGGAGCCACAAAAACCCCTATGTCGATAAACGCCATAGCGTATTTCATATTCCAAATCCCGGTAGCACTCCTATTCTCAAGGATAGCGTCTGTAGGTCCGAAGAGCATATTCTGGGCCATAGCGTCGGTTTTCCTGTTCCAGGGAATCGCCGGATGGGTGATGTATAAAAGGGGAGCATGGAAGGAAAAGAAGATTTAAGAGCCGGCGTTTTAACGGACGATAATCGAGAGTCGAAAGTTGATCAGCAAGCTTGGAAAGTATTATAATAGACCCACAAATTTGTAGAGAGGGGGCTTGCTCCCTCTCGCAGCGGAACTTATCGGAAATGAAAGTTTCAGATAGTTAAGCCATTTTATACTTGTCTTTCCTTTTCGGGGTGTTAAAATAATGTAAAGCTCAAGCGCGATACGCCAAAAGGGGACAAATTGGAAAAGACCATAATTAAAATTAAATTTGCGGCAGCGTTTTTCATTTTTATTCTTTCCGCCTGTTATTGTTTTTGCGCCTGCCAGGATTACACCATAGACGGGCTGGCTAACTGCTGCGACCCTGAAACCAACGCCCAGGAAGTTTTAAAAGCCTTCAAAATAAATATAACGCCCGGGCATATCTACACCATAAGCTACGTTTCCGGGTGCGTTTGGTACGGAAACCCTTTGTGGGGTACCAGGCTAAGGATACGCCAGGCAGATGACTTGGCGGGGACAAATGTGTCAGCCGGGTACCAAACCGTCGGCGATGGTTCGTGGGTCGAGTACGGGGTTGACACATATCATACATCCGCGGAAGCGGTGGCCGCCTCGATGCTCCCGCAGTATAATTCTGTCACCATAACGGCTTCGCAGAATTATTTTTATATTGCAATTGACGACGACCTTACCCATTTATATTGCGGGGATAACAAATTTTCCGAGGTCATTAATGTCTGCGACGGCCTCTGGACGCCGACACCGTCGCCGACAATAACGCAGACGGGAACATGCACTTTTACGGCCACTCCGTCATTGCCAACAACATTGACAAAGCCCGGTACGCCGACCGTCACGGCCACCTTCACAAGCACCGATACCCTGACCTGCACGGTCACGCCCACATTGACAATAACGCCCACTATAACGCCGACAACACCGCCTTTTTGCCTGAGCCTGCTCGGCAGCTTCCCAAACCCGGCAACGCAGGAATTGAACATAGTATATGATCTATGCAGGGATTCCGATATCACGGTGAAGATCTATACCGTGAGCGGGGAAATGGTGCGAAAACTGACCCAACAAGGCAGGAGGGGGAAGAACGCGATTTATTGGGACTGCAGGAACGGCCGCAATAAAAATGCCGCAAGCGGGGTTTTCATCTACAGCCTTGAGGCCGTATCTGAAAATGATAAAGGGAAGAAATGGGGCAAACTTGCGGTTAATAAATAGCGCCGCGGCTCAGAAAGCAAAACAAACAAATCAAAGTTTCTGTAGAGCGGCTGCTTGCTGCCGCTCATCGTTGGCCTAATAAATGGCATTGCGCGTTCGCGTACTGTGAATAAAATTTGTAGAGAGGGGGCTTGCCCCCTCTCTCAGCGGGCCTGATCCGGCTGAATATTTTGTATTCAAGAGGAGGCAACCAAATTAAATACAGTTCAAGCCTCGTCACCCCCGCCATAAAACCCAGTTTCCGTCCGCGTGCCATTTCCATTTTTTTCACTTGCCTTTGCCCTTTTGGGTGATAAACTATGTATGTAATGCAAAAATAACGTATACAACCCCGGTCAACCGCGTTTGAAACCAAAGACTGGAAAAAGGAGATATTCTACATGAAATTCATCAATAAAACCGTCATTGTTTGTTTTGTCATTTTGGGCCTGTTTTGTCTGGTGTTTTTTGGATGCGTTAAACAGAATTCACCTGGTTCCCCCGGGGAAGCCTCAACGGCTACGCCGGTTAATAATTTTACAAAAACGATAACCCCTACCTCAAGTATATCACCGACGTTTTCCATAACAAAGACAATCACGGTGACTCCGACTATCACGCTTACCAGCACCATTACCGATACCTTCACCCAGACCCCGACCTCTACGGTCACGCCTACTTTTACGGCTACAAGCACCGCCTTAACCATCGGCGCCAGTATTGACGGTTTCGATACAGGGAGCGGGTGGGATATCACCTATGACGTTTCTGTAAATGACGCGGGCGGAAATGCCATTACGAACGCCGCTGTTACGGTAAAAAACATCACGCATCCGTGGCAATATACTGTCACTTATAATCCTTCCACGTCGACCTATAATATAGAGGATACGGCCGGCACTACGCTGCAGTATACGTCCGGCGATGTTTATGAGATCGATGTTTATGCCAACGGCGTCAACTATACGGCGCAGGCTGCCGCTCCCGGTAACGGCAGTTTGAGCGCGGACTGCAATACCGTTTCATGGCAGTACGACGGGAACAACGATTCCCTCGAAGTGGATAACCCGTCAAGCGCCGCGGTTCTTGCGCGCAGCGACCCGGGATTGGATTTTAATACCGATATTTCATCTGTTTATACCGACACAGGGGATTATTCAATTTACCTGTGGCTTGTAAACTCATATAACGGCGTATATGCGGGCTCCTCTGCGGCAAGTTATATTTGGGTTGAATACGATGTCGGTTGGGATGTTACAAATTGACACAGTATTATTTGCGATAAGACCGGGGGATTTAAGTAAATGGCAAAAAAACGAAAAGTAGGACCAAAGGCTCAAAGCATTCTTCCGGCCAAAAAGAATGGCGTCATTTTATGGGTCTTATTGATAATATCAATTGTTTTTATTGCCCGGACCAACCTCTACAGGATAGTCAATATCTACGACGAGGGCAACATCGTATACGGCAGCCAGCTGGTTTCGGAGGGGGCTGTGCCTTACAAGGATTTCTGGTCCATATACGCGCCCGCCCAATACTATTGCACCGCGCTTTTGTTCAAAGTATTCGGCGCGTCCGTCACCACCGAACGCGTCTGGGATCTGCTGCTGCGGACCGCTTTGGTCATGGTTATTTTTATCGTTGCGTGGCGTATTTCCGGGATATACTTTGCTTTGTTGTCGTGGTTGACCGCGCTTATCTGGCTCGGGTACTGGGAGTGGAACGGGTATCCCGCAATACCTGCTTTGCTTTTTTGTCTGATCAGCCTTGAGTTTTTGCGGAGGTTCCATG
>PMTB01000088.1 GCA_003167475.1 candidate division FCPU426 bacterium | reverse complement strand
GCCAGTCCCTGCGTAGCCATTACTGCTGTAATCGCAGCTGTCAATGTCGTTTTTCCGTGGTCAACGTGTCCGATAGTTCCCACGTTCACGTGCGGTTTCGACCTGTCAAATTTCTGTTTTCCCATTTTTTTCTTCCTCCTGTTTTATGGAGTTTATATTAAATTCCTAAATTAAACTCTTCTTAATATCCTAAGCTCTTCCGCCTGTGAATTTCGACGTTATCTGCTCTTTGATCACGTTCGGGACCGGTTCGTATTTGGCGAACTGCATGGTGTAAGTCGCCCTGCCCTGGCTCATAGAGCGAAGGTCGGTTGAGTAACCGAACATATCCGCGAGCGGGACAAAGCACCTTATGTGTGTGGCTTTGCCTCTTTTTTCGAGGTTCTCTATCCTTCCGCGCCTTGAGCTTAAATTGCCGATGATGTCTCCCATGAAATCTTCCGGGGTGACAACCTCGACGTCCATTATGGGCTCAAGAATCGCCGGGTTTGCTTTTTTGAAAGCGTCTTTAAAGGCCATTGAGGCCGCGATCTTAAAGGACATTTCCGAAGAGTCAACTTCATGGAATGAACCGTCGGTGATGATAACTCTCAGGTCATTGACCGGGTATCCGGCTATGACGCCGTTAGCCATGGCTTCCTGAATGCCTTTATCGATGGCGGGAATATATTCCCTAGGTATCACTCCGCCCACGATGTCATTTACAAATTCATAGCCTTTGCCGCGTTCCATAGGCTCTATCTCGAGACAAACGTGGCCGTACTGCCCGCGTCCGCCGGTCTGCCTGATGTACTTGCCCTCGGCTTCCGCTTTGGCGTTAATGGTCTCTCTATATGATACTTCGGGTTTGCCGACATTAGCCTCGACTTTAAACTCCCTTTTCATCCTGTCTACGATGATTTCAAGGTGAAGTTCGCCCATACCCGCGATGATGGTCTGCGAGGTTTCTTCGTCTGTCTTGACCCTGAAAGTCGGGTCTTCTTCAGCCAGCTTGGAAAGCGCAAATCCCATTTTTTCCTGGTCCGCTTTTGTCTTGGGTTCTACCGCGACAAATATAACCGGTTCCGGGAATACCATTTTCTCAAGTACGACCGCGTTATCTTCCGTGCATATGGTATCGCCGGTGAACGAGNNCCCTGTGATTGGCGTGCATCCTGATAAGACGGCCGATCCTCTCGGTCTTGTCCTTGCCTGAATTATAAACGTAAGAACCCGATGAAAGCATTCCCGAATATACCCTGAAATATGTCAGCCTTCCGACAAACGGGTCCGACATAATTTTAAATACTATGGCGGTAAAAGGCTCGGAGTCATCCGGCTTTCTTATTACTATGAGGTCTTTTCCTTCCGCGTCAACGTGGTGCGGGTCAAATCCCTGTACCGGCGGTATGTCAAGCGGCGACGGGAGGTAATCCACAACAGCATCAAGGAGAGGCTGCACGCCTTTATTTTTAAACGCGCTTCCGCAGAGCACCGGAACTATTTTGAATTCCAGGGTTCCGCGGCGGATTGCTTTCTTAAGCATGTCGAGCGGGATTTCTTTTCCTTCAAGCGCGAGTTCCATCAGGTGGTCGTCAAACTCGGCTATCGAGTCTATGAGTTTTTCCCTGTGTTTCTTCGCGTCGGCCTGGAATTCCGGCCTGATCTCTTTATAGTCAAATTTGGCGCCGAGTTCTTCATTATGCCAGATGATCTCTTTCATGATTACGAGGTCTATGATTCCTTCAAACTTGTCTTCAGCGCCGATAGGCAGGCAGAGAGGGATCGGGTTCGCGCCGAGCCTTTCTTCGACTGTTCCAATCGACATCCAAAAATCGGCTCCGATGCGGTCCATCTTGTTGAAGAATATGAGCCTTGGGACTTTGTATTTGTTCGCCTGGCGCCAGACTGTTTCCGTCTGGGGCTCGACGCCGTTAACAGAGTCAAAAACCGTGACAGCTCCGTCAAGGATGCGCAATGACCTTTCAACTTCGATGGTAAAGTCAACGTGTCCCGGTGTGTCTATGATGTTAATCCTGTGCTCATTCCACATGCAGGTCGTGGCGGCCGATGTGATCGTGATGCCGCGCTCCTGTTCCTGTTCCATCCAGTCCATGGTGGCAGCGCCCTCATGAACCTCTCCTATCTTATGTGTTTTGCCTGTATAGTAAAGTATACGCTCTGTGAGAGTGGTTTTACCGGCGTCAATGTGCGCCATTATTCCGATATTTCTTGTCTTCAGCAGCGAGAATTCTCTTGGCATGGTACCTTGTTCTCCTTGTTTTTTCTATTTTCTTTTGTTCTGTGTTCCATGTTCTTTGTTCTATGTAACTTCAAACTTAAAACTTTATTTTACCACCTGTAATGTGCGAACATCTTATTTGCGTCTGCCATCTTATGCGTATCTTCCTTCTTTTTAATGGCTCCGCCCTGGTTGTTGGCGGCCGATACGAGCTCGTTTGCGAGCTTTTCAAATGTTTTCTTTTCTTTTCTTTCCCTTACGGCATTAATCAGCCAGCGTATCGCCAGCGACTGCCTTCTCTCCGGCGCTACTTCGACCGGTATCTGGTAGTTTGCTCCGCCGATCCTTCTGGTCTTAAGTTCCAAAAGCGGCTTGATATTTTCCACGGCCTTGGTAAGAGTGGCCGCAGGATCCTTGCCCTGTTTCTCAATAAGCGACAAAGCGTCATAAACGATGACTTCGGCGGTTGCTTTTCTTCCCTGCATCATAATGCAGTTGATAAGTTTGGCCACGAGCTGGCTGTTATACCTTGTATCCGGCGCTATGACTCTTTTTACTACTTTTTTTCTCCTGGGCATATCTTTGGTGCTCCTTTTTTGATCTTTTGTTACTATTTATATTAATTCTACCTTCAATTGTTAATTAAGCTTTTTTCTCTTTCTTAGGCGCCTTGGCTCCGTACTTGGAGCGGCTCTGCCTTCTGTCGGCAACGCCCTGCGTGTCAAGCGTGCCGCGTACGATGTGGTAGCGTACTCCCGGCAAATCCTTAACCCTTCCGCCTCTTATGAGAACGATAGAGTGCTCCTGAAGGTTGTGCCCNNTCTGAGGGCACGATTTCAACGCGGGCGAACTCGTTTTTACTTTGACTTTATTTCTCTTGTGTCTTACCAGCTGATTAATTGTAGGCAACTTCTTGCCTCCTTTACCAAAATTTATTCCTGTTTCTTAATAAAAAAAAAAGACGGCGAAAAGGTCTCTTCACCGTCTTCTTATCATGTATATTATACATAACTCGATTCTATTAAATCGGCTTTAAAGAGCCTTTTCTAAAAACGCTCGAGTATTATATGCAAAATACAGATTTTGTCAACAATATTATTCATTTATTTTCACTTTTCCCCACCCTGAAAACCCCTTAAAAATAAGGGAGAAAAAGCGTGTTTTGGGGGGTTTTAGGCGGATTTTGGGGGTTGGTGAGGGTTTATTTGCGGTTTAACGGCGTTCTTTGTGTTATTTTATTTCATTAAAACTAAAAAAAACGCTTGATTTTGTATTCTGAAACCAATAAATATTTTTTTATTTATTTTTCAATTCATTATTTAATCAATCCACAATTGTATGGCCTTCGTTTTTTCATCATATCCACCACAACCATATTCGTCTTCAAAGTTGAATTCACACAAAACGTTATAATTTATATATTCAATTGCTACCCGCTTTTCTTTGAATTTTACAATCGTTTCTTTATTTTTAAAAACAGTGCCGTGCTGTGTTTGAATCAAAACAACGCCGTTCTTCAAAGATGTAACTCTGACATATGGCCCATAAAAACAAGCAATACAAATCGACCCGGCAGAAAGTTTTCGGGCTTCTTCCGTTGTATTCCCTGAGGTTAAATAAAGTTCCCAGTATTTCTCAGACGGTTTCGTTTTATCCGATAATTTTCCAACAATATAGAAATCACTATTTTTACAGTCAAACATCACTTTCATTTTTGTTGGAATTGAATTGTTATTGGTGTCATTGACTTTATTTGCGTTGCAGACAAAAGAAAATGCCAGCAATATAAATAGCAATAATAATATTATAATCGCTTTAATTTCGTTCCTCATACACAGCCTCCCTTATTCTCAAATTATTTTATCAATGACACATTTAAAAACAAGAAAAAAACGCTTAGGGGGGCGCGTTCCTTCAGTGTTCAAAATATCTTCGGCGGGCGGACACATAGGTCCGCCCCTACATGAATCAACCTGACTATCTTATAACTGCAAATCCAATCCAAGTTTTGCCCCCACTCCGTGGGCCACTTTTATGAGGGTTGATACTTCGGCGTTTTTTTGTCCGTTTAGGATCCTTGCCAGGACCTGGTGGTCTATTTGGGCTTTTTTGGCTACAGCGTAATAAGTAAGGTGCTTTTTTACCATTTCGGCTTTTACCTTTTCTATAAAATTAAACATGGCGTCTTCAGCCTCGTAGGCTTCCTGCGCTTTTTTGTTCTTCATCAGTTTTGTGAACAGCCTGTGGTGGATATCGGCGTCAGTGCCTATGTTAACCACTTTTTTCATTGCCTTCTTCATATGATTTCCTCCTCAAATCGCTTTAGTTCAAAACCCATCTAGTTTTGCTTGCCTTTTCCGCGCACGTTCATAATGTCTGCGGGTTTTCTTTCCTTCCGCTTTCTCTATAAATCCTTCTAAAAATACCGGTCTGTTATTTCTCCACGTAAAAATAATCCTTATCTCCGTCTTCCAAAAGCTCGGCCTTAACTCCCACAGACGGCTATAACCTTTAAGCTTTTCAACCTGCGGACTGTGCAGAACCGGTCCGCGTTCTTCGAGCAGATCGGAATACTTCTTTACGGCACCCTGCTGTTCCGGGGTCAGTACGTTTATAATGAACTCCGCAACCGGGTGCTTTCCATTTTCGTAATAGTACTCGATTGGAAACCTTCGTTCAGCCATGTTTCTAACCTTCCTTTCATATTATGCACTTTAAAGCCCTTATTGTCAAGATTTTCCGCAGTAAATCTCATTCCACCATTTCCTCAACGGGCGGACACATAGGTCCGCCCATACAAAAACAAAAATCAACGCCCCGCTGTATGGTTTAGAATGTAAAAAAGTATACACTTTGTATGCTGTCTGGTCAAGTATTATGTGTTATATATGTCAGGAACTCAATAATGAATGGCGTTTTTCGGCCGAAATCCTGCGGCGGGCGTCGCATCGCTGGGTCCCTAAGCGGCGAAACAAATCCTGCCGACTACAGCTGGCGGACACATGGGTCCGCCCCTACAAGGGCTTTCATACAAACCGGTAAAAACCGCCTGTAACCGCAAAGTGATAATG
>PMTB01000240.1 GCA_003167475.1 candidate division FCPU426 bacterium | reverse complement strand
GCAAGGGGCCTGGCCAAGTGGAAGGAAGAACTACGCAAAAACTGGAACGGCGTAAAAGTGAACCAAATCACGGCTGAAGTTTCCGGCGACGTAAAGGTCGGCGGCACCATAAAAGTACAGGCTTTTGTCGACGGCTCATGGTTAAAACACGAGGACCTGCTTGTGGAGATATATTACGGCTACGCGCGCGGCAAAAAAGAGCTTGAGTCTGCCGCGGCGGTCAAGATGGAATACAAAAGCAACAGGGACAAGGATTTTATTTTTGAAGGCACGATAAAAACCGAGGCTTCAGGCACCGTAAGTTATACGGTCAGGGTCCTTCCTAAAAACCCGGACTTAAACGTAAAGTTCCAACCGGGCATGATAAAGTGGAGTGAAGTTTAAAAAACAGATAAAGACAGTTTTAAGTTTTAGGTTTGAAGATGGATTGTTATCTGCCTTCCACTTAAAACTTGAAACTCCAAATTTTTGGGAGGGGAAACTTATGGCAATGCGCTCGCCTAAGGAAATGAAACTGCACGAGACTATCATCAGGTCGGTGGCCGGTATTTACGACAGCCAGAAAAACGCCCAGCAGGTCCTGACGAACCTGGACAAACCGCTGGCGGTCCTAAAGGGCATCACGGTGGATATAATCGTAAAGAACCCGATAACCCTGATCTTCAAGGTTGAAACAGAAACCTCGGTGACAGAAGGCGAAGGTATAGCGTGGAAGGCGATCTCCGAGCAGTTAGGCACGTTCTTCCTGCTTGTCCCCCATCCGCTCAAAGCCGACGCCATGAGGATCATAGCCAAGCTGGGCGTGAAGAACATAAGGCTGTGTTTCTACATGATAAACGAAAACAAACTGAAGTTTACGGGATTGCCGTAGACAAAAACCATAAAACAAAAAGGGCGCCTGAAAAGGCGCCATTTTTGTTGCCGACCGAAAAATAATCTATTCATACCTCATTATTGAGTTATTCAGCCCCGCATCTACATCACCATAAAATACGTATGGCACATCGTCATAAACGGCCGCGCTTATAGTTGTTTCACCAATCCGATCGGAAAAATCTTTTTGGCCTATATCAACCCATGACGTCCCGATATATTTCATGGCTGAGAATTTATCGCTGTCACCCGAATAGAAACAATACAATTTGCCGTTATCTATCGACAACAAAGAAAAATACAAATGGTTGAACGTTTTCTTGTCCAATAGTTTATACCACGTTCCTGAAGAATACCCCAGTACCGATAGTTTGGATTGATTTTCATTTAGAGATACAAAAGGAGTTGAATTATATACACAAAAACTTTCTACATATGAATTTGTTATATCGAGACTGCATATTTGAGTCCATATTCCTCCTTCATATTTCGATACGTATGCGGTGTGCGTAATTATATCATTGTAAACTGTATATAATATTCCATTTTCTTCGGCCATTCTTATGGACACATGATCGGTTAAAAGAACCGCCGGAGTATAGGGAGTCCCTATATTAGTCCAGTTTACCCCATCATACTTAATAATCGCACTTGCCGAATAGTAACTATCATCAATGCAATATTCATAAATATTCGGCCATTTTGTTATTCCGAACCACATGTTCATAGTGGCTGGCGGAGCAACCGTAGGAATTACTGTATCCGGACCGGGTCCCTGTGTTGACCATACACCTGCTTCATATTTCATCACTTCATCCTTAAAAACAGCATAGATAATTCCGCCAACAACCTTCATTCCGTAAAAATTGCTTCCCTGTTTAAATCCCCGATTGCCGACATCGGTCCATGCCCCATTCTCAAATTTCTGCACATAAGCGTTCACTATAGGGTTCCCCGTGCCGGGATCAATTGTGTCATATAAACATGAAATATAGGGCGTCCCCAGATAAACATCCAAAATATTGTATGACTGCGAAAAACCGGCGCTTCCAAGATATTTCCAGGTTTTTGAATTATCCGGACTTGATGGGGTGTTATTGTGGATGCATCCGGTGAAAACAATAAGAATCAATACGATAAGACTTATTGGTTTTTTCATGAAACCCCCTGTGCTTTTTAAATCATTCCCCTAGTTATCAATCACATATATTATAACATTTGTTTTGGATTTATCCAAGCCATGTTTTAACAGTTTACAACCAATTCCTAAACCATCATTTCCGTTATTTCCTTCCTGCTTGTGTACTCGAACTCTATCCTGTTCGGCAGGGGTTTGTATATTTTTTTGTACTTCGTCGCTATCTTCCTCATTATATCCTGCGGAACCGTCTCATCCCAGGTCATGGCTAGGCGGCTTGCTGTGGAGGCTATTTCGTATAACTTCAACTTACGGCCTATTACTTTCAGTTCGGCAACGTAGAGGATGTTTTTCACCTCTTCCGGCATGGCTCCCCAGGCGTCCTTTAAGTACTTCTCTATCTCCTTTATATCCTCATTGCTTCTTGCGGCAAAGAGCCTCCTGTACACCCTTAATTTCTCGCCGGAATCCCATATATAATCCTCGGGTATGAACGCCTTGAAATCGACTTTGATCTTTGTGTCAACTTCCTCTTCGTACACGCCGTTGGAAAGCCTTGCCACTGCTTCTTCGAGCATTTTACAGTACAGTTCAAAACCTATCTTTTCCATGTTCCCGTGCTGTTTTGTCCCCAGCAAATTACCCGCACCGCGCAGTTCCATATCCTTCATGGCTATGCGGAACCCCGCGCCCGGGTCCACATAACTCTCTATGGTCTTCAGCCTTTCCTTGGCTATTCCGGTTAGGTACTTCGCGTCTTTAACCAGCAGGTACGCGTACGCCTGCTTGTCGCGCCTGCCTACCCTTCCGCGCAGTTGGTAAAGCTGGGACAGGCCGAACCTGTCGGCGGAGCCTATTATTATGGTATTCACATCCGGAAGGTCCAGGCCCGATTCAACGATCGTGGTGGATATGAGCACGTCGAACTTGCGGTGCAGCAGGTCCCGCATTATTTTTTCAAGCGCTTCCTTTTTCATCCTGCCGTGCGCCACCTTAAAGCGTATCTCGGGCAGGGCTTTTTCAAGGCTTTCCTTGAGCTTGAATATGGTCTGTATGTTGTTATGAATGTAAAATACCTGGCCTTTACGCAGCACTTCCCTTAGTATCACTTCCTTAATGGTGGATAGTTTTTCCTCGGCTATGCATGTTTCTATGGAGCGCTTGCCCGGCGGCGGCGTGTTTATATTGCTTATGCTCCTTATTCCGGACATGGCAAAGTACAGGGTCCTTGGTATTGGCGTGGCAGTTAAGGTAAGTATGTCTGTTTGCGGGTGCTTGTCCCGCAGGAATTCCTTGTTCTTCACCCCGAAGTGCTGTTCCTCGTCTATAATAACAAGCCCGAGGTCGTTGAATTCAACGCTTTGGCCGAGCACCGCGCTTGTGCCGATCAGGATGTCGACCGCGCCTTTTTTATTGGCTGCAATCACCTCTTTTTTGTCTTTTGCGGAAACAAGCCTGGATAACATTTCTATCCTTATGGGGTAGTCAGCCATGCGTTCTTTGAAAGTAAAATAGTGCTGCTGGGCCAGCAGGGTTGTGGCAGTCATAACAAGCACCTGGCGGCCGGCGTTAACCGCCTTGAAAGCCGCGCGCATGGCGACCTCTGTCTTACCGAACCCCGCGTCCCCGCACACAAGCCTGTCCATTGGCTTTGCCTTGCCCATATCAGCCTTTACCTCGGCTATGGCCCTGTCCTGGTCCTCTGTTTCCTCGTATATGAATGCCTGTTCGAATTCTTTTTGCTGCTCGTCATCAACCGGGTACCTTATGCCGCCAGTGGTCTCGCGCTTGGCGTAAATATTCAGCAGTTCCGAAGCCATCATCTTTAGCTGGGCCTGTATCTCTTCCTTTGTCTTTTTCCATGAAGCACCGCCGAGCTTTGAAAGCACGGGGATGCCTTCGCTGCCCACGTACTTGTCTATCATGGAAATTTTATAGATGGGAAGGTAAAGCTTGTCGTCTCCAAAATACCTGATATAGATAAAATCGGAATTAATGTCGTCTATGGCCATGGCTTTGACGCCCTCAAACACGCCTATGCCGTGGTCGCGGTGCACCACGTAATCCTTTTCCTTGAGTTCCATGTAATGCTTGACCGGTTTTAGAAACTTTTCCTTGCGCCGTCCGGTGACTTTCCCCTTATAACGCGCGAATATTTCCCTGTTCGATATAAAGGAAAGTTTTATATCCGGCAGTACGCAGCCCGCGCTGTTGCTTGCCGCCAGGAATTTCGTGTTCTTAAAAAGGTTTACCTTGTTGTCTTTGTCGTATTCCTCAAAAAGTTCCTTAAGGTGTTTTGTCTCGGCGTCATTGTCGGAGATTATATAGTTGAAATATCCGCCGTCCTCAAGTTCCTTCATATACCCGAAGAAAAGCTTGATGTCCCTGTTAAAAGGCGGGTTGGAGCGTATCTTGAACTTTATCCCTGCTTTTGTTTTCGAAATGGAGTAAGTCTTGAATTTTTGGAAAAGTGAGAGTTTCCTGTAAACGGCTGGGACCTGAAAAAGATTGTCCTTTATCCCGTCGTTCTCTATGTACTTTTCTATTTTTTTTATCTTATCAAGTATCTCCGCCTTTATGGAGTCTGTGTCGTCTATAATGACCAGGGTCTTGTAGGGCGCGAAATAATCGATTATACATCCATTGACGTCCTTGAACTTATTGCCCGGGTTGAAAAGCAGGAGTTCCACGGAGTCCATGTGTTTTGTAGTGGAGTAGGTGTCCAGTGAGAAAAACCGCAGGGATTCTATGGTGTCACCAAAGAGTTCTATTCTGACAGGATAATCATAATCCGGCGAGAATATGTCTATGATGCTGCCCCTGACCGAGTACTCAAATACATTTTCGACTTTAAGGACGCGTTCGTACTTGTTTTCGGCGAGCACTTCTGATATTTTATCCGGATTTAACTTGCCGTCTTTTTTGAGGTTATAAAAATATTTCTTCACTTTTTCAGGGGATGGTATTTTTTCCGCCAGCGCGTTTATATCGGTTATTATGACTTTCCTGTCTTTCCTGAATATCTCCTCATATGCCTTAGCGCGTGCCTTGGATATTTCCTTTGAAGCCTGCAAGGACCCGTACATGAGCGAGTCATCCTCGGGATAGAAAAGTATTTCCGCGTCTATCGCGAACTCTTCCTTTAGCCCGGAAATCTCCGCGTAAAGCGCGTATATATTCTCAGATGACGTGACAATAAATACATCCTTATCGGTTTCCGAGATTATTTTTGAGTAGAGTATCCCCCTGAAGCAGTCGCTTAGGGATTCTGCCGTGATATTTTTATGCCCTGATTTTATAAGGGATAAAATCTTCTGTATTTCGCTGGATTTTGACAAATGTTCTTTCATGATCTATAAGTGCCTATATATTGTAGTCAAGGATTGCCTGAAATGCAAGTTTATTCTGCCCAAACCCGCGGATTAAACTTTAAAAATAATATCTCACCATCAACCCGGCCAGTGTAGAATCTGCCGCGCCGAGGCTGCCGCCCCATGACAAAGTATAGGTGTAATGATGGATTGTTGTGACCTGCCTGTTCTCAGTGTAGCTTATATTAACGCGCGCCAAAAAACTCCCGCCGATACTTATGGCCCCCGGTAATATCCCGGGCAGCCTGCCTAAAAGATATTCCACCTCGAATTTCAGGTTGCCGCTTCCGGTTAACGTATATCCTATCCTGGTTACTGTATTGTTTTGCGAGTATCCGGCGGTGACGCCGGGCACCACGCATACATGCATATCGCCTATTATTTTGACCGGAAATATATAGCCAAACCCGGCCGTATACGAGGTCCTTAAACTTGAGTTCGGAACATATCTGTAACTTAAAGATACCGGAATCTCTATACCCGACCAATCCTTATTAAGGAACCTCACTGATAATCCCGGCCCGATCGCCATGCCATAAGTATCAGAGCTTTCATTTGCTCCCGGCCCGGTTTGTTCCGATACGGTTGGTGTGACCGGTATTGGCAGGCTTTCCCCGCGCGCATATAAAACCGTAAACAGGGATAAAACCAGAATGGGTGATATTATCCTCATATTAAAAATAATACCTGGCCATAAGCCCGCTTATGGTCGAAGTGGATGCGCCAAGATAGGACCCAAAGAGCCATGAATGCGTAAAATACGGATACATGTGAAGCGTCGAGTACGGGTCTCCGGATATGGAGTTGCCGTAATAAGTCCCGGACCCGGAAAGCGTAAAACTTCCGCCTATGCTCAATCCCCCCGGGAAAAAGCTCAGCAGTTTGCTTAAAAAATACTCAACCTCGAGTTTGATATTTGCCGACGCGGCGATTGAATAAGAATGCGAGGTTTGATCGCTTACGCCGTATGTATAAGTATAATTTATTCCAATCCCTGGTACCAGGTTCACGTGTAATCCGCCGGCTTTTTTTAACGGGAATACATAACCTATGCCGGCATTAATACCATAACTGTATTGCCTGGTTTCAGGATTAGTCACATCCGTGATTGAATCCGTATATGAACCTGATAAGGGCAGCTCAATTCCCGACCAGTCTTTGTTCAAAAACCTGAACGTTACTCCCGGGCCTAAGGACATGGAATAATTATTGACGTCGTCTTGCGGCTGAACCTGTGTTGCTGCCGCACCCTGCGCCGCGGCCGTAACCGGCTGGGCCTGTTCCTCTGCCGATGCTATTGTCGTAAAAACAATCATAAGAAGAAACAAAATAATGTAAATTGATGTTTTTTTCATTGTATTACCCCCTTTTCGTGCCTTAATTATATAATTAAAGAAAGAAAAAATCAAACCTTATCTGTAGCTGTACATAAAGGACATAAGCTCGTCGAGGGCTTTTCCAACAAGGCTCTCCACGTAGTCCTTGTACGGTTTATCCTCTCCAAAATCCTCGTGCGAGCCGTCGTTATGTTCCTTGTTAACGGTCAAATCAACCTCGGAGATCCTCCTCATGTCGGCCGCGTTGTAAAAGACAACGTTTATCACCAGGTTCGATGTCTGGTCCGTGCTTGTAATGTCCAGGTTGGCTACCTTGAACGAATTGGAGTATATACCGAGGGTTCCCAGGTAATGAAAATCAGCCTCATTGTAATCAAATTCCCTGATGGTTACGTCCATAAAAAGCTGCCCGGCCGCTCCTGCTTTTTCGTAATCGTAAAGTTTCGTGAACTTCTTTTCGGACATCAGCCTTTTGGCCAGCATCCTCTTCACTACCTGCTTTTCAGCGTCAAGCACAGGTGCGGTCTTGCCCCGTTTTTGTATAGAAGCCAGGCTGTTTTCCGCGGCATGGTCGCTTACCAGGATGGTGGCGGTGCTGAAGTCCCTTAAACGGGTATTGGGGGCCTGTATTATTTTCAGTCCGAACGAGGCGCAGGAACAAAAGCCTGTTGAAATCAGTAAATACACGGATATTATAATTGCTTTACTTTTCAATTTACAGCCCCCTGTTTAATTACAAACAAAAAACCTGCCTGCTCCGATTTAAAACACAACGTGCGGACAGCGCGGGAGCGCTGTCCCTACAAATACAAAACAATTACAAAACCCTGAAATGCACCAGCACCATCATAAGTATCCAGCCATAAACGCCCGATATCGCGTCGTCCATCATTATGCCGTTGCCGCCCCTGAGGACCTGCGACTGGTAGGCCGGGAATGGCTTGATTATGTCCAGGACCCTGGCAACCACAAAACCCACCATCATAGCCTTGAAGGAATACGGGATTAGGAACATGGTGATTAGGAACCCGACCACTTCGTCTATGACAACTTCCGACGGGTCCTCTTTTTTTAAAATTGCCTCGGCATAATTTGACGCCCACACGCCGATGAAATACAGGGCCACGGTAATGCCCAGGTACAGGTACGGGTTCATGCTCCTGAATATAAAGTAATAAAAAGGCAAAAAACAGGCGGTTGCGAAAGTGCCGGAACCCTTGGGGAAAAAGCCGGTGTAGAAGAAGGTCGAAATAGCCAGGTAAAGGTGTTTCATATAAATCTCCTTTTAAGTTTTCAAGCCAAAAGCCAAAAGACAAAAGTAAAGTTAAAGAAAGTAAAGGCAAGTTGTCAAGTAAAGCAAAAAAACAACCACGTTTTACCGCTTAACCACTTCAACCCTTAAAAACTTAACTTTTGTCTTTTGGCTTTTGGCTTAACAACTTATCTTTATATTTCCTTATCAAATATCTTCTTGTTCCTGAAAAAATAATCCAGCCCCGACACCAGGCTCATGACCGTGGCTGCGAACATCAGCCAGTACGGCGCGCCGTAGGCGAACTGCACCAGGGTGTCGCCCCAGCTGCCTAGCTTCATTACTATCTGCTCCCAGGTCTGGGTTTCATTATAGTATTCAATGGTATCCTGAATAACTTTCAGGAGGAGCACCGTTGTGATCGCGGTCATTTCGACGACTGTTTTCAATTTTCCGAGGTTGGACGCCTGTATTATCTTGCCGCCCTGCGCGGCCATCATGCGTATGCCGGATATCATGAACTCCCTGCTTATTATGATGACGACCATCCACGCAGGCACCACGCCGAGCTGGACAAAACACAGTAGCGTGGACACAACCAGTATCTTGTCCGCAAGCGGGTCCATGACCTTGCCGAAGTCGCTCACGATATTGTATTTCCTGGCTATAAATCCGTCGAGCCAGTCGCTTATTCCGGCTATGGCGAAAAGGAAAAGCGCCACGTAATTCCAGACCACGTTCGAGGCAAGCAATGCCGGTATAAAAAATATTATTATAAGCATGCGGAACATGGTTATCCTGTTTGGAAGCTTTTTCAGCCCTTCGCTTATCAAATCGCTGCTCCTAAAAGGTCGAATTTTTCGTACCCTGTCACTTTGACCGTCACAAAATCACCCGGCTTGTGGGATTTACCGCTGTTAAAAAGTATATAGTTGTCTATATCCGGCGCGTTTTCCCCGGTCCTGCCCATATATATGCCTTTGGCGCGCTCCCCGATCACAAGCACTTTCTTTGTCTTCCCAGTTTCACCCGCATTAATAGTATAGCAGACTTTTGCCGCGACGGCGGCCAAACTTTTCTGCCTTTTCTTTATTATTGCCTGGCCCGGCTTATTCTTAAGGGTGTACGCGTGCGTCCCGGGTTCGTCCGAATACCCGAATATGCCGGATTTTTCCACATAGCCGCAGCCTATAAACTGCTTAAGTTCCTCAAAATCCGCCTGCGTCTCCCCCGGATACCCCGTTATAAATGACGTCCTGAGGTGCACGCCGGGTATGGCTGATTTTATATGATGAATTATACCCTCCACGTCGTGCCTTAAGTACCCGCGTTTCATGCTTTTGAGTATACCGTTGGAAATGTGTTGGAACGGGATGTCAAGATACCTGCATACCCTTTTGTCAGAGGCCATGACCGACACTATGCCTTTGATGGCTGCAAAATCCGGGTACAGGTAAAGCAGCCTGAGCCAGAAGAATTTTTTTGTCTTTTTAAGTATAGCCTTCATAAGCCGCGCGATAGAGCTCCTGCCGTAATTATCCCTGCCATAGTAGGTCAGGTCCTGGCTTATCAGGTTGATCTCGGACACGCCGGAATCCACAAGCGCGCTTACTTCACCCGCTATATCCTCTGTCTTCCTCGACCTGTATTTCCCCTTGATCGAAGGTATTACGCAGAAAGAGCAGCGGTGGTTGCACCCGTCGGATATTTTCACGTAGGCCGAGTATGAATTGAGCAGGGTCACGTGTTCGGTGGACTTGTAAACGCATGGCGCTGAGTTGACGTATACCCCGCCGTGTTCCACGGCCTTGCGTATATTTGAAATGTCGTTGACGCCAACCCAGGCATAAACCGCCTTGAATTGCTTTTTTAGTTTTTTGAGTTCCTTCGTGACAAAACATCCGGCCACTATGACTTTACATTTTTTATTTTTAAGCATGTCGGATATGGCCTTGGAGGATTCAAGCCTGGAGGCGCGCAGGAAACCGCAGGTATTGATGAGTATGTAATCGGCCTCGGAAGGATTTTGTGTCAGGGTAAAATCGCGCAGATAAGACATCATGACTTCGGTGTCAACGGTATTTTTCGGGCACCCGAGATTGATGACGCCGAGTTTCATTTTATCCGGGATTTGTGATTATGGATTTGTGATTGCATTATCTGAAGTTCGTGAACTGCATGTCTATCCCGAAATCATGCCCTTTTAATACCTGCATGACGGCCTGCAGGTCGTCTTTTTTCGGGCTTGTCACCCTTATCACATCTTTTTGTATGGAAGCCTGTATTTTTTTCAGGTTCTGTTCCTTTATGAATTTCGTTATTTCCTTGCCCTTGTCCTGGGGTATGCCGTCCTGCATCTTTATCTTCATGATCATCTTGTTCATTCCGGACTGGGTGGCTGTCTCGCTTACCAGCGCCTTGAGGGGCACCCCGCGCTTTATCATCTTGGACCTTAAAACTTCCTCGGAGGCTTTTACCTTATAGTCGTCCGTGGTGGTTATTATTATCTCGCGTTCTTCCTGTTTGAGCTCAATGGTGGTATTGGTATCCTTAAAATCATACCTGTTGGTGATTTCCCTCATAGCCTGGTCTATGCCGTTGACCACTTCCTGCATGTCTATCTTTGAAACTATGTCGAACGAGCTGTCTGATGCCATAAAAAAACCTCCTAAAAAGTTATTTCCGCCTCCGCTGAAGCTCCGCGGACGAGTCCGCCTGTGTTAAAACTTCTGCGGACAAGTGAGACTGGAAACTGGAGACTAAAGTTAAAAAACCCAGTCCGTTAAAACCTACTTTGCCGTCGTTGTCGACGGTACGGCCGTGGGTTCATGAACCGCTGTAGGGGCCGTTGTCGGCTCCTTTGTAGGCGCGGCCGCTTCAAGCTCGGGTTTTGGGTTCTCGCGCTTGAATCCCTGCGCCTTGTCTATGTACCAGTTCTTGCCGGTTTCAAAAACAAGGCCGTTTATCACTTCGCCCGACTCGCCTATAACGCCTATGGCGTCGCCATTGACAGTGAACTCCACTCCTCCGGCATTACCCACGAGGAAAACTATCCTGTTTGTATCCTTGAATTTTTTTTCTTCGTTCCTTTTGAGCATAAAATCGTCTTCCATTCCGTCCACGCGCGACTTCATCCATACATCTTCCTTTGCGCGGACCGAAACTTTAAGGCTCGTGGGCGCGTTGACTGTGGCCACGTAAATATTATTGTTATTGCCCGCGCTCTGCCCAGGCTTTCCCTTGCCGGCGAATATCATGATAAGGGCCACAACAAGGATAAGGCCGGCCACTGCGCCGCCTATGATCATCATATTCTTCTGCGTCATTATGGTAAGATCTATGCCCTTTGCGGCTTCCAGCTGTGCCGATTCGGGTTCTTTGACAAAATCGCCCACGAGCATCTTATGCCTGGGCTGTTCCTTTGTTTTTTTGTCCGACTCCACCACTTCCGGCGAGAAATCATATAGGGCGAGGACTTCCTTCACGTCCACCTTCAGGTGTTTTGCATAAGTTTTTAAAAAGAACCTCATGTAAACATGCTTTTCAAAAGGCGTTACATCCTCAGCCTCGAGCGCTTTTAGGTAAGCCGGGTCCATTTTTAATATTTTCTGAAGTTCCAGGTGCGTAAATTTTTTCGCTTCCCTTGCTTTTCTGAGTATTTCCCCGTATCCTTTTGTCTCTGCCATTTAAATCTCCTTTTAAGTTACGCCTCGCGGCTTTTTATTTTGTCAGGCCCTGCATAAGGTCCGCTGCCTCTATCTCTTCCACTCCCTCGGGCTTGACGAAAGTAAAGTTCTTTGCGGCCAGTTCAGGTACGCCCTCCGAGGAGGCTTCGGTATAGTTTACCGTGTCCGTGAACGTCACTTCCGTAGCCGCGCCCTCGTACTTTAACCCCATGAATACCGGGTTGAGCGTTTTCTTGTCTATCCTTGCCGTTATCTCGTCGTACATGATGCCCTTGTCTTTTTCAGGCACCATTGTGATGGTGTAATCCGTGTCGTCTTCGGTAAGCGTGGTCCTGCTGTGCCTGGCGAAGTGCGCGATGGAACTCCCCATGTCAGTGTATAATTTCGCGTCCACATTCGCGCTCTCCACGGTCTGCTTAATGACCTGCTGCATGGCCGGCGTGTAGACCCAGATGGTCCTGCCGTTTGACACTATGCGCTGTTCCTGCGGCTCGGTATAATGTACGTTGAACTTGTCTTTCTTTTTTACGATTGCGGTGCCTTTCACAACCTGGGGCGCCGAGCCTGAGTAAATGGTCTTTATCGTAAGGTTTGCTTTTGTCGCCACTATATCAGACTGCGCCTTGTTCATCCTGTCTATAAGTGCATCCACCTGCTCGTTGTTAGTCAATGATTTCTTTTCAACAACCGTGGTTGACTGCTTTTTCTTCTTCGATTTCGAAACCGTTTTTACGGTTTTTTTCGCGGCTTCCTTTGTCTTTACGGCCGTAGGTGAAACTTCCGCCGTTGCCGCGGCTGTGGGCTCGGCTTTTACCTGCTTTTCAACAGTTGCTTCTTTTTTTATCTCAATCGTAACTTCAGCCGCCGGTGTGGGTTCTTCCTTTTGTGCCTTTACAATTTCCTCGGTTTTTTTCGTCACAACAGCTGTTTTACTTTCTGAAACCGGTGTTGCCGTCTTAACTTCAGCCTTTTCTTCCTTAATAACCTGGTTGGTAGCGCATGAATTGGCCAGCAAAACCGCTCCAAAACAGCAAATTACAAGATAAACCTTTGTTTTGTTGCCCATAATGCCTCCAAAAATTTTTGAGTTTGGAGTTCCGCGCCCGTTGTCCTTCATTATAATACCCAAACTTCAATAAAACCCGTACGAATTAGTATTGTATTAGAAATAAGGATAAATGCAAGGAAAATTTCCTAAAATCGCATTAGTGGTCTATATATGCGATTTTAGGAAAATGTAAGGACAGGCCGGAAAACCATGGTTTTGTTACTTAAACAAAATTTAAAATGTAGCGCTGTCATTGCGAGGAGCGTGATCTTCAGCGACGAAGCAATCTCTGTCCTTTTGCAGAACGCCTCGTATATAAATATTGAAGTTTAGTTGAGTTTTTGTCAAATGTTGTT
>PMTB01000221.1 GCA_003167475.1 candidate division FCPU426 bacterium | reverse complement strand
TTCTTTAAGCTGCTCGACATGGTAGCCGAACCCCCTGCGGCAGAACTTGCCGAAATAAGCCAGGTCCTTCCTGACCTGCGCGGGGTTCAGGCCTATGCTCTGCGCCACCTGGTCCGACGAGGCGTATTCCACCCCTGACTGGGCCAGTTCTGAAAAACATTTTAAATACAGCGACAGCCTGTTTACAGTGGGCAGGGGTATTTTATTACTTTGCATTATCTTCCCCCTTGTCGACATTCCCGAAATTAATTATATCATTAAGCTTGAAGGACGTGTGGTCATGGGACTTCATATAGTCGTCTATCTGTTTTTGTTCCTCAGTGGCCTCAAGGTCCTTTGCCAGCAGCATGACTTTTTTTGTATCTTTGTCGATCTTGTTTATCTTTACTTTTATAACATCGCCTTTCTGGTTCCTCAGTTTGGCCTTGTTCCTTACCGGTATTTTCGAGGTCACTCCGTCGGACAGGAGCATTGTCACGGAATTATCATCCACTTCTATTATTTTCGCGTCAACGTACGCGCCTTCCTTGAACTTGGATGTGAACAGCGCCCATGGCGAGGCATGCAGTTGTTTTAAACCCAGCATGATCCTGTACTTTGCCTTATCAACCTCCATGATCTTAAATTCCTTTTTTTCGCCCGGGGTCAGCGCTTCGGATATGGCCGCAAACTGGCCCCATGATATATTTGAAATATGCAGAAAAGCGTCAATATTTTCCTCGAGTTCTATCTCGGCGCCTTCGCCTTCTATAAGGCCCCTTATTGTCCCGAATACCCTGGCTCCGACCGGATAACGCTCTTCCATGGAATTCCACGGGTTCTTTTCAAGGCGCTTTACGCTGAGGATAACCCTGTTTTTCGCTTCGTCTATTTTCAGCACGCATGCCTTAAGCGCGTCGCCTTTTTTATATACGGCGGAAGCGTCCTTTATCCTGCGAAAGTACGAGAACTCCCCGGCCGGCACGAACCCCTCAAGCCCGTCACTGACGGAAACCGTCATACCTTCCGGGAATATTTCCTTTACCCGCGTATCGAGCCTGTCTCCCGGCTTGTAATTGTCCATGAATGATTTGAACGGATTTTCCTTAAGGCGCTTCACGCTCAAAGATACCCTGCCCTTTTCATTGGTTACCACCATTGCGTCCAGCGCAGCGCCTTCCTTAAAGCCCTCTTCTTCGGGGCTGGAAGCGGTCTTCCACGAGAGTTCCGCGAATGGAATAAAAACTTTCAGGCCCTCTTTTTCCACCTCTATGCCGTCCGGCAGCACCTGCGCGACTGTCACAGTGACTTTTTCGTTCATAGGATACACCTTGGCCACAGCTTCACTCTCGGTCTTTTCCTTCTCGGTCATATACTCCTTGTATGACACGACCACATTTCTTTTTTCCTCGTCCAGCTGTATTATTTTCAGCGGAAGCTTCTTGCCCACAATATCCTCGCCGTACGCTTTGGAATGCGACATGGGCAGGAAAGCGGTGACATTTGCCCCGAAATCTATGATGAATCCGCCTTTAACCGCCTTGGTCACGGCGCCTTCTATGAATCCGCCGTCCTTGAAAGCGTTCTTCACCCTTCCGAATACTATTTTTTTATCGGCGATTATCTTCGAAAGCAGCACAAACCCGTCCTGAGTCTCGAGCCTTTTGACATGCACATCTATGTCGTCGCCGTCGCTTATAAAATCATAGTACGCGTACTTGGAGGTTTCCTCCTTGGGGATGACGCCCTCTGACTTGTAATTTATATTGACATAA
Organism: candidate division FCPU426 bacterium; assembly: GCA_003167475.1. GTDB lineage: Bacteria > Oederibacteriota > PGYV01 > PGYV01 > Palsa-1178 > PALSA-1178. The sequence continues at coordinate 6,024 of PMTB01000221.1, read as the reverse complement.
ATGTCGCCATCGCTCTTACGCAGTACTTTTCCCTTTATAATCATGCCGTCTCTAATCATTTGTGTTCTCCAATTTTCCTTATTTTCATGACTACTTCATTTATCACGCTTGCCGGCGTGGACGCTCCGGCGCTGACCCCGGCGTTTTTTTTGCCCTTAAACCAGTTTTTTTCCAGCTCCCCGGCGTTCTCCACATGGTGCACGTCGTTTAATATTTCCGCGCTGATCTCAAAAAGCCTCCTGGTGTTGGCGCTGTTCTTTCCGCCCACTATTATCATGACATCCGACTTTTTCGCCAGCTCCAGCGTGGCTTTCTGCCGGTTCTTTGTCGCGTCGCAGATCGTATTGAAAGAACGCACTTCCGCGTACCTGTTAAGGAACGCTTTTTCGGTTATCGCGCCGATTATCCCGGAATATATCTGGGTATTCTGCGTGGTCTGCGATACGACCCCGACTTTTTCCCTCATTTTCAGGGACTGCGCGTCCTGTATGGAGCTTACCACGACGCCGTCATCGCCCGCGTGCCCCATAATGCCTATGACCTCGAGATGCTCGGCGTCGCCGACTATGATGACCTGGTAGTCCTCAGCGCTCAGTTTCTTCACAATATGATGGATCTTCTTTACATACGGACACGTGGTGTCAAGCACGCTTGCGCATTTCCCGCGCAGCAGCTCTTCCTCTTTTTGCGTGATGCCGTGCGTGCTCACTATCACAGAAGACCCTTTGCCGACCGCGGAAACCGAATCCACCCGCTTTGCGCCGGCTTTTTCCAGCCTTGCCGTTTCCTGCGGGTTATGGATTATTTCATGGAAAGAATAAAGTTTCTTTCCCTTACTGTCCAGCGCGTATTTGTAAGCCATGTCCATGGCCCTTTCCACGCCGAAACAAAATCCGGAACCATCGGCCAAAGAGACTTTCATTTTGCTTTTTTCCCGTATTCGGCCAGGTACTTTGCCTTGAGCCTGTTGATCTCGGCCATTATGACCGTCGTTATCTCTATGTACGTTTCCTTTGTATCTTCCTTCTTGAACTGTTCCTCAAAAGAGAGCGGCTCGCCGCAGATTATGTCCATTTTATTGAAAGGCATCGGCAAAAGCTGCGTCTTTTTCCATGCCTTATACGTGCCGTGTATATACAGGGGTATTACCCTGCACTTTGATTTGTACACGAGCATGCCTGTGCCTGCTTTGCCGGGGTGTATCTCGCCGTCCAATGTCCTTGTCCCTTCCGGGAAAAGGCTGACAATGTGGCCGTCCTGAACGGTGGAGATAACCTTGTCCCAGGCCGTCCTGTCCACGGTCGCCCTTTTGATGGGTATTGCCCCGAGGTAGCGCAGGAAACTTCCCCATACCGGAAACTTAAAGAGCGTGTCCCTCGCCATAAAGCGGAACATCCTGCGCCAAGTGATAATTCCAATCAATGGCGGATCGAAGAAACTCGAGTGGTTGGCCGCGGCAATGAATCCGCCCTTTGACGGCACGTTCTTTGAGTCTATGATATTTGTAAAGAACAGTATCCTGAAGTAAAACCACAGGAATATCTTCGCGAAGTTATGCAATATAACGAAGAAAAAAAGGTCGATTCGTTCGGCCGGCTTCATCACTTCACCGATATTTTCTTCATGATGTCAAAAAAATCGGGGAACGAGGTGTTCACACACTCCACATCCTTTATCAAAAGCCCGTTCTCTCCCGAGAGCGCCGCGACCGAGAAAGCCATGGCTATGCGGTGGTCGGAGAAAGAATCTATGTCGGCGTATTTAAAAGGAACTCCTCCGTTGCCGTGTATGACCATGCCGTCGGGCAGTTCCTCGACTTTTACGCCGATACGCCTTAAATTCTTTATAACGGTCTCTATCCTGTCTGTTTCTTTGTAGCGCAGTTCCTTTGCGTCCCTGATTACGGTCTTGCCCGCGGCAAAAGCCGCGGCCACGGCTATCACCGGGATCTCATCTATGAGTTTCGGGATCATGGCGCCGCCTATGGTGACGCCTTTGAGCCTCGAGGTTGAGGAGATCACATCCCCGACAGGCTCGTTATTTTTCACCTTAAGGCCGCTGATCTTTATCCTGCCGCCCATCTTTTTCATGACCTCGATGATGCCGGTGCGGGTCGGGTTTAATCCCACATTTTTCACCCTGATCACGGAATTTTTCATCATGAGCCCCGCTATGATAAAATAAGCCGCGGACGATATGTCCCCCGGCACAAAAACAGGTTTTGCCTTCATTTCTTTTCCCGGCTTCACGGTTATTACGCCTTTTGACTGGGTAATGGGCGCGCCAAAATACTTAAGCATGCGCTCGGTATGGTCGCGCGAAACTATGGGTTCTTTTATGGTGGTTTTTCCCCTGGCCCCGAGCGCCGCAAGCAGCACGGCCGATTTTACCTGGGCCGATGCCATAGGCAGTTTATACTCTATGCCTTTAAGCGTACCGCCGAGTATGGTGACCGGGGCTTTACCCTGGTTGCTTTCGAATTTAGCGCCCATCAGCGTAAGCGGTTCTATCACCCTGCCCATTGGCCTCTTTACAATCTGTCCGTCGCCTGTAATAACGGAGGTAAAATTCTTCGCGGAGAGCACTCCCATGGTAAGCCTTATATTGGTTCCGGAATTTCCCACGTATAAAGCCTCGTGCGACTGGCGGAGCGAGCCCGCTCCCCTGCCGTAAATATAATACTTGTTCTTTGTCTTTTCGATTTTCACGCCGAGCTCGCGGTAGACCTTTATGGTGTTCAGGGTGTCTTCCGCCTCAAGAAAATTGGAAACAATGGTCGTGCCTTTTGCCATTGAGCCTATGATAATTGCCCTGTGCGAGATCGACTTGTCGCCCTGTACTGTTACGGTCTTCCTGCAGTTTTTCGCAGGTCCTACATGCATCTTTTTCATTTTATTGACTCCCTTAAAATTCTTGACTTTTTGATATATTCTTTCAGTTCGTTCAGTCTGCTGTCATTGATAACACCGGAAAGTAACACAAGCTGTTTTATGTAAAGATCTATGTTCTTTAATATCTCACCCTTGTTCATAAGTATTATTTCCGACCAAAGTTCCTCGTTCGAGGCCGCGATCCTTGTCGAATCCTTAAAGCCCGGCCCTATAACCGCTTTGTTTTTCCTGATCTGGCCTTCATGCGACACCACCATGGCAAACGCAGCCAGGTGCGGAAAATGGCTCACTGCCGCGGTGCATTCGTCGTGCTCCTTCGGGGCCATCTTGATGACCTTCATGCCGAGCGCTTCCCAAAGCAGCGTGATTGAGGCGCTCTTCTTGCTGTCTGTCCTCTTCTCCGGGGTTACTATGCATACCCCTTTTTCATAAAGCCCTTTTATTATGAATTCAACCCCGGCCTTTTCAGAACCAACCATGGGATGCGAACCGACAAAATTCCTGCCCGTGTCAAACAAACCGATTTTTGCGCAAATAGCGCCTTTGACGCTCCCCATATCGGTCACTATTGTGTCCTTTGAAAGGAACGGCTTTATATCCTTAAAAGCCGCCGGTATCATCATCACCGGCAGCGCTATAACCACAAGGTCCGCGCCTGTCACCGCGGTTTTATAATCCGTGGTAACGCCGGTAGCCGCGCCCTTTTTCCTGGCTATCTGCAGGCGTTTTAAGTTCCGGCCGAGGCCGGTTACATTCTTTGCCAGTTTTTTATCAAGCAAAGAAAGCCCCAGGCTTCCGCCCATGAGGCCCATGCCGACTATTGTTACTTTATTAAACATTGGTTTCATAAAACTCCGTTTTTCTTTTTAGTCAAAACACCCCGAAGGGCCGTCATTGCGAGGAGCAAGTTTTCCGCGACGAAACCTACAGTCCGTGGAACACGGAAATCTCAGTTCCACCGATAAGCCTTAATACTCTACAAAAGAACAGAGATTGCTTCGTCGCTGAAGATCTCGCTCCTCGCAATGACGACGCTGCAATACAATCAATAACATCAAAATCAGGAGAACAAATGGACTACTCGGTAATCGTCATAGGCGCCGGCCACGCCGGCATAGAGGCCGCCCTCGCTTCCGCCCGTATGGGGGAAAGAACCGCGCTTTTCACCATTAACAAGGACAAAATCGGCGAGATGTCCTGCAATCCGGCTATTGGCGGGCTTGCCAAGGGGCAGCTTGTGCGCGAGATAGACGCTTTGGGCGGGGAAATGGCGAAAGCCGCGGATAAGACCTGCATACAGTTCAAAGTCCTCAATATAAAGAAAGGCCCGGCAGTGCGCGGCCTTCGCGCGCAGGCTGATATGAAGGAATACAGGAATTATATGAAGAACGTTGTAGAGAACCAACCCAACCTCGATGTCATAGAGGCCATGGTAGGTTCCATCACTTCGGATAAAAATATAATAACCGGCGTTGTCACCGAGGCAGGCACTGTTTATAACGCAAAAGCCGTTATCGTCGCCACAGGCACTTTTTTAAACGGCCGTATGTTTACCGGCCTTGAGTCAAAAGAAGGCGGAAGGCTCGGCGACCCGCCTTCGAACAAACTCTCGGATTCCCTCCTAAGCCTTGGTTTAAAACTCGGCCGCCTAAAAACAGGGACAACACCCAGGGTGAATAGAAACTCTTTGGATTTTACAAAATTCTCCGAACAGCCCGGCGACATCGTGCCGACACCATTCTCTTTTACATCCGGGAAAATAGAAACAGAACAGGTTTTGTGCTGGCTGGCAAACACCAACGAAAAAACAAACGAAGTGATACTGGCGAACCTTGACCGCTCCCCGTTATACAGCGCGGAGAACAGGATGATATTCGGCCTTGGGCCGAGGTATTGCCCGTCGATTGAGGACAAGGTCATGAAGTTCCCGGAAAAGAAAAAACACCACGTCTTCATAGAACCGCAGGAACGCAACTCGGACGAGATGTACCTGAACGGCCTGTCAACCTCCCTGCCGCTTGACGTGCAGTACGGCTATCTGCACACCATTCCGGGATTTGAAAATGTGGAAATCATAAAGCCGGGCTATGGGATCGAATATGATTTTGTGCCACCGTCACAACTGAGTTCTTCCCTTGAAATAAAGGCGCTTTCAGGCTTGTTTCTGGCCGGGCAGATAAACGGCACATCAGGTTACGAGGAAGCCGCGGCGCAGGGGCTTATCGCCGGTATGAACGCGGTGCTTAAGATCAGGGGCGAAGAACCGTTCTCCCCCAAAAGATCCGAGTCCTATATAGGAGTAATGATAGACGACCTGATAACAAACGAATTAAAAGAACCCTACCGCCTTTTTTCATCGCGCGCCGAATACAGACTGGTCCTGCGCTCGGATAACGCGGATGTCCGGCTGACGGAATACGGAATAAATGCGGGCCTGGTCGATGAGGGCAGAAAAAATGAGCTCCATGACAAACAGGAGTTCTTTAAAAACGAGATAAAAAGGTTGCGCGGGATACACATACACCCGTCGGAAGAAGTGAACGCGAAGTTGGTTGCCATGGGAACAACAGCGATAACGGATGAGTTGTCATTATATTCCCTGCTTAAGCGCCCGGAAATATCGTATCTTAATCTGAAGCATTTCACGGAAATAAACGAGACAGTTCCCGGCCACTTCATGGAATATTTAAACGCCGAGGTCCAATATGACGGCTACATAGCCAGGTCAATGCTGGACATAGACCGCTCAAAAAGCCTTGAAGAAAAGCAGATCCCGGGAAACTTCGATTACTCGAAATACCACGGCCTGTCATTGGAAGCAAAGCAAAAGCTCTCCATTATAAGGCCCTCCACCATAGGCCAAGCCTCAAGAATAATGGGCATAACCCCCGCGGATATAAACGTCCTGCTGATAATGCTGAAAAAACACGGGAATGACAGTGCGGAAGGCAATTAAAAATTCAAAATTTAGAATTAAAAATTAAGGTGTCNNTTAATTTTGAATTTTTAATTAAAACCATGTTTTTTTAAACCCCTTGACTTAAATGTTTCTTTTCTATATAATATGCCTCGTTGAAAAATTGTTCTTCACAGAAAATTAAGTCGGGCCGGGATGGCGAAATTGGTAGACGCA
>PMTB01000161.1 GCA_003167475.1 candidate division FCPU426 bacterium | reverse complement strand
GGATGGGTTTATTACAGGCAGGAAAAATACGCTGACGCAAAAAAGAACTTCAAAAAAGCAAGGGAATTGAACGCGAATTACGCGGACGCGCTCATCGGCCTTGCCACGGTATATGAGAAGCAGGGAAGGAAAACGGAAGCGCAGGAGATGTTTAAGAAGGCAAGAAAGATATCGCCGAAAGGCGCGTTTTAAGGCGAAATCCGGTTAATTAAAAATTCAAAATTTAGNNTTAGAATTAAAAATTAAGGTGTCACTTTCGTGACTTTATTATAATATGCGAGGAGCCTGCGACGAGCATAGACCATAATTTTGAATTTTGAATTTTAAATTTTTAATTGATCCTAAATAAACTATCTTACCCCCAGATCCCTCAAAATCTTCTTCGCGTTGGGTTCCATTTCCGAGCCCGGGGATAGCTGCAGGAATTTCTGCAGGTAAGTCACCGCTTCCGCGTTGTTTTTGCGGGCGGCGCATACCACTCCCAGGTTGTAATAGGACTGCGCGAACTCCGGGTTTAAAGCGAGGGATTTCCTGTATGCTGATTCGGCTTCGATGAGTTGTTTTTGGCCGAAGAATATATTTCCCAGTAAAAAGTACGCGCTTGACGCGAGCTTTGTGTCGTACATCTCAAGTTTTTGCAGGTATGGCATGGCTTTGTCGGGCATGTTAACCGAGAGGAAAAGTTCGACCATGTTATTGTAGAACAAACCGGTTACCGGCGCCTTGTCTATGGCGGCCTGGTAATTATCCACGGCCAGCTGGAAATATTTCGGGTCCTCGTACCTGCCGAGCAGGGTATAGATGCGCCCCAGGTTTCCCCAGTAATATGAATTCCCGGGGTTAAGTTCCACGCCTTTTTTGTAAGCATCAACGGCTTTATGCATCAGCCCCAGCTGCTGGGCCTTGTCCTGTGTGCCCATGGCGAGCCTTTCGTATGCGAGCGCCAGGTAAACGTAATATTTGACTTCGGTGGGCGCTTCCTCGACGGATTTTATATGCTCTGTCACGGCGATATCCCAGCGGTTCTGCAGCCCGCCCCAGATCTTGCCCTTGTTATAGTGGACGTCGGCCGAATATATCATGAAAGCCTTATAAGCGAAGAAAGAGGCGATTATTACGGCGATGACCTGCAATGTGAGTTTCATGAAAATTCCCGCGCCGTGCGCTGTTTCATAGAGCCTGATATGTTTCTTCTTTATCCCGTAGAATTCCGCGTACAGGACTGCGTGCGCCGCAAATATCATGTAAAGGTAAGTATTGATCGCCGCGACCCCGAAAGAGAACAGGTTCTGCACAAAGTAAGCCACAAACGCCGCGAGCATGGCTATTGATAAAAGGCGCATGCCGCCGTCCACGGTGCGCGTGAAAGACCTGTACCACATGAGCAGGTATGCGATAACTAACAGCAGGTAAACACCGAGGCTTAAAAGCCCCATGGTCGCGGCTATATTCAGGAGTTCGTTGTGGGCCGTGCGCGAGGAAACGTTCGCGCCGTCTATCTGCGCAAAATTAGTGCCCGCGTATTTAGGGAAGACGCTTTTGAAAGTGTCCACTCCGGTGCCAAGTACCGGGTTTTCTTTTATCATTTTAAGTGCCGGGATCCAGATGTGGAGCCTGGATACCTGCATGCTTTGTTTTACATTAGTGACCGAGCTCCAGAGCCTAAAGAAGGCCTCGCGCCCCACTGTCACGCTCAAAATGACAGCGACGGCCGCAATACCGAGGGCGACAACTATTATTTTTATATGCTTTGACGCTTCCGCGGCCACAAGTGAAAACAGGCCCTTTTGAGCATTTTCAGGATGTTTCATGGCGTTTTTAACAAGGCTTACGGCCCAGTAAACGACTAAGACAAGCAGCGACGCTATGAAGGCCAAAAACGGGGCGCGGCTCTGCGTTCCGAACAGGGCCATGTATATAAGGATGAAAAGCAGGAAAAGCCCCGAGGCGAAATAGTATTTTTTAGCGCGTATGTTTATCATCATGAAGGCGAGGTTCACCGGTATGACCATGGCCAGGAGCGCTCCCAAAAAGTTCGGGTTGCCCATGGAGGCGAAATAACGGCCCTTTATCATGGAGCCCTCGTTCCACTGTACAAAATCAAATCCGAAGAACTGAGCGAGCGCGTATATGGTTATCAAAAATCCGCCGGTTAAAACGGCGACATTGAAGGCTTTAACCCTGCTTTGCGTGTTTATAAAATTAACCGTTATAAAATAGATGGCAACGTAGTTGAGGTTTGAAAGCGATCCGGCAAAATTTTCGTATTCTCCGCGGAAGGAGAGCCAGGGAGCGAAACTGGTGAAAGTGGTTAATATGTTCATAAAGGCCCAAAGAAGCAGGGGTAAGTCCAGCGGGGTGCGGGTGAATTCGATCTTTCCGTTCTCAAATATCCTGATTGCCCAAAGCGCGGCCATGACGCAGGTAATTATCCGCAGGAATGTTAGCTTGGGCATTTCAAACTGGTCGTACGACATGATGTTAAAGTAAAGGGGAATAACCACGACAAGCGCCAAAAGCATCCAGAATATAAGTTTGTCCGACCAGATTGAGATGAAACTTTCCGTCACAAGCGTTTTTTTAGGCTGGTTCCTGTTTTCTTTTGCCATAAGTTACCTCATGATTATTTTATTGTATTACGCGCAGAAAAATACCGGCTTTTAAGCCCGTGTTTTTTAAATAGTATAAGGATAATGGCGGGTTTAGTCAAGGTGCTAATTGCAAATGATGAATCTAATTAAACAACCGGCGTGTAGCGGCGCATATTATGCGCCATCCCCGGATTTCATTACGGCGTTTTACATAGTTGACTAAAATGTAATTTTTACCTATAATTTTAATGTTTCGAAAGCAATGTTGCGAAATAACAAAATAAAGGAGTCTTCAATGCGCTACGGACATTTTTCTGAGGATGGACGCGAATATGTCATCACAAACCCCGCAACACCCACGCCCTGGATAAATTACATTTCAAACATGCGCGGGTATTGCGGCATTATCAGCCAGTCGGCGGGAGGGTTCTCGTTCCATAAGGACCCGCGCGACAGGCGGCTTACCAAATACAGGTACAATAATGTGCCTGTTGACAGGCCGGGCAGGTATTTTTACATAAAGGACGAGGAAACCGGCGCGTACTTTTCCCCGACCTGGCAGCCTGTCATGAAAAAACCGGATTCATACGAGTGCAGGCACGGCCAGGGTTACACCATCATTACGCAGGAAATAGACGAAATCAGGACAACCACATCGTATTTTGTGCCTGTGGATCATGACTGCGAAGTCTGGAGCATGAAGGTGAAAAACACAGGGGATAAACCAAGGAAATTTTCCATATATTCCTACTCTGAATTCACATTGTGGAGCGAGCCGGAATCACGCAATATACAATGG
>PMTB01000165.1 GCA_003167475.1 candidate division FCPU426 bacterium | reverse complement strand
GTTGTCTTTGAGAGACACCGTCACTTCAGGGCCTTTTACGGAAGCCTTTATTTCAATTTCAGGTTTCTCTTCAGCCCTGAAGAATTTTATGGAATTGCTTATCAGGTTCTGGACAAGCTGGACCATCTGGGCTTCATCCGCGAAGACCACGGGCAGTCCCTGATATTTTATTGTTGCGCCCGTTTCCTTTATCACAGGGTCCAAATTCAGCATGGCGGTTTCTATTATATGGTCCAGGTCGGCATTTGTATGCTCTTTTTTATGTGTCCCCACCCTGGAGTAAGCGAGCAGGTCCTTGATCAGTTTTTGCATCCGGTCCGCGCCGTCAACGGCAAAACCTATAAAATCATCCGCATCCTGCCCGAGCTTACCCTCGTAACGTTTTTTCAGGAGCTGGACATAACTCGAGACCATCCTCAGCGGTTCCTGAAGGTCGTGTGAAGCCACGTAAGCAAATTGTTCCAGTTCGGCATTTGAACGCGTAAGCTCTTCGATGGTGAATTTCAGCTTGCTTTCAGTTTCCTTAAGGGCCGTAATATCGGCCTGCGTGATGAAGTCGGCCGGGCGCCCGTTATACATCACGGTGGCGGCGTAGACATCGAGCCACTTTGTGCCGCCGTCTTTCGCAAATAGCCGGAACTGATAGTTGTGCGAAAGGCTGCCTTCCTCACCGGTCTGCCTTTTATAAAGCCGGTCCCTGACTGCCTGGACATCGTCGGGATGAATGACTTTCAGCAGGTCCGTTTCTTTCCATGAGGTCATTTCCTGCACGCTGAAACCGTTCATGGACGCGAAAGCGTTATTGAAATATTTGAATACTCCGTCCTGTATAATGGCTATTCCCAGCATGGACTGTTCCGATAAGGACCTGAACTTCTCCTCGGATTCTTTCAGCGCGGTCTCGGCCTCTTTGCGGTGAGTTATATCCTTCATGACGCCGAGCATTTTGCACGGCTTTCCGTCCCCGTCGGGAAGGAAAGTGGCGTCATCCTCTATATAAATGTACCCGCCGTTCCTATGCCTGTATCTGTACTCGCTGTGATACTTGCCGCAGGCCTCCCGCGCCCTGTTATGTTCCTCAAGCACATAAGCCCTGTCGTCCGGATGTATTATCTGCTCCCATATATCTATGCTGACTTCCCTGTTGTATTCTTCTTCTGTATACCCGGTAATTTCCTGCACTGCCCCGCCCCATGTTATGACGCCGTTGTTTACGTCATATTCATATACAAGCTGGCCCGTCCTGCTTATTACATTGCGGTATTTTTCCTCGGATGACCTGAGCGCCTCGACCGCCATTATCCTGTCGCTTACGTCCCTGATGGTGGCAATAACCCCCTTTGGAAGTAAATTCGGCCCTTTTATTATAGATGCGTTTATCTCGCCGGTAAAAGTGGAGCCGTTCTTGCGCAGGGCCTTATACTGCATATAAGCCTGGGAACCCTTCGACAGGAACCCGGAAAACTCCTTCATAATATCCTTTTTTGACTGGAGGTCCACAAAGTCAAAAATGCTCCTGCCTATCACCTCGTCAGCCGAACCATAACCGTGAAGTTTTGCCATTCTCTGTGAGGCGAAAAGAAGCTTGCCTTTTAAGTCCGACATGGTGACCGCGTCAGGGGAGGTATTTATAAGCGTCCTGTATAATTCCTCCGATTCCTTCAGGGCGTTGGATATCTTGATCCTTTCCGTTATATCCCTCATTACGGTCAGGACTATCGGTCTGCCCTTGAGGATGAACTTATGCGTGTTATTCTCCACGACTATGACACCGCCGTCTTTCTTTAATAAAGTCTGCTCATATGTCGCCCTGCCCGTCTGCGCCAGCGCCCTGCCCACATCCAAAAAAGTTCCAAGCGACTCTTTTGTCGCCAGGTCCCGGGGCGTCATCCTGACAAAATCCCGCCTTTCATACCCGGTTATTTTGCAGGCAGTGTCATTTACCTCGAAGAAACCTCCCACCCTGCCCTGGCTGTCCAGCTCGTTTATGAATATGCCGTCGTTTGCGTTGTTAAAAAGTTCCCTGTACTTTTCCTCGCTTTCCTTCAGCGCGGTTTCCGACCTGTCTTTTTCAGTGATATCGCGGGCGACCGACAGCAGGATACGCTTGCCGCCAAAATCAAATATCCTTACCCTTATATCCGCCGTTATATCCCTGCCTTTGCCCGTCTTCATCTTCACCACTTCGCCGATCGTAGTTCCGTTCTCTGAAGCCGCGGCATGGTTCGTCATACGTTCAAGTGTCTGCTTATCCATCAGTTCGGCCAGTTTCAGGTCCTTCATTATCTCGCGCTTTAATTCAAATATCACGCACGTCATATCGTTGTAATCCAGAAGCTTAAAAGACGGAAGACTTCCCGGCAGCATTATCAGTTCCTGCATTATTATGGCGTCATTGGCGTTATTGAACACTTCCCTGTAAAGTTTCTCGCTTTCTTCCATCTTTTTTTCCGCTCTTCTTTTTTCAATCCCCTGGGCCACAATGTTGGCAAGGTCTATGATTATTTTGCGTTTGTCATCGTCCATTCCGGCATAAGCGGTGTTCACAGCCTCAATATCAAAGGAGATCGTCCCCTGTGCTTTGCCCTCTATAAAAACGGGTAAGGTCATTACGGCCCTTAAATTATTCTTCAGCATAACTTCATTTATTATTTTCTTCACCAGCCCTCTGGCGGGCGCGGGAATATATGTAAAATTGCTGCCGCCATCAAATTCGTACAGGATATCCTTTTTCATGAACCCGGCCAAAAAAGCCGGGCTTTTGTGCCCCATGTTCGATACGACGCCCTTCGCCGTCCATTGGTTGAGCGTGTATATGCTTTCCTTGTCCACTGTGCTGTAGGAAACCCTGCTTATATTAAGGTCGGAACCTATCTTTTTCAGCAGACTGTCGATCATGTATTTTTCATCGAGGTCCCTGTCAGCCGCTATCCTCCAGATCTCGGCGCTTAAATCGCTGTAAAACGTGCGCAACTCCGCCTTTGCCCTTGTCTTCCTTGCCTCGGTCAGGTCCTTGGCAATGGCGATTATCGCCTTTTTTCCCTCATATTCAATGATGTTCCCGTTTATTTCCACGGGAAGGACTTTTCCAGACTTTACCGCCAGATCGGCCTCAAATAAAGTTTTCCCTGTTTTTTTAAACTCCTCCAGGACATCAGGCATAAAAATTTGCTTTCCGGCGACAGAGAAGGAATCTATGGCCCTTCCCAACAATTCATTTTTCGAATAACCCAGCCTGGCGCATGCAGTGTCATTGACCTGCAGTATTTTCCGGGTTTCGGCCAGTTCGACCACAAAAACAGCCTCACTCATGCCCTCAAAAAGGGATTTATACTGCATTCCGCTTTCCCTTGCCATCCGGCCGGCCCTTTTATTCTCTATTGTCTTGGTCACTATCCTGCCCGCTTCAAGCACCAGGCTCTTTTTTTCCTCGCTCCATGCCGTCACCGGCTCAAGCCCTCCCGTGCAGGTTATAACACCCTCTGTTTTTTCACCCACTATACACGGCGTCGACAGCGCCGGATGATCGCCAATCCGGGATATAAGCAAATTAACAAACGGCCCGAGTATTTTCCATACCATCGGAGGAACCATTTTTGAAAGTATATCTTTTGTCAGTACCTCCTGGCTGTCAAGGGAAACGTTATCAAAAACCTTCCTGTCGACGCTAAGCCCGATCGCCGTGCCTTTTGTTTCCCGGCTTTTCCATTCATATAATGAAGTTAATCTGTCCGGGGTTACGGATGAATAAACCAGCCTGCCGCATTCAAGCACTGCTCCGAGTTTTTCCACCATTCCCCGTATAATGTCTTCCTCGTTCAAAGATTCATCCGCCGCCATTTTCCACAACTGCGCCCTGACCTCCCCGAACCTTGAACCTGTTCCAGGTGCCTGTCGGAACGCCTCACAAGTATGACATTTGAAACTATATCAGCGGCTTCCCTGATTATCTGTCTCTTATCCGCCGACCACGGCATGTCGGCGCTGGCCGGAGTGCAAATAATCACGCCTTCCCTGCGCCCGTTGATCAGGTAAGGAGTAACCAGCGACGGTTTGTCCCCGTAAACCCTCCTGATCATCCTCATCAGAAGCGTAAGCGTTTTTTTCATGTTCCGCGGAGCGTCGTCGAGGATTGTTTTAGAGTCGTAAACTTTCTGCCCTGACAGTTGGAATTTATTGTACAGGTCCACAGGCAAAACAAAGTTTTTAAATGATATTTTTTTCTTATTATTAAGCCACTCCTCCCGTATCCTGAACTTATCATTGTCGGGCCTCCCAAAAGCCACGCGATCCGCCCCGATCGGAGGGCCTATCATTTCAAGCATGGTTTGTATAAGCGTATCCTCGGGCATTGCTTTGTTCGAAGCCAGCTGCCAGAGCCTGCCGCGGAGTTCCAGGAAAACAGCCTGTTCGGCCGCAGCTTTTTCGCTTATTTTTCTTTCAGTTATATCCCTTGCCGTGGCTATTGCCGTCAATTCTTTGCCGAGCATAAATGTGCCCGCGTTTATCTCCACGGGTATCCTTTTGCCGTCCTTTGCCATATGGACAGCTTCCCTGTTCAGCGAGCCTTCCTTGATCATTCTTTTTATGGCAATTTTCACGGCAGCAAGGTTTTCCGGCGGAGTTATGTCATAAATACCAATCTTAAGCAGCTCTTCCCTGCGGTACCCGAGCCTGGTGCAGGCGAGCTCGTTCACGGCGATAAACCTGCTTATTTCGCCGTCCCCGCTTAACCTGTGAACGAAAACCGCGTCATTCACCGCGTTGAAAATGGTCCTATATTTTTCCTCGCTGTCCCTGAGCACGCCCTCAAGGTACTTCCGCTGGGTTATGTCTTCCACTACAGAGATGGTTTTTATAAACTTTCCGTCCTTATCCTTTATGCCGGCGGAACTTATGATAATATCCTTAAAATCCCCCTTTTTTGTCCTTATGCGGTATCCCCCTCCGTATGAATGGCCCCTGGCCTGCACCAATTTGAGTTTTCCCATGGCTTTCGCGACGGATTCAGGCGTCATTATGGAGGTGATGGGCTTGCCGAGCATCTCTGTCTTGTTTATCCCGAAGATTTCGGCCGCGGCCCTGTTATATTCCAGGATACGCCCCGCCGCGTCGACCGAAGCGATTGCGCTGGTGGCTGTTTCCATCGTGACTTCATATTTGTCGACCGATTGTTTAAGTCTTTCATTGCATTCCTTAAGCGCTGTAATATCCACACCCGAACTTATCATTCCGGTTATTTTTTTCTTCCCGTCGCGCGCCGGGGAATTGTTCCAGGCGATCAAAAATTTCCGGCCTTTCGCGCCGAGCACAGGCCCCTCAAAATGTTCAAACCTGCCGGGCCTGCCGGAAATAATTTTCCCAAAGGCCGCTCGCGCCTGAGCCGCGTTTTCCTCCGGAATAAAATTCTCGATCCAGTTCTTTCCGGTGATTTTTTCCGGCGGCAGCCCCAGAATGTCCGCGCCCTTTTTATTGACATAGGTGACAACGCCTTTTTTATCCAGCGCGAGTATGAAAGAGGCGGAAATATCCAGGAAAACGCCGAGCAAACCGGGATTGGAAGTAAAATCGTCTGTTGAGTTGTTATTTTCAGGAAGTTCCTTTTTAAACGCTCCAAAAAAAGGTTTCAAACTTTTTCTCCCCTTTGAAAAATGGATATATTACTATACACCTTCCGTACAATACAGTTCAGTACTACCACGATCCCGCGGCCCCGCCCCCGAAAATATCCTGCGTTTCTTTTTTTTGCGGCTGTTTCTTTGCGGCTTTTTCCGCGGTTTTGTCCTGCCCGGGCTTATTGCCTTTTTTCGGCAGCAAAACCAGGATAAGTATTACAAGCAAAAGGAAAGCAAAAGCCCCCCCGATTGGCAGGTACCTTGCGGCAATGTCCATAATATCGGTCTGCTTGGTCAGGATCTGTGACAGCGTCCTTACTCCTTCATATATTCCGCGGCCGTAATCGCCTTCCTTGAAATTCGGCACCATGCGCGCCTTTACAACTTTCCGCATGAGATTGTCGTAGAAACCCTGCTTCGCGCTGCCAAGCTCCATGGAAACCTGCCTGTCTTTGATGGAAACGAAGATGAGTATTGCTTTGCCCGTCTTTTCCTCGAGTTTCCAGGCTTTAAAAAGTGTGAGCGCAAAATTTTCCGGATCCTCTCCCGGGGCGTAATCCGCCACCGAGTTAACCGTGACAACTTCGATTGAAGCGCCGGTCTTCAGGGAGGCCTGCCTCAACATGGATGATATCGAAGACTTGTCCGTGGCCGTAAGCACTCCCGCAAAATCATTTATGTATTCATCCGCGGGCTGCGGGATAATGACATCGGCGCGCGCGGTAAAGGCGGCGGATAAAAGCAACGCGGTAAAAATCATTAAAAAAACCGTTTTTCTCATTTTTCACCCTTCAAAAGTGATCGACTCGGGATTTTCTTTCAGGTCTATTTTTTCATCCGGAAAAAATCCGGAGAGTTTTTCCGAAACAATGGTAATGCCTCCGAGCAGGCCCAGCTTGAATTCCCGCTCTGAAAACTTCGCTATAACCGCTTTTTTTACGGTTTCCCAGAATTCAGGGCTGACCTTTTTATTTATTTCATCATCCCCGAACACGGCAAATCTCCTGTCAAAGACAGATATATAAAAAAGCACATTGTTCCTGTCATGGCTGTTTTTGAGCCCCGCTGAAATGAACGCCCGCCTTGCCGCCCCCAACGGGTCCCTGCCTGCCTTCTTTTCAACACGTATCCTGATCTCGCCGGTTGTCTTGTAAGAAGCATTAAGCAAAGCGCTCTCAAGTTCCATCCTGTCGTCCAGGCTGAAAAACATGCTGATATCGGCCATCTTTTCTCCTTGGTTAATTTGAAGGTAATTATACCATACGCGTGGGTTCTTTGCTAATTATAACCCGATTTTTTGCCGGTCATCCCGTTCAAAACTACCTTTATTATCCTGATGGAAGCCATCTTTGATATGTTGAACTTCCTGAAACTCATCCCCGTTATATGCCTCATTATGACTCCGAGGGCCATGACTTTTTCTTTTTCGCCGGTTATTATGCTTGCTTTTCCGGGTGAGAGCACGCTACGGTAACGGAATCCGTAATTACACGGGTCTGAAGCCCCGACTGCGGCGTTGTCCGTGTCGATCTCGACAAAAACATTACTGTTTTTCCTGATCAGGTCCAGCTTTTTTCCTTCCGTGGCGCAGTGGATGTATATGGCTCCCTTGGTGTACCCGAAGTTAAACGGCAGGACATAAGGCTTATTCCCGTCCACAAACCCCACCCTGCAGGTATTTACCGACCTGATTATCCTTTCCATTTCACTTTTACTCTTTATTTCCTTATCGGCCCGCCTCATCTTAAAAACCTCCTTACGCTATATTTTTCCTTCCACTTCGCTGTTCAACCGCTTAAAAAAATCTTCCATAAACTTATGCCTTTTTACAGCGAGCCTTCTCCCGGTTTTTGTCAGCATTCTGCTTTTTACGTGCCTCAGCTTGACCATATATTCCCGGTATGCCGTGTCTTCCTGCGTATACGCTTTGGTCCTGAGTATGTCCCCGCGCTTATTGTGCAGCTTCGCCCCCACTTCACCGGCGAATAAAAAAGCGCGCCCTATGCCGACCGCTCCGATAGAGTCGAGCTTGTCAGCATCAAAAAGCACCTTTGCTTCCGCCGATAAGGGCCTCAGTTTCCCCCTGAACCTATGCGTTTCAATACAATGCGCCGTTGCGGCCGACAATTTATCGGAAGCTCCGAGGCTTTTCATTATCCCAAAAGCTTCCTTTGCCCCCTGCGCTGCATGGTCGATTTTTCCGCCTGACGCGTCTTCCCTGCCCCTGGCTATGTCATGCAACAGTGCCGCCAGTTTTACGACACGCAAAGAAACTCTTTCCAGCTTTGCCAGCCGCGCGGCCAGCGTGTAAACACGCAAAGTGTGTTCCCAATCATGCGAACCTTTGGACGAGGCGTGTATATCCATGGCGGTTCTTTTGATTTTTTCAATTAAGCCCATTAGAAAAACTCCCTGATATGGTTTAAATTCAGCCTGCCTGAATTACAACCAATATCTTACCATAACTCCCCGTGTTTTTAAACGCCCTGCGGCCTATTATAATTAAGAGCAACCCACACTCTTCTACTATCGACTATCTACTTTCTGAAAGCTTTTGATCTTAATGAAAAAAGGCGGGGATCGCTCCCCGCCTTTTTTTTAAGCCGCTCTTTTAATCTAAAGGTTCCACTCTATATCATACTGTGTGCACTGGTCTTTTTTTGCAAGGGATTTGATGACATTAACCCTGACACCCTTACACCCGCATATCTCGAGGGCGCGTTCAATCCATCCGGATATCCTCTGTTCTATAACGTCGCTGTACTGGTCAAACTGGTTGACAAAGACCCTGTACGTATTCTTGTCGGCCTCTTCGCCCCGCATGACGCTTGGCTTGTAGTAGGTCGGAAGTATGGATCCGGCTTTTGAAAGAATGAACTGGGGGGAACCGATCTTTACAAAGAGTTTATATATGCCCCTGAGCCCGTGGTCGGCGCTGTGCCTTCCCACTTCCACGAAGGCCCGCTTGTCGCCGTTGTAGAAAACTTCCGCTATGGACCTGCACGGTTCTTCAAGTATTGTTTTAAGGTCATACCACTGGTTGGTAAGTATGGCTCCGCCGTAAATTTCCGCGGCTTCAGGTTTGAGTTTAGCGACCCATTTCGCAAGCCCGGCGTCGCCAAACTTTGATTTTACGAACTCCCTTGTGGCCATGACAGCCGTTCCTTTAACCTCCATAAAACACCTCCGCGAAAATTGTATGCCCCTCTGTACCTATACAATTATAAAACATTGCCCGTAAAACTTCAAGGCGTTTTTAAAACTTATCTTTCTTCGCCTTTGCCTTATCCGTGAAATATTTTGTCATGGGCTTAAAATAATAATCTATCCAGCCTTTTTTGTATCCCGCCCCCATCCCGTCGGGTATATTAGAATGATTTATAGTAACCTGGGTTCCTCCCTTTAACCTTTTGAATGTTATCTCGAGTTTTGAGTCGGGCGCGCCTTCGGCAAACTCAGAAGCCCTCCATGACTGGACTATTTTTTTCCCGTCAACGAGTTCGACATTCTTGCCTGTTATATATCCGTCCCAGGCGGTAAAATCTTTGCCTTCTTTCGCGTAACCGGTGGCCCGGGAACCTGTCATTTCCGTGTGTTTCCTGCCCTCAAGCCACGCGTCATAGATCTGAAGCGGTAAAGCGGGTATTAAGGCCTTCAAAGATATCTTTTCCATGTAGTGCCTCCTTGTAATTCGTCTCTGTTCTATGTTCTGTGTTCTGTGATTGAGGAACAAAGAACTCAGAACACAGAACAGAGAACAGAGAACACAGAACAAAGATCTTCAAGTTTTAAAGCACAGTCCTGCCGTCCTTGAAAACCTGATATAGTTTCAGATTGTCGTCCAAAACATTAAAATCTGCAAAAAAACCCTTTTTAATGACACCGACGCGCGGAAACCCCAGCAATTTTGAGGGATTGTACGTAACCATCCTCAGCACGTCCTCATTCCTTATACCGCACCACTTCTTTACATTTATGGCCATCTGAAGCAGCGTGGTACAGCTGCCCATAAGCGTGTTATCCTCAATTTAAGCCGCGCCCTGCCTGACAGTAAAAGGGCCTGCATTATCCAAATAATATCTGCCGTCTTTGTATCCCATCATAGCCGTGGAGTCGGATATCAATATGACCCTTTCAGTACCCAACAGTTTCACGGCAGCTTTTATCGCTGCCGGATGCACGTGCGTCCCGTCCGCGATTATCTCCGCTGTCACACGGCCATCTTCAGCGATGGCCGGGAACGGACCCGGGTTCCTATGGTGGAAGACTTCCATTGCGTTAAAAAGATGGGTTGCGTGCCGCATTCCGCCGCGGATCGCCTTTTTTGTTTCGTCATAACCCGCGGAAGAGTGCCCGAACGACGGGATTACGCCTTTTTTCGATATGGCCCTCATGGCGCCCGCGGAATTTTTCAGTTCCGGCGCGATAGTCATGACCTTCAGCGCGGAATATTTCCCCAGCACCGCTTTCACACTTTTGCCCATATCCCGGCCCGGGTCAAGCATGAACCTGCGCGGGATCATTCCCCTCTTGACGGGATTTATGAAAGGGCCTTCCAGGTATTGACCCAAAAAACGGGCCGCAGACGGTCCTGCCTTTTCCAGATATGAAACGGCCGATGCCGCATTGTTGTTGTTTTCATAAAAACAAGCCAGCAGGAATGAGGTTACCCCTGTCGCGGCAAAGGCTCCGGCCATTTGCCGCGCGCGCCTTAAGGAAGACACCTCCATGGAGTCCACGCCTCCCGCGCCATGCGTATGGATGTCGATAAAACCAGGGCATAATATTCTGTTCTTAAGATCATATATTTTATATCCGGTGGGGGCCGCAGTTTTGCCGCCTGTTATTTCCATTATTATTCCGTTTGAAACCCTGACACTGTCCTGAACGATAAATTTTTGCCCGTCAAATAACCTGGCATTTATTATGAGAATTTCATCTTCCATGGTTCATCCCGGTTCCGCTGGATTTATTGGGCCGCAAGCCAGTCATTAGCCTCTTCAACCGTGTCCTTTAATATCAAATTTTTTCTGCCGCTAAAAGACATTACCGCGAGATATATGACTTTCTTTATTTTTTCTATCCCCACAATTGCGGTCATTTTCATATACGGCTTATTATGGGCGGTAAAATCCTTTAATTTATCCGATACGGCCTTGTCAAAACGGCTGGCTGTTACATCCACCAGTCCCAGGACCGACACGGGAGGCTCTTTTTCTATCAGTTTGGCAGCCTCGTCAATGGCTTTAATGATTTCATTTATTTCGGAATAGGAAAAATCCATGTGTAGGATCCTCTTACCCTTGTGTTCCATGAATTTAACCGACGCCATTTTTCCTCCCTGATTATTCTCAGACTATACTATCGAAACAAGTTCTATATCAAATGTAAGGTCCTTGCCCGCGAGCGGGTGGTTTCCGTCCAGGGTCACTTCGGTTTCAGTCATGGAAATTATCTGCGCGAACACGGCATTGCCGTCGGGGCCCATAAGCTGCAGCTGCAGCCCCACCGCGGGTTTAATATGTTCCGGAATATCCGCAAGCGGAACATTGATAAGCGCCTCATCCATCTTTGGCCCATACGCGTCTGCCGCGGCTATCTTCACCGTCTTTTTTTCGCCGGGGTTCAATCCAATCACAGCCGCCTCAAAAGCCGGTATGAGCATGCCCTCGCCGAGCTTGAACTCCAGCGGTTCCCTGCCTTCGGAAGAGTCAAAAATACTCCCGTCCTCAAGGGTGCCTTTATAGTTGACTTTTACCATGTCGCCTTTTTTTGCCTGTGCCATTTAATGCCTCCGGATAATATATTTATGCCATGGTCAATAATATCATTTCCATTGTTAAAATGGAAGATTTTTATTTTTTCAAAGAAGCCTAAACGTCCCCGGTATGGGCGGCGCATCATATGCGCCGCTACACCGCATCAACGGACGGATCTATTGCAAACAAAACGTTGTTTTTTTAACTGTTTGCTATATAATATCGTAATAACGGGTAAAATCCAGTTTTACGGAGGCACTTATGCGCTGCACCACCTGTAAAAAAGCCGACCTTAAGGAAACCATGACAAAACAAGGGGTATTGGTTGATTACTGCCCCCATTGCAAAGGCGTCTGGCTTGATAAAGGCGAGATATACTTTTTCACCTCCAAACCCGATATACTGAAAAAAGAAATACAAAACGCGATGCCGCGCTCCAAACCTTCGGTAAGGCTCAACCCGAAAACGCAGTCCCCTCTGGTCGAACTGTCATTATTTGACGACAAGCTTGTCATAGACTACTGCGTTCAGACCGGAGGCATTTGGCTTGACGCAGGCGAACTGAAAATCGTGGCAGGAATAACCGGATCCGGGCTTTCCATGGTATTGGACCCTAAATCAGCCGCTGCAATCGCGGCCGCTCCGGAACAAAAACAACCTGAAGAAAAAAAATCCGCTCCGGCGCCCATGCCCTCCTTTTTGCTTCCCAACCTCGCACTCGTATCTGGAATGACCCTTTTCACGCTGTATGCCATGCTCACGGCAATACTTTACCTGATGATTTATTTCAAGGTCATCGGAAGCGAAACCGCCCTTATAATAGGAGTGGCGATCGCGGTGCTCCAGTTCATACTGTCGCCTTTCATACTTGACCTGAACCTGCGCTGGTTCTATAAGATACAGTGGGTTGAATATTCAACTCTACCCGAAGGGCTCTCTGCGTTCATAACAAAAACGGCCGGCAAAGAAGGTATAAACCCGCCAAAAATCGGCATTATACCGGATGGCGCGCCGAATGCTTTTACTTACGGCCATACGCCGAATAATGCCAGAATAGTGATAACGCAGGGCATTTTAAACCTGCTTGAACCTGAAGAGACAAACGCAGTGGTGGGCCACGAGATGGGCCATATAGTCCACTGGGATTTCCTGGTAATGACAATAGCGTATATTGTGCCGCTGCTGCTTTATTATATTTACCGGGTGCTAATAAAGGTAAAATCAGGCAAGAACAGCAGATCATCCGGCTACACCGCGGTGATAGCCATCACTTCGTACCTGCTGTATATCATTTCAGAATATATCGTGCTGTTCTTCTCGCGTGTCAGGGAATTTTACGCCGACAGGTTTTCCGGCACTTCAACAAATGACCCTTCTCTGCTCGCTTCAGCCCTGGTTAAGATCGGTTACGGCCTAGCGGGCAGGGGCAAGGACGAGAAGGAATCAAGGGAATCCAACTCTGAATCATTGAAGGCCCTCGGCATTTTTGACTCAAATTCGGCCAGATCGCTATCCGTAACCACATATAGCCCCGGATCGATGGGCGGGCAAATCGACAAGGAACTGCTGAAGAATTCCATGAAGTGGGACCTTTGGAACCCGTGGGCCGCGTTCTATGAACTCTCCTCCACCCATCCGCTCATAGCCAAAAGGATCATAGCCCTAAGCCGCCAGTCACAGATAATGGGCAGGGAACCGTTCATAATATTCAACGAACAAAAACCCGAAAGCTACTGGGATGAATTTTTTGAGGATTTGTTCATAAGCTGGCTGCCAGCGGCCGCGGCTGCGGCTTGCGTGGGCGCGTATTTCTTTATGGGTAAACAAATGATCGTACTTAAATCAATCCCGGCTGTTTTCGGTTTGGCTTATCTTATAAGGACGTTTTTTTCCTACAACTCATCCTTTTTTGCGCAGATGAACATTCCTTCCCTGTTGAAAAAGATCAAAGTCTCGGCTATAAGGCCGGTTCCCTGCGAAGTAAGCGGAAAAATAATAGGCCGCGGGGTTCCGGGTTTGATATGGAGCGAGGACTTTGTACTGCAGGATAAAAGCGGGATCATTTACCTGGACTACAACCAGCCGCTGGCGATATGGAACTTCTTCTTCGGCTTATTGCGCAGCTCAAAATATCAGGGCAAAGATGTGAAGATCACGGGCTGGTACAGGCGGTCGCCTGTGCCGTATATAGAAATAAAACAGATGGAGTGCGAGGGCGAGACGATAAACTGCTACGCGTACTACGCGAAAATCGCGGCGGGGATATTGATCATGCTTGCAGGGGTGTTTTGGGCAATAAGGCCGGTGTAATGTCTCAAAACGATGATGTAGAGAGGGGGCTTGCTCCCTCTCCCCGTGNNCAAGCCCCCTCTCTACAAAATCTAAAACAAAATACACGCATCTGGCGGGCTCTAACCCCCTGCATTTCATTGTTTTAAACACACCGGAAAGTCCATCCAAAACTCAAAGCGATTTTCCGGTTGCAAAATAGGTCATATTTACATATAATAATTGCATGTTTTAACAACGCCTGAAAGGAATCTTATGGAAAAAGTAAAAGCGTCCTATGTAATAAAACTTGCCGTTATGGGTTTCCTGCTTATGCTTATCAGCGCGGCCGCCATCATGCGCGTCATCTTCATGCTTTCCACCATTTCCATGCCTGATTTCTCGGGAATGACCAAAGAAAAGGCCCAGAAAGTGGCTTCCCGTATGAAAATAGACCTTAAGATCGACGACGAAATATACAGCCCCATTTACGAAGCCGGCTGTGTGGTCTCGCAGGACATTCCCGCGCGCACTGAAATCAAAAAAGGCAGGACCGTCTATATAGTGGTAAGCAAAGGTTCGAAGACAGTTGTGATCCCAGACCTGACGGCCCAGCCAAAATCAGCCGCTTTGGTCCTGGTCAGGAACGCCGGGCTTTTGGAGGGCAACGATACGGTCGTCTCTTCCGCTATCTACAAGGATACCACGGTTATATCACAGTCCCCTCCGGCCGGGCAGGATTCCCCCGCAGGCATAAAGGTAAATATGCTCCGCAGCTGTGGTCCCCGCAAAATTGATTATCTCATGCCGGACATGGCCGGCATGAAAGCCTTCGACGCCTTTGACATGATGCGCAAGAACAAGCTCGTGATCGAAAAACTTACCGTCGAACCCCATGAAGATATGGCCTCGGGTACCATACTGGGCCAGGACCCGCGTGCGGGATACCAGGTAAATGAAAAGACGCCGATTTCCCTGACCGCAAGCATAAAAGAATCCGATACTACGCTGAAAAAACGCATGGTAAAGATAATATACTCAAACCCGGGAAACCTGCCGGCTCTCGTCAAAATAAACGTGCTCAGCCTTAACGGCAGCGAAGTGCTGTACAATGAGGTCGCGCAGCCCAACGAACCCGTCAATGTCAACGCCGCCATCCGCGGCGACGCGCTCGTGCAGATATGGAACGGCGCCGAGCTTGCCAAGGAAATGGAGTTCAAAAATTAAATGCGCAATGTAATGATATCCCCTTCAATACTCGATTCGGATTTCTCCGAGATAAAAGCCACCATAAAAATGCTCAACGGCGTACAGGCTGAATTCATTCACTTTGACGTAATGGACGGCAACTTCGTGCCGGCCATCACTTTCGGGCCAAAGATTATGAAGCCCTTAAGACCGCTCACAAAAGCGGTCTTTGACACTCACCTTATGATAAACAACCCCGACAAGTACGCGGACCTTTTTATGGACGCGGGCGCGGATATAGTATGCGTGCACCAGGAAGCGGTCAGGGATATGAACGCGATGATAAAACAGGTCAGGAACCGCGGCAAGAAAATAGGCGTATCCATCAAACCCAATACCCCTTCCTCTGTTTTGTACCCGTACATTGAGAAACTCGATCTGATCCTGGTCATGAGCGTGGAACCGGGCTTTGGGGGCCAGAAGTTTATGGAGCCCATGCTGGGCAAAGTCAGGGATTTCAGGGCATTAATAGATAAAAACAAATATAACTGCCTGATAGAAATTGACGGCGGTATAAATAAGACCAACGCGCACCTGGCCGTAGAGGCCGGCGTTGACGCCATAGTGGCAGGCAGCGCGATCTTCGGGTCCGCGGACCCGGCAGCCGCGATCAGGGAATTAAGGGCGTCGTTTGTAAAAACCTGTTAAGCTTGTTCTGTGTTCCAAAACTAACATAGAACATAGAACAGAGAACAAATCAAAGACACCGCCAAGGAGAAACCCCTTGTTTGATGCAGTATCCAACAAACTCTACGAAGTAATCCGCAAGATAAAAGGCACAGGCGTCATCAGCGAAAAAAACATCGAGGACGCCCTTAAAGAGATCCGCATGTCCCTTCTCGAAGCCGACGTTAACTATAAGGTCGTCAAAAGTTTTATTGAGACCGTGAAACAAAAAGCCCTCGGTGAAGATGTCCTTAAATCCCTCTCTCCGGGCCAGCAGTTCATTAAAATAGTGCATGACGAACTTGTCTCATTCCTCGGCGACACAAATACCGGCATTGATATTTCCAACAGGCCGGTTTTGATACTTTTGATCGGCCTTCAGGGGTCGGGCAAGACCACTACCGCGGCCAAACTTGCCAACTACCTGAAAACCGAGAAAAAACTCGACAGGATCCTGCTTGTCGGAGCCGATACTTACAGGCCGGCGGCAAAGGAACAACTGGAAAAACTCTCAAAAACCGTCAACGTTTCCTTCTATACGGAACCCCATAATGACGCGGTGAAGATCGCGGTTAACGGCTATAAGGAGCTGGAAACAAAGGTATATGACGCGGTTATCTTTGACACCGCCGGCAGGCTCCATATTGACGAGGACATGATAGACGAGCTTAAAAAAATGAAACAAGCTATCCCTTTCAAGGAGATATTCCTTGTGGCCGACTCCATGCTCGGCCAGGAATCAGTCAATGTGGCGAAAAATTTTAACGAGGCCCTCGGTATCACCGGCCTCATACTTACCAAGATCGACGGCGACGCCAGGGGCGGGGCCGCGCTTTCCATGAAACACACGGCAAATGTGCCGATCAAGTTCATGGGCACCGGCGAAAAAACAGACAAACTGGAACTCTTCCACCCCGACAGGATAGCCTCAAGGATACTCGGAATGGGCGATGTCGTGTCATTGGTCGAGAAGGTCAGCCAGAACATCAATATTGAACAGGCAAAAAAAACCGAGGAAAAGTTCAGGAAAAACACCTTTAACCTCGACGATTTCCTGGAGCAGATGCAGCAGATGAAAAAAATGGGCCCCATGGAGGACATTATGAAAATGCTACCCGGCGCGCAGAAAATGGGGCTATCCAACGTAAAAATGGACGACAAGGAAATGAAACACACCGAGGCCATCATACTTTCCATGACCAAACGGGAACGCAACCACCCGGAAATAATAGACACGTCGAGAAAAGCCAGGATAGCCAAAGGCAGCGGCGTTAAAACCGAGAACGTGTCAAGATTGTTAAAACAGTTCGCGCAGGTAAAAAAGATGATGAAAAGCATGGGCCGCAGAAGGCACGGCATGGGCGGCGGCTTCCCGGGTATGCCAGGCATGCCTTTTTAACATTAACCCTTACTCCTCAACCCTGACTCCTTACCCTATCCTTTGTCTTTGAAGCTATTTAAACAATCGTCTTTTCATTGCCGGGTATGGACGCCAACAGCAGTTTTGTATAAAGACTTTCCGGCTCTTTGTAAACCTTTGACACGCCGCCAAACTCCTCTATTTTCCCGTCCTTCAGGACTATTATGTCGTCAGCAAGGCTTTTAACTATGCGCAGGTCATGGGTGATGAATATTATACTTATCTTCTTTTCCCTGTTTAATTTCTGGAATAGCGCCAGTATCTGCGCCTGTACCGATACATCAAGGGACGATACCGGCTCGTCCGCTATAAGCAAAGACGGGTTCATGGACAAAGCCCTGGCAATTACCACGCGCTGCCTCTGCCCGCCGGATAATTCATGCGGGTATTTATTGCCGATACCGTTTGGAAGGCCGACACTTTCCAGGCAAAACTTTATGGTGCCGGCCAATTCATCCCCCTTTTTACCAAAATGAAAACCGATCGGTTCGGCGATAGTGTCCTTTACCTTCATTCTCGGGTTCAATGACCCGAATGTATCCTGGAAAACATATTGCACGGACGCCCTTTTTTCTTTGGTGTCGAAGACCAGCTTTTCTCCGTTAAATATGATCTCACCTTCGTCGGGGGTTTCTATTCCGGCCACGCAGCGCGCTATGGTGGATTTTCCCGAGCCCGACTCGCC
>PMTB01000081.1 GCA_003167475.1 candidate division FCPU426 bacterium | reverse complement strand
TGTTCACTTTTTCCATGCTCGGCATAGTCATTTCAAACAACCTGATGCAGATCTACATATTTTGGGAACTGGTGGGACTGTCTTCGTACCTGCTCATCGGTTTTTGGTACACAAAGCCCGAGGCTTCAGACGCGGCAAAAAAGGCTTTTGTCGTGAACAGGGTGGGGGACTTTGGTTTCCTGCTCGGCATACTGATAGTGACTTTCAGGGCGGGCACTTTTGATTTTATGAAGGTGATAGCTTATGTACAGTCCGGCGCCATAGACCCGGGAACCATGACACTTATAGCGCTGCTGCTTTTCTGCGGCGCGGCGGGCAAGTCGGCCCAGTTCCCGCTGCATGTCTGGCTTCCTGACGCCATGGAAGGCCCCACTCCNNGCCACCATGGTCGCGGCCGGCGTATTCATGATAGCCAGGTTGTACGCGATATTTTCCATGTCGCCGACTGCCATGCACGTCATCGCCTACATCGGCGGGTTCACATCGATATTCGCGGCCTCAATCGCGCTCGTGCAAAAGGACATAAAAAGGATACTCGCTTACTCGACATTATCCCAGCTGGGATATATGATACTCGCGCTCGGCGCGGGCGGCTACACGGCCGGGATGTTCCACCTGACCACGCACGCGTTCTTTAAGGCGCTTTTGTTCCTCGGCGCGGGTTCGGTAATACATGCTGTTCACACCAACGATATCTGGCAGACAGGCGGCCTGCATAAAAAGATGCCGATAACTTCCATCACCATGCTCATCGCGACGCTCGCCATAGCCGGTATATTCCCGCTGGCCGGTTTCTGGTCCAAAGACGAGATACTGGTCACGCTTAAGGAATCAGGGAACATGCTCCTGTATTATACGGCGGTTATCACGGCTTTCATGACCGCGTTTTACATGTTCAGGCTTTATATAGTGACATTCATGGGCACACAGGGGCACCATTCGGAACACGCGCATGAGTCTCCGCTTACCATGACCATACCGCTTATGATACTCGCGGTGTTCGCGGTTTTCGCCGGATTGGTCGGCATACCCGGGCAGGAAATAAATATCTCGAAGTTCATTTTCTTCGGCGAGGCCGCAAAAGGCGGTGAAGCCATGGATATGGGGGTGGTTTTCACCTCCACCATAGTGGCTTTAAGCGGCATAGCGCTGGCTTTCATAGTCTACTTCTTCAAGCTTATAAAGGCTGAGAGCCTGAAAAAAGTTTCGGGGCCGATATACGTTTTGCTTGAGAATAAGTACTACATAGACGAGATCTACATATTCTTCATAAAGAATGTCTTCTTTGTCGTCACCGAGACCGTCAAGTGGTTTGACCGCAATGTGGTCGACGGGGCGGTCAACGGCGTCGCGTTCCTCACAAGGTGGGGCGGGGACAAGTTAAGGCGCACGACCACGGGCAGCGTTCAGACTTACGCGCTCGTTATATTTTCAGGCATGATAGTAGCCATCATAGCATTCGCGATATATAATCCCGAAGTGCTTAAGTTACTGGGGAGGCCTTAAATGGCGACGGCAATAGCTGCGGTTTTTAACCAAATACCGATACTCACGATAATATACATGATGCCGCTTCTCGCGGTGCTTTCCATGTTCTTCATACCCGGCACGAACCAGAAGGCCGTCAAGGTGGTCTCGCTTGTTTTTTCTGTGATATCTTTCATACTGGCGCTTATGCTTTTCTTCGCCTATGATTTCAACAAGGGCGGCATGCAGTTTGTGGAGCATTTCGAGTGGGCAGCGTCGCTCGGGATAAATTACTTCATGGGCGTCAACGGCATTAACGTCGTACTCGTGCTCCTGACAGGCATTATTATCACGGCCGGCATACTCGCCTCATGGGATGTCAATGTCAGGCCCAAGGAATTTTTCATACTACTGCTGACGCTCACCACGGGCGTCTTCGGCGTGTTTATGACCTACAACCTGTTCCTGTTCTTCCTGTTCTATGAAATAGCCGTCCTGCCCATGTACCTGCTTATAGGCATATGGGGAACAGGGCCCAAGGAATATTCCGCCATGAAGCTGACGCTTTACCTCATGGTCGGAAGCGCGCTCATACTCGCGGGCATTCTCGGAATCTATTTCGCCTCCGGCCTGCATACTTTTGATTTTGACCTGCTGGAAAAGGTGACTTTTGACAGGCAGTTCCAGATTATATTCTTCCCGATACTGTTCGTGGGCTTCGGCATACTTGCCGCGCTCTGGCCTTTCCATACATGGTCGCCTGACGGCCACGCGTCCGCTCCCACGGCCGTGTCCATGCTCCACGCAGGCGTTCTCATGAAGCTCGGCGCTTACGGCTGCCTCGTAGTCGCTGTATGGCTGCTGCCTGAAGGCGCGAAATTCTGGTTCCCGACTATCGCCATACTCACGCTTGTCAATATAGTATACGGTTCTCTCGGCGCGGTCGCGCAGAGGGACTTGAAATTCATAGTGGCTTACTCATCCGTGTCCCATATGGGAATAGTTTTGTTGGGCATCGCGGCGGGGAATTCGATAGCTTTCTCCGGCGCTGTGCTGCAGATGTTCTCGCACGGCATCATGACGGGCCTTTTCTTCGGACTGGTCTGCATGACATACGGCCGCACCCATACCAGGATAATCACCGAAATGCGCGGCCTGGCCAAGAACATGCCCATACTCGCGGTGTTCTTTGTGATTACGGGCCTTTGCTCGCTCGGCCTTCCGGGCCTTGCCGGATTTGTAGCGGAGATCACGGTTTTCCTCGGCGCTTTCAAGGCGTTCCCGATAATAGCCGTCATAGCGATAACCGGTATAGTCTTCACGGCTTTTTATGTCCTGCGCGTTGTACAGATAGTTTTCTTCGGCCCCAAGGACCCGCATTTTGACGGATTAAAGGACGCCAATAAGATAGAGATAACCGCGCTCGCCCTGCTGATGTTCTTCATCATCGCGGTCGGCGTATACCCGTTCTATATGATGAAAGTTATACATTCTTCGGTGCTGCCGATAGCGGATAAGCTGGCCGCCATAGCGCCGGTCGTTCAAAAATTGGGAGGTATGTAATTTGGACATGACTTTGCTGATCAATGAATTCATAATAACCGGTATCATAGTCGTTTTATTGATGCTTGATTTTATTATTAAGGATAAAAAAGAGGTAATAGGCGTTGTTTATTCCGTTCTTATGTTCGCGCTTATGCTGTTTGTGATGTTCTTTAACAGGCAGGGAAAATTGCTTGACGGCGCGTATGTGGCCGACGGCATCTCCTGGTTTGCCAAGATCACCATACTCGCTGCCGCGTTTTTGACCGGGCTTATGTCCATCAATACCATAAAAGTAAGCAAAAAATATTCGGCAGCCTACTACATACTGCTGGCATGCTCTACGCTGGGGCTGATGTTCCTTGTTTCCTCAAAAGAACTTATAACCTTGTACGTCGGGCTCGAACTTGCCACCATCAGTTTATACGCGCTTGCGGCCATGCATAAGAACGACGCGTTGTCGCTGGAAGCTGGTATCAAGTACCTTATCCTCGGCGCTGTCTCGTCGGGAATATTATTATACGGATTGAGCCTTATATACGGGGTCACAAGGACCACTTACCTGGATGGTATCATGTCATACGCTTCGACCGGAGCGATCAGCCCTGTTTTTATAATGGCGCTTATCATGACATTGCTCGGTGTGGGTTTCAAACTTTCCATGGTCCCTATGCATGTCTGGACGCCGGACGTTTACCAGGGCGCGCCTACGCCTGTCACGGCTTTCATATCCGTGGCTTCCAAAGCAGCTGGATTTGTATTTGCGTTAAGGCTGTTCGCTTACATGTTCATCAGGCTTGATTATGTCTGGGTGCCCATATTGTCCGTCATAGCCTTTTTGACTATGACAATCGGAAACCTGATGGCCATACCGCAGAAGAACGTAAAAAGGCTGCTCGCGTACTCCACCATTTCGCAGGCGGGTTATATACTCGTCGGTTTTGTCGGCGCCTCCGTAATAGGAATAAGTTCCGTAATGTTCTATTTGCTGGCCTACACCATCACCAACATCGCCGCCTTTGCCGTTGTCGCGGCTTTTGCCAAGTCAACAGGCTCGGAAAATCTCGATGATTACGCCGGCCTGGCCCAGAAAGAACCGCTCCTCGCCCTAATATTCATGTTCGCGCTTTTGTCGCTCGCCGGCATACCGCCGCTTGCGGGGTTTGTCGGGAAATTTTACCTATTTTACGCGGCCATGCAGAAAGGCTATACCTGGCTCGTTGTCGCGGGCGCGTTGAACAGCACAGTGTCATTATATTATTACCTGCTTGTCTTAAGGCAGATGTACCTGACCGACAGGAAAAAGGAAATGCCCAAAGTCGTGATGCCGTTCGGGATCAAACTTACGCTTTTGATAACCATGGCCGCCATATTCGCGCTGGGATTATTCCCGGGCCGCGTGCTGGATATCACCACGGATATCGCGCAGAAGCTTTTCCTGCAGTAATTTTCAAGAAGCGGCAGGAATAAGACGGTGCTTATTAAGAATATTCAGTGATCAAAGCACTTTGACCCGCAGTCAAACCATGGCCCCCCCTGTCATTTCTATAGTTTATACAATTTTTTTAATTAAAACGAGGTTTTACACCATCCTAAAATTGCATATTCAGACCCCTGATGCGATTTTAGGATCAGCAGAAACAGTTTTACTTTTACCCCCTTGTATACTATAATTAATATACAAAATATCCATAATCGAGGGAATATGATCATAGACCTGAAGAAAATGTTTAATGTCAATCTGTCCGAAAAGGAAATAATGTTTTTATTATCCATCCCGTTTGTTTCGGTCATAGCCGCTTCTTTTGTTTTTATGGCCGCTGTGGGCGGGGTTGATGTGAAGCAGTTTGTGATCATAATATTCGCCATGATACTTTTGGGCATGGCCCTCGGCGCCGGGAATGTTTACCTCGTGGAGTGGTACGCCCAAAAAATGGCAAAGCAGATAAACGGATATATCAGGGGCTCGCATAATGACAGGACCGGCTTCTCCCTTATAGATTCTACCGCTGACGCGGCTTTCGCGGAAGTGACTAAGATAAAAAAAGCCAAGGATGAGCTTATGACCGGGGTGCAGCTTTCCATGGGCGAGATGACCACACGCATAGGCGAGATAACAAGCGCCAACGAGGTGCTCCTGGGCGACATGTCCGGGGCGAAAAAAGAGGTGCAGGACAACGCCGAGAATATAAAAAAAGTCTCCACCATAATCAATAACGTGACCATGGCCCTGAACGCAATGATAGACGAGATAAAGAAAATATCCGAACAGACCAAGAACATAGTGAACATAGCCAAGATGGGCAGCCGGAAGACCGGTTCCGAAATACAGGCCATGGGCAATATAAAGGAAGCGGTCGTTGAATCGGCGGTGGTTATCAAGAAACTGCAGGTTAACTCGAAGGAAACAAAGCGCATAGTGGAGACAGTGGCCGAGATAGCAAAAAAGACCAACCTGCTTTCGCTCAATGCCGCAATAGAGGCCGCGCGCGCCGGTGAAGCAGGGAAAAGCTTTGCGGTTGTCGCCCAGGAAATACGCGACCTGGCCGAGGCTTCGCAGAAGGCGACAAGGGAGATGTCGGTGTTTTTGGCAAATACGGAGGACCTGGCAAGGGAAGCCGTTAACGTCATATCGGGACAGAGCAAGATAGAGGAGGCCGTGAACGTGGTTTATGAGGCCAGCGACTCTTTCATGAATATAGTAAGCACTCTCTCGGAAATTTCCAGGCTGCTTTCGAGCGTCTACGCCACGGCAGAGGAGTACAAGGTGGACAATGATCTGCTTAGGATACTCTCCACCAAGATAAGCGAAAAGTTAAAGCTCCTGATCGGCAACATAGAAGGCGTATTTGGAAAGGTGCGCAACAGCCTGAACCTTATACAGGATATATCCACCAGCGCCACGCGTTTTAATGAAATATTGAAAAACAGGGAGGAATGACATGTTAAACGGGGACCTATATATTGAGAGAAGGAAATACAAAAGGGCCGATATGAAGTTCAAGGTCCATTACAAGGTCATCATGGGCGAGGAAGAGGCGCAGGAAATAAAGAATACGGCAATAAAAATACTGGGAGAGAGCTCGGATATAAGCCTCGGGGGCATCAAGGCGGAGGGCCCTATGACAGGCAATCCCGGGGACATAATCAGGCTTGAAGTGGTCATCGAGGGAAAGCCCGAGCACATCACGACTTTTGCGGAGATTAAGTGGGTCAAAGGCAAGGAAGACATCAAGACTTTCGGCCTTGAATTTTTGATCCTGAAAGACGCGGATAAGAACGTGATCGAAGAAATACTCGGGAATTAAACCTAATAACGCTGTCTTTTAAGAGATGTGTTTGTTTAATCACAAATCCCATAATATTTTCTTTGGTTTTATGGGATTTTTTTATTTATTTGGAGGTTGTCATATTGTCATTGCGATGAGCCGTTCTTGTTTTAAGGCGACGAAGCCTATAGTCCATGGAACATGGAAATCTCGGTTCTATAGATAAGCCTTTAAAAATGCAGCATTCCGCAAAAGAACAGAGTTTGCCCGCCAGCTTTGCCCGGGACTTTATAAGGCATGACGCTTCGCCGCTGAAAATCCCGCTCCCAACAATGACAATACCGCGAAAGAGGCCGTCAATTCATATACAATCGTGTTTTTACCGAGTGCCATTTTTGGCGATTTGTGATTATAAATTGACACGTGATTGCTTTTCTGTTATTATAATAAACATAAACAGCCTTTAATTATAGAGATTTTATTAACTTGTTAACGGGAAAACCATGTTTTCCCGTGATAAACTTGTTTATATATAAACTAATGGGTGGAAGGTGGAACATAAAATGAAGATAAAGTCTTTGCTGCTGCCGGTATTTATGGGTATATCCATGCTGGGATTGATCAATTTGACAGGCTGTTTCGGCGGCCAGCCCGAGGAAGAATCCTCCATAGATATCAATGTCAGCGAGGATGTCAAGGAAATTGAGAACCTGCAGAACCAGGTAAAGGAAAAAGCCGTCACCCTGCAGAAAATGCAGCAGGATTTAAAGACCAAAAAAGCCTCCAACAAGGCTCCTTCCGAAGAAGTGAAAAAACTTGAGCAGGAAATAGTGGTACAGCAGAAGGAAGTCGTGCAGGCTTCAAAGAAAGTCTCGGTTGTGAAAGCGGAAAAAGGCAAATATGTTTCAAGCATGTTCCGCATGGCCTCAAGCCATGATATGTATACTGGATATAACGTAACCCCGCCGCTTGATTTCAAGTGGAAGTTCAAGGCCATTGCGGGCTTCAAAGGCTCGCCGGTCATGGACGCGGAAAATATTTATACGGGCGCCATGGATAACACTCTTTACGCGCTTGACAGGACAAGCGGCCAGCCTGCATGGAAGACGCCGGTACAGGGCGGAATATCGTCCACCCCTGCGCTTTACGCGGGAACACTGTATGTGGGCACCGAGGGCGGCACCGTGTACGCGGTGAACGCGAAAGACGGGGCAATAAAGTGGTCGAAAAAAGCGGGCCCTTCCATCCAGGGTTCTTCGCCGGCCGTTATCGGCTCGGCGGTCATAGTGGGCGTGTTTGATATGAACGCCGCGGACGGCAAAATAGTGGCGCTTAACAGGGCAACCGGAACCGTGATGTGGGAGAAAAAGACCGGCGTTTCAGTGCTCTCTTCGCCCTGTGTTGCCAACGGACTTGTATATATAGGCTCTTCGGACGGGAACCTTTACTGCTTAAACCCGGATTCGGGAGAAGTCGCGTGGCAGTACACAGCTTCAAAGGGAGTAAATTCATCGCCTGCTGAAAGCGACGGCACGCTTGTGTTCGGCGCCGATGATAAAAAAATATACGCCGTGAACTCATTGAACGGCGCGGTAAAGTGGGCCTTTCAGGCAGAGGGTTGGATAACCTCGGGCGTCATCAAGGACGGAGCCTTCTTCTGCGGATCCAAAGACAAAAATATTTACGCGATATCCATGGAGTCGGGAAAGCTGCTCTGGAAATACCCTGTCGAGTACGGGATACTTTCCACACCGCTTGTCATAAACACCCTGCTGTACGTTACCGCGGGAAAAGAACTTATAGCGCTTGACCTTAAGACCGGGGAAAAGAAATGGTCCACCCTTTACGACAGCAAGATAGAGTGCTCTCCGATCGCGGAAGACGGCGTGCTTTATTTCGGCGACACGGAATCGAACTTTTACGCTTTGGAATCGGCGGCAAAATAAAAATCAGGAGTATATGGTAATGGCATCCATGCGCAAGGTAAAGTTTTCGCTGCAGAACAAGATAACCATACTTATATTCACCCTGCTTATAGTCACGCTCTCCTCCATAGTGGGCTATTACATGAGCATGAACTGGAAGAACGCTAAGGACCAGATGGCGAACTCCGTGAAAAAAGTCACCAAAAACCTCGGAGCATTATGGTCGGTGGCAAAGGAAAACGGAAGGGTCAACTGGAAAGTTTACGGGGACTATATGAACGGGTACGTGCAGGTCGACAAGAACGTCATAGCAATGGCTATAATTGACTCCAACGGAGTAGTCCGCGCCTCGGCGATCAATGACCCGCTGCTGAAAACATATTATAAGTCCCTGAAAACAGGGGCGGATAAGAACGAGACTGTAAAGGCCGTTCTCGACCAGAAACTCAGCGATTCTTATAAAGTAATGGGCAATTTAAAGATAGTTGATAAAGCGGAAGTGGAAAAAGCCAAGGCGGCCGTAACTTCAAAGCCGGCAAAGGGCAAGTCAAAATCAGCGGTAAAAAAAGCCGCTGCGCCGGAGCCCGCGGCAGTGCCTGAGGTAAAAAGCACAGGCGCAGCACAGCTCGTGGTTAAGTACACCATGTGGGGCGTTTATAACAGCCAGAACGCCATGGTGCTCAATACGTCGCTGCTCGCGCTTGTCATACTGATCGTGGGCTGGCTCGGGGCATGGTACCTGGCCAAATACATCTCGACCAACTTCAATATAATAGTCGCGGGCATGCGGAAGGTAGCAGAGGGAAACCTGGACGTGGAAGTCAACGTGAAATCCAATGACGAGGTCGGGGTCCTGGCTGACGACTTCAACCGCATGATAGTTGAGCTAAAACAAAAGGTGAGGATAAAGGACGCCTTTGAGTCGGTGGCCGACGGGTTAAAGGACATGGACGATATCAAGAAAGCGTACAAGACCCTGACATACCAGGAAATGACGGACAAGATGATGAAAGGCTACGCGCCCGTCGCGAGGCCCGACGAAAACCGGACCGTATTCATATTCATAGACACCTCGGCCTTCATGAATTACAGCTATGAGCTCATGAGCGAGGAACTCAAAACCATCATTGAAAAGCTCATAGAAAAAGTTTCCATGACCGCCCTGGAATACCAGGGGGCGGTTTTTAAAGTCACGGACAAGTACATATTGCTCTCTTTCGGCTATCCTTTCAAGCACAAGGACGACATGAAAAGGGCCATGATTTCCATAGTGGAGATAAGAAAAGAGCTCGTAAGCATAGTCAAGTCAAAGCTGACTCTCGGCTATGCCGTGGAGGATTTTTCGGTGAACTTCGTCATGGTCGGCGGCAACGTGTCGAAGAACTTTGTGGACAAACTTACACTTGAGAAGTTCGCCGTCATAATAGATTACCTTAACTTCGCCTCCAAGTACGGCGCGAAAAAGCAGTACTCCACGGATATTTACGCCACAGGGGACATAGCCCTGGGTACGGAGCAGCTCGCGACATTTGAGAGGGTCGATTCCGTAGCCATGCGCGAAGGCGAAGCCTTGGAACTCATGAAATTAAAAGGGACGAAATTTTAAATATTAAAAGTCAAAAAAGGATGCGGTTTAAATGGCAAAAAAATTGAATTATTACGAGATACTTGAGGTTTTTCCGGCGGCAACGCAGGACGAGATAGAGAATGCTTTCAAAAATATGCTTTTCAAATATCATCCGGACCATAATCCGGACAAGCCGGACTGGGCCCATGAAAAGACCGCGGAGGTGCTGGACGCGCACAAGATACTTTCGAACCAGTTGCGCAGGACCATCTATAATTTCATGATCTTCGCGACGCTCCGTGAAAAACCCGCGGAAGTCAAGTTCAACATATTCCAGGGCGCGGACAAGAAAAAGTTCGAGGAAGCCTGCGCCATACTGCAGGAAGGCATCGAGCTTTACGAGACGCAGAAGCAGAACGCGCTGATAAAGTTCCAGCACTCTTTCGCCACGTACGCTATACCGGAGGCTGTTTACAATATGGGCGTTTTTTACACCGCCACCAACAAGCTCCAGGAAGCCATGAGGGCTTTCAGGGAAGCGGTGAAGATAGAGCCTGATAACCAGCATTATATGAGGACTGTCGACAAACTTACCGAACTCATAGTGGAAATAGAAAAGGCAAAAAAAGCGGCAGGAGCCGGGGAGTAAATAATGTCAAAGAGTTCGAGGATCATAGGGATAGACTTGGGCACCACAAATTCATGCGTGGGCATCATAGAGGATGGAAGGCTGCTGATCATACCCAATGACGAGGGATTCAGGACCACCCCTTCCGTGGTCGCTTTTACCCGGGAAGGCACCATACTCGTCGGTAATGCCGCCAAAAGGCAGCAGATAATGAACCCCGAGAACACGGTTTTCTCCATCAAAAGGTTCATGGGCCGCAAGTACACCGACAGGGAAGTCGCCAACGACATAAAGCTCATACCATACGCGCTTCAGCCGGCCGACAACGGCGACGTGAGGGTGGGCGTACTGGGCAAAGTTTACTCGCCGCCGGAAATTTCCGCCATGACCCTCATGAAACTTAAGAAAGACGCCGAAGTTTATTTAAATGAAACGATAGAAAAAGCCGTCATCACCGTGCCGGCATATTTCAACGACTCCCAGCGGCAGGCCACAAAGGACGCCGGGAAGATAGCGGGCCTCGAAGTGGTCCGCATAATCAACGAACCCACGGCCGCGGCGCTTGCCTCAGGCTTTGACTCGAAGAACAAGATGAGGGTAGTCATTTACGACCTTGGCGGAGGCACTTTCGATGTGTCCATATTGAAGCTCGGCCAGGGTATATTCGAGGTCATGTCAACCTCCGGCGATACGCATTTGGGCGGCGATGATTTTGACCAGGCTGTCATAGATTACCTGATAGAGGATTTTTACACCAAGGAAGGCATAGATCTGCGCAACGACAGGGTCGCGCTGCAGCGCTTAAAAGACGCGGCGGAAAAAGCCAAGATCAACCTCTCCACGCTGGATTCCGTGGAAATAACCCTGCAGTTTATAGCCGTGTCAAAAGACGGCCCGAAACATTTGCAGACCATACTCACCAGGGAGCAGCTCGAGCAGATAACGTCCGACATAGCCGAACGCACCGCGGGGCCGTGCGAAAAAGCGCTTGTCTCCGCCGGGTTAAAGCCCAGCGAGATAGACGAAGTCGTGCTGGTCGGCGGGCAGACAAAAATGCCGCTGGTAAGGAACGTTGTCCGCAGGATATTCAAAAAAGAGCCCTACACAGGATTGAACCCCGACGAGGCCGTGGCAGCGGGAGCGGCCCACCAGGCATCGGTTTTAAAGGGGGATATACGCGATATTCTCCTGCTTGACGTCACTGCGTTCTCCCTGGGTCTTAAGACCGAGGGCGGCATATTTTCCAAGATAATAGAAAAGAACTCTTCCATCCCGACGCGCAGGAGCGAGCCGTACACGACCACAAAGGACGACCAGTCTTTTGTGCGTATAGAAGTTTACCAGGGCGAAAAGCCCATGGCCGCGGACAACAAGATGATCGGGACATTTGACCTGGTTGGAATACCGCCGGCGAAAAAAGGCATGGCGAAAATAGAGGTCATGTTCGACATAGACGCAAACGGCATTATCAAGGTCTCGGCGAAAGACGAGGCCACAGGCAAGAAACAGACGATAAAAATCACGCCGGATTCCGGACTATCAGGCATGGAAGTCGACAGGATGAAAAAAGATATAGGCGAAGAGTTCTCAAGGAAGATCAAATCGGGAGATAAAGCCCCATCATCTCCCGAGTACAAGGAAGAGAAATCAAAGGGCGACGAAGGCCTGCCCGGCGAAGCTTCCGACCCGAAAAAGAA
This sequence comes from candidate division FCPU426 bacterium, assembly GCA_003167475.1. Classification (GTDB taxonomy): domain Bacteria; phylum Oederibacteriota; class PGYV01; order PGYV01; family Palsa-1178; genus PALSA-1178. The sequence continues at coordinate 7,191 of PMTB01000081.1, read as the reverse complement.
AGCCTCCATATTCGACATATTCAAGAAAAAAGAGAGGTAACTTATGGCCAAAGCCAAGAACATGCTTATAGGGGAGATGCTGCTTGAAGAAGGTATCATAACCAAGGAGCAGTTAAAGGACGCGCTCGAAGAGCAGAAAAGAACGGGCACAAAGATCGGAGAAATACTTATAAAAATGCGCTACATTTCCAAGGAGATCCTCTGGACCTTCCTCGGCTATCAGATGGGCGTGCCCTTTATAAATCTCGACGAGGTCGGGGAACTCCGGCCGGATGTCTTGAAATTCCTTCCCGAGCCGCTGATGCGCAATGAAAAACTCATACCCGTAAGCAAGCAGGGCAAGGTCATAACTGTGGCCATGTCCGATCCGCTTAATTTCCTCGTGGTTGACGACCTTAAAGCCACAACAAGGAGCGAGATAGACACGAGGCTCGCGCCCCCGGAAGACATAAAGAAAATGATAGATAAATATTTTGGTTTTAAGGATGAGGAAACAGGGGAGATAGCCAGGGCCAGGGTGGACGAGCTCGATGACATACTCGCCACGCCTATGGGCCGCTCCAAACCGAAAGAGGAAGCCCCGTACAAGATACAGCGCGCGCCATTCGGCAATGAAGCCCCCAAAAAAGAGGAACAGCCGAGGCAGCAGTACCAGTCTCCGTCCACGCCGCAATACCAGGCGCCGGCGTATGTGCCGCCCCAGCAGCAACAGCAGCAGGCCCCATCCACGCCGCAGTACCAGGCGCCGGCATATGTGCCGCCCCAGCAGCAACAACAACAGCAACAGTATCAGGCGCCGAAACCGCAGTTCCAGCAGGCCGCCCCGGAGCCGCTGCCGCCAATGCAGCAGTACAACCAGCCTTCGCAGCAGCCGCAAACTTCCGTATCAGCGGACACGCCTGTAAACACATTTTTAACGGCGCTTATATCGGAAGCATATGACACCAATGCCACGGACATACACGTGGAACCTTTCCCGGATAAATGCAGGATAAGGCGCAGGATAGACGGCGCGCTCTATGAAGTGGATTCGCCGCCGAAAACCCTGTACACCGGGCTTTTGAACAAGATAAAAGAGCTGGCGCAGATGAACGTGAACGAGAAAACCACGCCGCAGGAATCAAAACTTAAGATCAGGGTGGCAGGCAAAGAGATCAATATGGCCGTGTATACTTTCCCGACATTGTTCGGGGAAAAAATAGTCCTGCGCATCATCAGGGCCGATTCCACTATCATCCCTTTGAACCAGATGGGCATGGATGACAGCGTGCTGGATCTTTACAGGAAAACCATACACCTGCCTTACGGGCTCATACTTGTTTCGGGCCCGACGAATTCCGGCAAGGCCACGACCATGTACTCGACCATGTCCGAATTGAACACCCCTAACGTGAATATTTTCTCCATCGATGACACTTCGTCCAACTATATCATACCGGGAATAAATCAGACAAAGGTGAGCAGGAAAAGCTACGGTCAGGTACTGCACTATCTGGCTGACCAGGACTGCGATGTCATCACGGTCGGCGACATTCCCAATAAAGAAACCGCGGAAGCCATATTTGACATGATATCCAGCGGGCACCTGGTGATAGCCGGCATAAGGGCGAACGACCCGTACCAGGCGCTTCAGTCGATAATTAATTTCGGCATCGAGCCGTATGTGGTCTATTCCAATACCATGGCCGCCGTAAGCCAGCGCCTTATAAGGAAAGTCTGCGACCGCTGCAGGGTATCCTACGAGGCAAACCCGGACATGCTCAAAATGCTCGGCGGTACGGCCACCAACAAGCAGGTCCTCCTGCACAAAGGCAACGGCTGCGCGGCATGCGCGGGCACCGGATACAAAGGCAGGACGGCTGTTTTTGAAATGCTGCCCATCACGGAAAAGATAAAGGATATGTTCAACTCCGGCGAAGGCGTAAAAAAGATAAAGGAAGAAAACAAAAAAGCCGGCATGAACTCGCTCAAGGAAGACGCGCTGCTGAAAGTCCTGCAGGGGATAACGACCGTCGAGGAGTACATGAAAATAAGTTAAATTCCGGATTTTAGTTTATGCAGTCCGCAGGCTGTCATTGCGAGGAGGCGTACTTGTATTATGCCGACGAAGCAATCCCTGTTCCATGATAAGTTTTGGATTCATGACTAATAATACGATGCCCGCAAAAGAACAGAGGTTTCCATGAAGTTCCATGGACTATAGGCTTCGTCGCTGAGGGGTTCGCTCCTCGCAATGACGGCTAAAAAAAGGGAGAAAAAATGAAAAAAATCATCTCGGCCATCATCCTTATAACAGCCTTTTCCGCGGTTTTATCCGCCGACGCTTTGCGGGATTTTTCCATTGTTTTGGGCGGCGGCGCGACCGTCGCGGCAGGCACACAGCTGGCCATAACCATCACGGCCAACGATGTTCTGGGCGCGCAAAAAACCGATTTTATAGGGCCCATAGGGTTCAACGCGTCAATAGGCGACATTATAATAAATGAAACAGGGAACACTTTGACCCAGACTTTTACATCCGGCAGATGGACCGGCATCATACAGGTTTTAGGTTCGGCCCTGCCGCTTACCCTCACTTGTGTTGACGCGCCTACAGGCGCCACGGGGACCGCTTTTAAAATAGTGACCCCGAATGTTTACACAGGTCCGTTTGTCATCATGGCCGGCATGACATGGGCGCCGGGAACCGCCGCAGGCTACACAGGATGGCCCCTCACCCAGACCACCACCGCTCCTTTTTACGTGACCGTGCTCGCGGTGGATTCCTACTATAACACCATAAATTCCGGATTTCCGAAAGTCAGGATAGAAACGACATCCAACGGAAAAGCCGTCACTCCGTCATCCATAGATATGTCAGTGGACGCAAAGGCAAATACGATATTCGCGGCAACGCTCTATCCGAACCCGGACCTCTCGGCCCCGTACGGCATCACTGCCAGGGACATGGGAGACCCGCTTAAGTTCGAGACACAACAGGTGTTTTTCGCGTCCTTAAATGATTTTTATATCTGGGCAAAGGGCCCGGCGTCGGCTGTGGCGGGGCAGAACTTCACGGCTACGGTGGTGATGTCGCATTTCGCGCCGCCAGACGGAGTGCCCATACCCGGATTCAACGACACAGTGCAGATAGCGGCAATAGATTTTGCGGGTAATTCTTTGAATCCCGGACTGCTCCCGGTGGCGCAGCCTATAGCTCCTTTGAGCAACGGCACGGTTGATTTTACGGTGAATTACATTAAATCCTCCCCGAATGACGTAACGGGCATTAAGATAAGCCCTGTTTATTACGGCACAAAGTCGATAAATAACGGCTATCTGCCGAGCAAGTATTCGAATGTCATAGTCATATACGCGGCGGCGCCGGCTTCATTTACGCTTGACGCTGACAAGGTCAAGCTTAATAAAAACGAGAACGCGGTGCTTAAAGTCAAGATCAGCGACACATACTTAAACCCGGTATCCAATACGGCGGTAAACTTCTCGGTCATTGACGGCGGCGGAATGCTTAAGGATTCCAACGGCTCGCTGTCTATAATAAAACCCGTGATTACGGATGTTTACGGGTACGCCTATATTACCGTGACCGCTTCAAGCAATACCATCACCACGGTGTCTGCGTCTGTCCAGGGGATCGCCGCGGCCCAGACCAAACAGTTTGAGTTCGCCGATATCATAGATACAAAAATAGCGAGGAATTTCCCGAATCCTTTCAATCCGGCTATTGAGATGACGACCATCGAGTACTACCTGAATTCCGACGCGGAAGTGGACATGACGCTTTACAGTTTCTCGGGTAGCCAGGTATGGAAAAAGAATTTCAGCGCGGGGGCTTTTCCTGGCGGAAGAAAAGGATACAATTCATACTGCTGGAACGGCATGACCGACAGGAATATGTCGCTTGCGGTCGGTGTCTATACGCTGAAAATAATAGTCAAGGATCCGGCGGGGAAATATACGCTTACAAGGAAGATAGCGGTTAAAAAATAATAAGATATGGCTTATAAAAAGGCGGGGCGAAAGCCCCGCCTTTCGCATTTTAACCGTACTAAATCAAAAAAACATCATTGATAACCTCATTTGAACCGGTTAGCGGCATTGTCCCGCATCATAAAACCCAATTTTAACAACTGTTGACTATACCTATTTAAACGTATATAATCAGTTGAAAATAAAGAGAAACTTTAGCGCATATTATTTGTCATATCGTTTAACCGTTTAAGCGGAAAATTTTGGATTGATTGTTTTACGTGCAAGTTTATATTTATTTAAATGGGGATGCGAAATGAAGACTGAACCAAGCTCGACAGCCGGTTTTATCAAAGTTGTTTTAATGGCGGCCATCATAAGTATGGTTTCATTTATATCCATTTTTGCCGACGGTAAAATCACCTCGGTATCTATCAACCCTCCCAACCCGACTTATGGCGATCTTGCCGTCGTCACTGTGAAATTATGCGCTTCGGAATGGCAGGCAGTGGCTTTGGCAATGGCGATATCCACCTACAATACCCCCCAGGCCCCGGGTTCCGGCGGACAGGTTTTCCTCGTCGATATAAACGGAGTCGACGTAAAAGACGTGACTTTCCCCAGCGGCGGGGCGCTCGGCGTGACTTATACTTCGCTTGGAGCGACCACGAATGACTGCCTCGATTGCGGCAACGCAAACGGCGTGAGCATGACCCTCGTATACAATGTGCACATACCCACAGCGGATTATTTTACATCCTGCAACCCGACTAACTTATATTTATACGTGGGCACAAGAAACTCGAATATGCAGACAAGCGACTGGCTCGGCATGTCCCCGGCCTGCATGGGCAAGATAACGCTCCCGATCGCCGTGCCCGCGCCTAATTTTACGATCACAAAAAGATATGAAGGGGTCCTGCAGTCCACGGGCGATGAGGTCCTTTTTGCCGTGGATTATTCCTACGGCGGAAGCGGGGCTTTTACCGTAACGGACCCGATACTTGCCGGCGGGCAGTTTTCCCTGGTATCATACGGCCCCACTAACAGCGCCGCGGTCACAGTGACAGGCCCGGCCATAGGCGCAACTTCCGGTACTTTTTCATGGACATTCCCTTCAAGGGCCGCCTCGGCGGGTGCCCAGACCGGGACCGTTTGGATGCTTTTGAAATATAACGGCGCCACCCCTGTCGCGGGCACCGCGTACACGGACACAGCCTCGGGCACGCAGGGTGCGACAAATAAAACTTCCGCGGCCACCATTATTGCGGGCATGCCGGCGATATCAATACAAAAAAATGCAGTCGCCGCTTCAGTCCTGTCAGGGTCAAATATTACATACGTGGTTTCATACGACGTCAATGGTTATGCTCTAAAGAACTTTCAGCCTTTTGATTCAATCACAACGGGTACTTACAATCAAACTTCAGGTCCTCCCTCGGGTTGGAGATTTCTTCCTACCCCCGGAGGAGAGTATGGGACCTGGACTATATCGGATCCCTGCAATACCGGAGGAAGGTATATCACAGCCAGCTCCACAAGTGCTACTTACCCGGGGTTACTGCTTGACGATGGCGACCCGGCAAATACTTCGGATAATTTTTGCAGCGGGATGATTGTATCGGACCTATATATCCAAGACTCAGGATATGTTGGTGCGGATGCTGAAATTATTATTAGATCAAATGGTTACACCGATGCGGCCAATTCAAGGTCCATAGGCGTCATAGCTTCCATAGACGAGTTCCCGCACCGCTTCATGATATCACAATGCGGCGGCGCTGTTCAGTACTGCGGTAATAATACCGGGCCAGTAGGTTCGTGGACGGACACTCCACAGGTCGGCAGGATATCGGCAAAAAAATGGTACAGGGTCAGGGTCCTTGTGACAAATATAGCCGGGGGACAGCATATACAGGCTAAAATATGGGCAAAGGGCGATCCCGAACCGCCGAACTGGGATATAGATTACAACAATACCGCGATTGGCACGGCTGACTGGCTGTGCGACGGCACGGGGACTTATCCGGCAAATGTCTGGAGGCCGGGAGTGAACCAGCAGACAGGCGACAGCGGAGGAGTTCAGGACTCATATGACAATTTCACAGTTTATGAAATGAGGTCAACGCCCGCATCCACTAATATTTACGACACCGTTCCCGTGGGCGTGAACTATGCCGGTTGTTCCGGAGGATGCACACCGGGAGGGGCGCCGGGAACTGTGGTTAAGTGGACCCTCGGCAGCGTTTCAATGACATCAGGTTCGTACACCTGGTGGGGGCCTTCATCGGGATGCGTCACGATCTCGAACCAGGCTTTGATAGGTTTTACCGGCCTTGCCAGCATCGCCTCAAACTGGGTGGACACTGATGTGCTCTGCTGGAGCCCGACATTCACGCAGACACCCACATTCACGGCGACGCCGACAATAAACCCGAATTCGCCGACATATACGCGCACCAGGACTTTTACCCCGACTTATACTTTCACCATGACAGCCACGCCGACTTCATCCAATACACCGACCAGGACGGCCACGCCTACATTTACATACACGCCCACCCAGTCATATACTCCGACCAACACGCCCACAAAGACTACAACGTCTACCTTTACGAACACGGTAAGCCCTTCACCGACATCCACCTATACTTCCACATACACAGCCACACCCACGCAGTCATTTTCGCCGACATATACGCCGACAAAGACAATGACCCCGTCAATATCCCCCACCGATACTTTTACAAAATATACAAAAACCGCGACGCCCACCGCCACCCCCACATTTACATCAACGCCGACTTTTACGGCCACGAACACATATACGCCAACACCGACCCAGTCTGACACGAAAACTTACACCCCGACCTTTACCCCGACGGCCACATATACACAGTCAAATACGCCCTCGAGCACAAGGACAGCCACGCCGACTATAACTGAAACGTCAACTGATACCATATTTACAAGAACAGTGACGCCAACTGATACGCCCACATTCACGCAGACCAATACCGACACAGCTTCGCCCACGCAGACATTCACGCCCACTTACACCATGACATACACTCAGTCTTCCACATATACGGCCACGCCCACGGATACTTTTACCAGGACGTACACGCCGACCTATACGGATACGCCTGTGAATAGCGCCACCAATACGCCGACCGACACGCCCACAAATACGCCGAGCCCGACTTTCACGCTGACAGCCAC
>PMTB01000135.1 GCA_003167475.1 candidate division FCPU426 bacterium | reverse complement strand
AAAACGGCGTAAATGTGGGCGTGGCGCTTTGTGTCATGGTTTCCGTCGGGCTATAAAACGGGGTTATTGTAAAGGTCCGTGTTGGCGTGACAAACGGAGTTTGGGTCATAGTCGCGGTGGCCGTCGGGGTCGGCGTATTCTGCGTGGTGATTTTTGATACAAAAACGTCAAAGGACCCCGCGTTCGCAGGCTGATAAGAAAGGGCCGTAACCGGATAATCCACAGCGTCTGTCCAGCCCGTTATGAATATGTTGAATTGCGGGTCAAGGGCCACTCCCTGCGCGGCCTGGTATCCATTACCTCCGATATAGGTTGAAAACGCAAGCGATGTTCCTGACGGGGAGAGCATGGACACAAAAGCTTTTCCTATTGCCGGTCCAAGCGACGGTTGTACGGGATTAACTACGGGGAAATCCGTTGATTGTGTCAGCCCTGCGGTATAAGCATTCCCGGAGGGATCAACCGTGATGCTGTAAGCGATGTCAATACCGTTGCCTCCCAGATAAGTGCCGTACGCAAACGCGCTGCCTGACGCATTCAGTTTTATTACAAATGCGTCGCTCAGAGCGTTTTTATTGGGCTGTTCCGAGCCGGTCCCCATCCCTGAAAAATCGCCCGAATAAGTGTCCCCTGCAATATAGGCGCTGCCGGCCATGTCAACGGCAATGGCGTTTCCTTCGTCGTCCGACGAGCCGCCGGCATATGTTGAGTATACCAGGCCAGTTCCCTGTTGGTTTATTTTTGTTATAAAAACGTCTTTATTGCCGGCTCCGGAAGTTCTGTAGGCCCCGGAAGTTGCGGGAAAAGTATTGCCAGTGGTAAATCCGGTGACATAGGCGTATCCCGCCTGATCAACGGCAATGGAATTTGCCCTGTCGTTTGAATTGCCGCCAAGGTAAGTTAAGTATCCGAACCCGGTTCCGCCCGAGTTGATTTTCGCCGCAAATGCGTCTTCCCCGCCCGCGTTATTACCCTGAAAACATGAAGGCGTGACAGGCAGGTCAGTCGACCCTGAAAATCCGGCTATGTATGCATTCCCGGCGGTATCAAGCGCAATGGAATTTCCGGAGTCTTCCCCATTCCCTCCTATAAAAGTCGAATATACCAGGCTGGTGCCGTCGGGACTGAATTCCGTCACAAAACAATCATTCCCTGCGCCCTTGACCGCCTGCAAAGGCGACTTGAGCGGAAAATCCGCGGAATCGGTGGAACCGGTTATGAAAACATTGCCAAAACTGTTGACGGCGATACCCCTGCCTGTGTCTGTCCCGGTGAGGCCGCCTATAAGCGTGGAATATATAAGCGAACTTCCGGACACGCTGAATTTCGTTACGAACACCTTGCTGCCGTCCGCGGGCTGGTATGCGCCGGGCGTGGTTGGAAAATTTATTGCCGATGTGGAACCGGTGATGTAAGCGTTGCCGGAAGCATCCACTGCTATAGAGTATGCGCCGTCGGAATTTGCGCCGCCGATATAGGTTGAATATATGAGGACAGGATCTATGACCAGTTCTTTACCCTTGTCAAAGGAGCCTATTTTAAAACCGACCTCATCGCCGGATAGAAAATAACCGCCGCTTACGGTTGTTTTTTGATTTCCCGCAAGCTGGTATAATTTCGGCGCCTTAAATATCATGTTTCCGTTTTTGAGCGTTATGACCAGGTTCCCGTCCTTATCAAGGCCGGTGTTTGTTGCTCCGTCAAAATTCAGGCGTATCAGGGCGGGGTCCGCCCCCGGAGACAAGATAAAATCGTACTCGAGCTGTTTGTTATTGCCGTAATAGACCAGGTCAATGCCTTTATATACGTTCACGTACCTTATCGAACGGAACTGCCTGATGTTTGTTTTCCAAAGATTTGGATCGGAACCTATCAGGTAATTTTTCCTGCCGGAGAGCAAACCTTCTCCGGTCACAACCGCGGCAGGATTGGAACCGAGCAGTTTTAAGCCCACTGTTTCGGGTTCTTTCCCGTTGAAAACAATTGTTGCGCCGTTTAAGGTAAAAAACAGGTTGAAATTGTTGTTGCTGGAAATGTATTTAGCGTCTTTGGCGGTTGATTCCTCGAAGTAAAGCGGAAGATTCCCGTAGGAAGTTTCCACTGCGGCCCTTGTTGCCGCGCCGATGACCGGCCCTGATCCCGGAAAAGGGGCATTACCATCCGCCGCCTGTAAAACCGCCGCAAAGACGGCGGTCATAAAGGCTAAAACCACGGGAATAAATGTGTTCTTCACTTGGATTCCTTGGGTCGGGCCCACCCGCTAATTACCGTTATTGTTTCCGCGGTCATGGTCGAGTCCATTTGTGTCCTGTCCATGGTCGTCATGTTTTTTCTGATTGTCTGATCCATTACCGTGGTCGTCTTGTTTTTTCTGATTGTCGGACCCATCACCTTGATTGCCGTATTGTTTTTGATTGTCGGACCCTTCAACGTCACGGCTGCCGTCCCTGTTTCCATGGTTGTCATAGTGCTGGCCGTTGGAACGTAATTCTTTTCTGTCATACCTGCGTTCATCAAGCAGCCTGTCATGGAGCCAAAACGCGCAGCCTGCGGTCAGTACAAACACGAGTGAAAGCAGTAAAACCATCAACTTTTTCATTTTTCTTCTCCGTTAAGATTTTTTGCGGGAAAGACGGATAACCGTCACTTTACCGCTCTTTTTACTATGCTTATGGCGTTATTGATATGGCGCAATGCCTGTTTCTGAGAACTTTGCGCGAAACCGTTCACTTCCTCGCGCCTTATGTCCTCATATGTTTTATTCAGAAGTTCGAGAGCTTTTCCGTACCGGCTGGTCCTTTGCAGGTCCACGTCAAACTCCCGGAAGGACGCAATATCCTTGCTGTCGTCAATCGCGGCCGTGTTGATATCATCCATAGCCCCGTTGATCTCGCCGATGGCATTTAGCTCGTTGTTATCCAATGCCACATCCGGCGTAATCTTGTCCAGGTATTCGCGGGCAAGCCGCAGGTCGGTCAGCGCGTGCAGGTATGCGGGATGTTTTCCGGGGAACCCGGAATAAGCCAGGATGCTTTCCACGTTTTTTATGGCAGTGTCGATATGTCCAAGAACCCGCTTCATCAGGTCGTCCGCGAAATCATTTTTTTCCGTACCGGTAATATCCTTGCTTATTTTTACAAGCAGTTTTAGCGCTTCATGGTAGCTCTCCGCCTTGTTTATGGTCGCTTCTATCTGCGAGTGGGATTCGAAGTCTTTTCCGTCGCTTATACCGGCGAGGTTTATCTCTTTTGCCGCGGCGCTTATCTCGGTTATGGTATTTATCAGTTCCTGGTTGAGTTCGTTGCTGGGGGTGAATTTGTCGAGATAGGCCCCGGCCAGACGAAGTTCAGGCAAGGCCTGTAAATAAGCGGGATGTTCCGTGACCGCATCGGCAAAACAGGCGGTGCCTCCGGACATAGTAATTACCGTAACGAATAGGATTGCCAGGAAATAGAAACGTTTCATTTTTTCACCCCGTTATAATTATTGGATGTATTTGTAAACGAATTATAACGGGTAAATAGGGATTACGACATGCCTGCATTCCGCTTTATACCGACTTTAATCATTTTTGTGTCATCAGCTCAAGCCGTAGAATTCAATAACAAATGAACCTGTAGAGAGGGGGCTTGCTCCCTCTCCCAGCGGGGTTAAACCCGTTTAAATCACCCGACAGCCACTTCCGCGTTATGTCCCGTTCTGTCGTCGACCAGTTTTATGCAGTTGTCCTCCTGTAACGCGCCGTCGACTCTAACAGACTGTACTTTGTTATTTTGGCCGGTTTTATTTACCGTGATATGATAGAACGTTTCCCTGTAACGGTAGTGGATTTTATAACTTTGCCAATCTTCTTTTAGCAGCGGATCAAAGTACAAACGGTCAACCTCCAGCTTAAGGCCGAGCAGGTTCCCGACTATGAACTGGTACATCCATGACGCGCTGCCCGTGTACCAGGTCCAGCCGCCCCTGCCCGCGTTGTTGCCCGACGAGTATACGTCCGCGGCCATTACATAGGGCTCCACTTTATAAACGGCTGCCTTTTCAGCTGTATCCGCGTGTTTTACCGGATTTATGATGTCGAACATTTCCCAGGCCCTATTATCTTTCAGCATCGCGAATGCCATGGCCGACCATACCGCTGCGTGGGTGTATTGACCCCCGTTTTCCCTTACCCCCGGGACATATCCTTTGATATAACCCGGGTTGGCCGCGCCTTTATCAAACGGCGGCTCGAATATCTTTACCAGGTTGTTTTTCCTGTCGATCAGCAGTTTGTCCACCTGGTCCATGGCCTTTATTGCCCTTTCATTATCGCCCGCCCCTGATATTATTGACCAGGATTGGGATATGGAATCTATTTTACATTCGCTGTTGGCGGCGGAACCCAATGGGGCGCCGTTATCGAAGAATGCCCTCAGGTACCAGCCGCCGTCCCATGCGTTGTCCTCTATGTTTTTCGCAAGCGTCGCGGCTTCCCTGTGGCATTGCGCCGAGAAATTCGCGTCGCCTTTGCTTTTAGCAACCGCTTCCATTGACCTTAATATGTGGCACAGGAAAAAGGCAAGCCACACGCTTTCGCCTTTTCCGTCTTTGCCCACCAGGTTCATACCGTCGTTCCAGTCCCCGCTGCCCATCAAAGGCAGGCCGTGTACGCCGAACTTCAGGGCGCGTTTTACCGCGGTAACGCAGTGTTCGTACAGCGTGCCTGACTTTACCGAGACGGAGGGCATATCATAGTATGATTCCTCGCCGGGTTTTATTTGCTGGCCTTCCAAATAATTCACTTGCTCGTCAAGGACGCCGGTGTCTCCTATCTGCGATACGTATTGACAGGCGACCAGGGGCAGCCATAGGTAATCGTCCGAACAGTTGCTCCTGACGCCGCGGCCGCCGGGCGGGTGCCACCAGTGCTGGACATCGCCTTCTATATACTGGTGCCCTGCGAATTTTAACAGTTGCTCCCTTATCATTTCCGGATGTGAGTGTGTAAGCGACATCACATCCTGCAGTTGGTCGCGGAAGCCATAGGCCCCGCCGGATTGGTAATAACCGCTTCTGCCCCAAAGCCTGCATGATATTGTCTGGTATTGAAGCCAGCCGTTGACCAGAAAGTTCAATGATTCATCGGGCGTTTCCACGTATACCACGCCAAGGCTTCGTTTCCAATATTCCCAGACCGCTTCAAGTTCCCTTCTTATCGCGGCAGTGCCGCTGAAACGCTCTATGATATTCCTGGCTTCATCCAGGCTTTTACCGGCTCCAAATGAAAATACAATTTCTTTTTCCTCATTGTCGCCTAGGTCAAATTTGATCTGCATTGACGCGCACGGATCATATCCGGCCCCGGTTTTGCCCGATAACCTGTCCCTGTGCATGGTCCCGGGGTTGCCGTACGTTCCGTTGCGTCCTATGAATTCATTCCTGTCGCCGCTGACAAAACGCGCGCTTTCCGTGCAGTCCAGAAATACCACCCTGTCCGGGAACTCCTTGTTATAGCGGTTGAAAGCTAGCAATGCCCCGCTTTTCGGGTCAACTTCCGTCACTATGTGCATAAGATATTTATCGCGCAGGGCGCCCATGACCAGTTCACTGTATGAATAAGCCGACAAGTTCCTTTTGCGCCCCGAGATGTTTTTTAGCTTAAGGACCGAAAATTTCACCGGTAACTCGGCTGATACAAAAACCGTCAATTCGGAAGATATCCCTTTTTCAGTATGTTCGAAGACACTGTAACCGAACCCGTGCCTTGTGGTGTATTCATTATCGCTTTTGACCGGCAAAGGCGACGGGGACCAGAACTGACCTGTTTCCTCGTCCCTTATATATACGGCCTCGCCGCTTAGGCCCGTTACGGGATCGTTCTTCCACGGGNNCACATTGACCCATGGCGCCGGAGTGGGTTTATTATGGCCGCTGGTTATAACGTATTCCCTTCCGTCATTGGTAAAGCCTCCCGTGCCGTTAAAGTACTTCAGGTCCGTGCGCTTATCCGGGACGGCGCGCTCATTTTCGCGCGCGGCCCTTTTGGCCGGCACGAACATCGGCCGGTGCGGTTTCTGCCGTAATACGCAATCGATCTGTTCGGACAGGGTTCCGGCCCTGTCGTTGATTATCAGCCGCGCCGCGGTCTGCATGAGTATCTTGTCCTCTTCGGACATCTGGTCCGCGCGCCTTAAAAATATTCCGCCGGGCTGGCTTGAATTCACGCCGGTATTCTCCGATATAAGCAGGTTTATTTTATCCCCCATTTCGTCACGGTATATGGATGGATCCTCGTTCCATATTACCAGGTCCACGGCGAGTCCGTTCATGCGCCAGTAGTCGTGCGCCTGCACCATTTTTTCTATAAGGGCCATATTCTGCCTGTCCTGTATCCTGACAAGCACGATCGGCAGGTCGCCCGATATCCCGTATCCCCAAAGGTCGGGTTGGCCCCTGAAATTAAGCCTCAGCAGGCTCGCGGGCGCCCTCCATGCCTGATTTGCGTATAATATCGCGCCCGCGATGCGCCCGTAAATAAGCGCGTCTGTTTCGGTCGCGTTTATCTGCTGGAGCGCCACCTGCCCGTGCGTCCACGCAAGGTCAAATACCCTGTCGGCAAGGTTGCGGTCGCGGTATTTTTCCATGAGCCGTTGGGCGTCTTCCCTGTTGCTGCATATTCCCGTTACAAAATCTATTGTGGCGGATTCCTCGGGCTCAAGTTCCACCCTGCAGCGGATGGATACCGCCGGATCAAGCACTTCGCCGCAGGAATTTTGCAGGAAGCCGTTGTCTGTCATGGCCGCGGGATGTGCCAGGGTATTGCCCCTGCCTATGAATATGCCGCGGTCCGTTTCATATGTCGCGTCTATTTTTGAATTGCCGTGAACCGCCATAAGGTGGAGCATCAGCGGAAAAATCTCATTTTCAGAGCGCCCCCTGCGCGAGCAAAGTATGGCCTGGCTTTGCCTGATTATCTCGGTCTGGACAAACAGGTTTGAAAACGCGGCATGCGTAAGGTCCGCGGCGGGGTAGTTCAATACGACTTCCGCGTAACTTGTGAGTTCTATGGAACGCCTGTTGTGCGACATGTTTGTCACCTTGACCCTGCGCAGCTCTATATCGTCCTCGGGCGATACCGCTATCTGCGTGTGCGTATCTATGAGGTGGTCCCTGCGCTTGAACTCGGCTTTGGAACGCGAAAAAACCGCCTCATAATGATTTGAGCCGTGCAGCGAAGGCTGGCGCGCCGTGGACCAAAATTTTTGGCTGTCCATGTCGCGAAGGTATATGAATGTTCCCTGGTCGCCAAGCGAAGCGTCCTCGCTCCATCTGGTCACTCCAAGATTTTTCCACCGGCTGTATCCGCCGCCTGAATTGGTGACCATTACCGAATAACTTCCGTTTGAAAGCAAATGCACTTCCGGAGAAGCCGTGTCAGGGTCTGTAAACACGCGCAGAAGCGCCTCTTTTTCCTCGAATTTTCTGAGCGGCCCCGTGATCTCCACGTCATAAAGGAACGGCACGTCATTGGGAACGCGTTCCTGAAGCAGGAGCTCCGTGGCCTTAAAACCCGGGTCCGCCAGGAAACGCCTCTGCATGGGCTTGTCCAGCAGGACATAAGCTATCGACAGCAGGCTCATACCCTGATGATGAGCCATGTGCGACCTGACGATTGCGCGCGTCTCACCCGGTACAAGCCTGGACGGGGTAAAATCTATGGCCTCATAAAAACCGTATTCCCCCTCAAACCCGCTTTCCGCCATTTTTTCAAGGTTCTCGCACGCTTTGACAGGCTCGACCATGAGCGCCAAAGCGGACGCATATGGCGCGATCACCAGGTCTTCCGCAAGCCAGCGTTTGAACCCTGTATCAGGTACGCCGAAAGAGCGGTACTGGTACGCGAAAGATGAGTTTATTTTATTGTAACCAGACTCCGATATTCCCCACGGTATGTTATTGTGCCTGCCGTAAACCATCTGCCGGAGCACTATGGCTTTGTATGTCCTGTCAAGCAGGGTATTGCCGTATGTCGGCATGATAAGCAAAGGCATGAGGTACTCGAACATGGACCCGCCCCATGACACAAGCACCGGGTCGCCGCCGTGTTTTGAAAGCAGCCTGCCGAGCATGAACCACTGCTCCTGCGGCATCTTGCCCTGGGCTATGGCTACATATGAACAAAGACGCGCTTCGGAGGCGAGCAGATCGTAGCAGCCCGGGTCTGTCTTGTGCTCGCTGACATTATATCCGATGGACAGGAACCGCGTGACCTTATTGTAAAGAAATTCATATTCCACGGATGACATCTCCGCGCATAATAACATGATGTATTCCGTCTCCCGCATGCGGTCGATGGCCCGCGTGGACGCTTCCTTGACCGTGATCTTCAGTTCCCCAAGCCAATTGGACAGTTCACCGGCCTTTATTTCAGTTGTGGAAATGTAATCGAGTATATGATCGCACTTGGGGATTATTCTTTGTTCGAGCCTGGCCATGTATTTAAGCGGGGGATTTGAATCCAGTATCTTCAGTTCTTCATCAAGCTCACGGGCCAAAACCGTGAGTTTTTCGTCATATGCCCCCGTATAGCCGGGTATTTCCACTCCAAGTTTAAGCCACGGCGCCATGTAAGCGATATCAGCTGTAAAATCCCCGCACTGTTTTTCAAAGAGCAGGGCCCACTTTTTATTTTTTTCCAGGCTGCCCAATCCGGGAAGTATTGCCGCCACCCCGGTGATAAGTTTTTGCAAAAGTCCAAAAACAGCGGAGAGTTTTTTTGGCGGTTCAGACAAAAGGTCCGTTATGTAACTTAGGCGCCCGCCAACATCCACAGGCGCCTGCGCCGATAGTTCCGACATGACCCCGAGCGTATCATAAAGCCCGTCAAAAAGATTTTTCGGGATTACATTTCCGGTTTGCAGCTCGAAAATCCCGGAACGCAGGACCAGCAGATGCCCTGCCAGGTTGCCGCTGTCCACTGATGAGACATACTGAGGTTCAAGCGGCTTAAGCGAACGCGTATCATACCAATTGTAAAAATGCCCCTTGAATTTTGCCATGGAGTTCATGGTGTCCAGCGTATTCCTGGTGCGTTTAAGCAGTATGTCGGCGGGCAAATAGCCGAAGTCATACGCCGCGAGGGCGGATAACAGCGACAAACCTATATTTGTCGGAGAGGTCCTGTGCGCCGTTGAGTGGACCGGCTGTTCCTGGAAATTGTCGGGAGGAAGCCAGTTGTCGCGCGCCGTCACAAATGTCTCAAAAAAGTTCCAGGTCCTGCGCGCGAGAGAGCGAAGGAAACGCGCCTGTTCCGCGGATAATACGTCGTGTTTTGGCACGGACGGGACGCTTATAAACATGGCAAGAGCCGGGCCGAAAAGCCAGGAGGCCATTATCATAAGGGCGGGTATGTCATATTCGGTCCGGCCCGACGCCAGGCATAATATCACGGCCAGCGGCGAGGCCACCATGGACATATAATGTCCGAAAAAAGTGAGCTCCCCGTTTAGGTTTTTTTCTCCGGACGCGCTCCACTCCAAAAGCCTTTTGTGTGTGATCATCAGCCGCCATAACGTCACAGCTATGGCGCTTAAGGAAACATAAGCCTCGTATGCCATGAAAGCCATCGACAAAACGAACTGCACATTATTGGCCGCGAAAAGGTATAACACGGAACTTAAGTGCGCGGGCATGGATATGCCTTCCGGCTTCCTCACCACTTCCACCAGGCTCCTGGTAAGCATGGGCAGTCCGGAAAAAACAACCACCATGGCCGTCCAGGACCATGCCACCGGAAAAGTGATCCATCCGACCGCGAATAAGAGCACAGCGGAGGGGCTCACAAGTGAGCGCCTTAAGTTGTCAAAGATCTTCCATTTGGACAGTTCCGAAATCGGATTGTCAACTTTTTTTCCGGAAAAACCCGGAACTTTTGAAAATAACCAGCCGGCTATCTGCCAGTCGCCGCGTATCCAGCGCCTCCTGCGGGACATGTCCTTGAGGTACCCTGTCGGATATTCCTCGTGGAACTGAACGTCTGTCACGAGGGCGCTGCGGGCATAACACCCCTCAAGCATATCGTGGCTCAAAATGAGATTTTCAGGCAGTTTGGAGTTTAAAGATGATTCGAAAGCGTCCACATCGTATAAACCCTTTCCTATAAAAGAACCTTCATGGAACAGGTCCTGATAAACATCGGATACGGCTTTTGTATACGGGTCGATGCCTGTTTCCCCGCCGTATATTTTCACGAACAGCAGCGGGTTTTCGCCGGGATAAGCCGCCTCAACTCTCGGCTGGAGTATGCCGTAGCCGGCTGTGACGCGTTTTTTTTGCGTGTCATATTGCGGTCGGTTCAGCGGATGGTGCATTATGGAAGAGAGGTCCTTGACAGCGTTTCTGGCCATGCGCGTGTCGGTATCCAGGGTTATGACATACTTAACGTCCCGCAGGCGCGATACATCCCCCGTGATCACACTGAATTTGCCGTCGCCTTTTCCGCGCAACAGTGCGTTTAGGTCCGATAATTTCCCCCTCTTGCGCTCGTAACCCATCCAACAATTTTCTTTTTCATTCCAGCTCCTCCTCCTGTGAAAAAGGAAAAATATATCCCCCCCGCGAAGAGCGTACTTATGGTTCAGTTTATCTATTCCGCCTGCGGCCTGCCTGACGATTTCCCCGTCCCCCGGCATTGTCCCGCTTTGCGAGTCACGCAGGTCGGTCAGCAACGCGAAGAAAGCGTTGGGTTCCGCATTGGACAGGTAGTTCACTTCAATATTTTCAATAAGCGATTCAACCGATGTTGCCGAGGATAACATGGTGGGCACAGCCACAAGCGTGCGGGCTCCGGCAGGTATTCCTTTGGAAAAATCCATCCTGGGCAGGTTTGCCGGCTTGACTAAAAGCGTTGATATCCAGTTCACCAGGGAAACAGCGGTCTGGCTGGCTACGAAAAACACGGGAATGGCTGACGCGCCAAAAAGACGCCAACTGCGCCATCCGCCGGACCAGGCTATGAACATGGCAAGGGCCGAGGCCGCGAGCGTTAAGATGACAATGGAACCGATATAGGCCGGAAAAGCCAGCGAAGTATTTTTTGCCGACAAAAAATCTTTCAGCTGCAGCCTGATGCCGAAAGAACGGTACAGCTTTTCCAGGCCTTCATCTATAAGATAATATCCTATATGCGCGGACCTGTGGCTTATGCCGGACTTTGTCCCAGCCGCAACGGCAAGTTCCCGGGCGCGCTCCGCGGTTTCTTCCTGGGTCACGGAACTTTTATGGGCGAGTTTTTCCACTGCGTGGCGGTATCTGTCGCGGGTGTCAAAAGACATTCCAGCGTATTGGCCGGACGGGTCCCGCCTGAGTATCTTTTCCACCGCGCTTAAGTCTTCCACAAAATCATGCCAGTTTGTTCCCTCAAGCACGCGGAGGCTCTCTATGGTGTTGGCTATTGAAACCTGGTTTGTTGCCTGTGTCTGGCTGACCGACTGTATGAGACGGTCGATTGTCTCGCCCTGTTCGGATAACTTCTTTTCCAGCCAGACAAGCGGGAGGTTCAGCGAAGCGCTTATGCCGTGCAAACGCCTTGTGAATTCCGCGACAAAAGAGTCGGACATGGGAAGATTTGCCTTTGCCATGGACGCGGTTTCGTGGACCACGTCATTGGAATCCTTTGCCGAGATTTCCAGTATTTTATTCGCCCATAGGTCAGCCAGGTCGGAATCGGCCTGGGCCTTCATCATGCGCACGCATACGCGCCTTAAGTTCTCTATCAACGCGAGCCGTATCATTATCGGGATGCCCCAAAGCTCGCCGAGGGTCAGGTTTGTCACGCTCTGGTAGGCCGTCACAAAACCCATAAGCCTGTTGGTATCCAGCCTGCCGTCCCCGTGGGATACTATTTCCATGGCTATGTCATATATGCGGGGATACCCCGACAGCGGCCCCCTGGACAGGTTTGGCAGGCCGCGGGAATAACCCTTTGGAAGGTATTTTTGCGCGAGCCGCACCTGCTCTTCTATAAGGTAATAATTATCCAGCAGCCACTCGCCCGCGGGAGAAACGCTTCTTTTTGCTTTTGCCGCCTCATTGAGCCGCTCGTTGGCTAGCATGAGAATGTTTTCGTTTTCCTTAAGGCGGGTCAGAAGCACTTCTTTGACCTTTTTGAAATTGACAGCGTGCCTGTCCGCGAGTTTTTTAGCGTAAGCCTCGAGCTGGTCTATGCTGAAAAGTTCCGCGCGCAACGGCTGTTCGTCGGCCAGTTGCTTTACCGGCAAAACTCCCGTCAAATGCGCCTTCACGCTGTGAAAAATATTCCCTGAAAATTTCCAAAACATGGAAAGTCCTTTCAATGGCTGTTAGTGTGTTTCCTGTTGCTTAACAAATGGAAAATAAGCACGGCAAGTATGATTATTATACCGGTAACCGACCAGACCCAAATGCCGCCGCTTATCCACCTTTCCACCCATAAAAAGTTAGTTCCGATTGTTGTATGATTCATGAAAAACATCCTTTTAACAAAGCATCCCCGCAGCAGAGCTGACGTGGTATTGAACCATGCCTTACTTACAAGATCCGCAACCCTACAGTCCGTAGAATACGGATAAAGGTTGCGGCCTTTGTTCTAACGNNGAAAATCCGGAGCTGAAGAAAAGCCCAGGCAATTTACTTTCGCACGACCTTTAATATGATCAACACAAGCGCGATCACAACCAAAACTGCGATAACCGTCTCCAACCGCCCGTTCCCCGTAGTCATGCCGTTCAACCATCCGTGTATGTAGTCCATTGAAGTTCTCCTTTTCAGGCCCAAAGGCCCGGATTTTTTAAACCTACGCCGGCGTCCTTATAGTTTTTTCCCTGTCCCATTGGCGTGTCTTTGCCTGTTTAATAAAGGCCTGTGTATCCAGTACGTCGACCACTCCCGCGTCTGATTTGATATTCGCGTTTTTTAAAAACGCGCTTCCGCCTTTGTCGACTGCGATCGCTTTCAGGTGCGAGAACGCGTCCCGCGCGAAATCCAACGCGCTGCTTTCATTTGAAAACTCTTTTGCCGCCTTTTCCGTCAGGATAAGCGCCACAGCGTCGAACAGAACCGACGGCGTTCCCGAAAGCTGTCCGTCAACTTCCATTGTGGCGCCGTCCGTAAGTTTTATTGCGCCTATTCTGGGCGCTATTACTTTTATTGCCGCGCCTTCGTCTTTGGCGGCTTTCTTGATCAGGTTTATCGCCGCTATGTCAGATC
>PMTB01000091.1 GCA_003167475.1 candidate division FCPU426 bacterium | reverse complement strand
TGCCTGGCGCTGACAAAGTTTTGCCCCAGAATTTTGCGGTTGTATTATATAGGGGTATCGCGCAAAGGTCCGGGTCAAAATTTTGTCAGCGCCAGGCACGATAACAATCCGGCATAAGAAAGGTATGAAACATGGCGATACATCAAAGGAAAAAAAGGATGGTCATCAGGGCGCGCCCCACACTTGAGGGGGCGGGGGTTCACCTGAAAAGGGCGCTCGGTTTTTACCAGACAAACCTGGCTGACCCGTTCCTTTTGCTTGACCATTTCCATTCAAACAATCCGGACGACTATTCCGCCGGATTTCCATGGCACCCGCACCGCGGTATCGAGACAATCACATATATGCTTGAGGGTACAGTCGAGCACGGTGATTCAATGGGAAACAAAGGCGTGATAAAACCCGGCGAAGTGCAGTGGATGACGGCGGGCAGCGGAATCATACACCAGGAAATGCCCAAAGGCGGACATGCGGGGGAAATGCACGGCTTCCAGCTTTGGGCAAACCTGCCGGCAAAGAACAAAATGATGGACCCTCGTTACAGGGAAGTAAAAGCCGGGGATATACCCGTGGTCAATGAAAACGGCTCGCACATACGGGTCATAGCCGGGACTGTCTCGGATAAGACGGGGCCGGTTAAGGATATTGTCACGGACCCGGAGTATATCGATGTTACACTGGAACCCAAGGGAATATTTACAAGAAAGGTTAAGCACAATCACACCGTTATGGCATATGTAATAGAGGGGAATGGTAATTTTGGGGAGACGCAAACCGATTTTATTGAAGAACCGGATAGGTTGTATTCCGGGACGGCAATGAGTGAATTTACTTCCGCGGAAAACCTTGTCATATACGGTGAGGGCAGCGGTATACGGGTGGAAGCCGGCGCCGAAGGCGTCAGGTTCCTGCTCATATCGGGCAAACCCATAGGCGAACCTGTGGCATGGTACGGACCCATAGTAATGAACACCGAGGAAGAGTTAAAGACTGCTTTTGATGAATATGAAAATGGCACTTTTTTAAAGCATAAAATCTAAAACAGCGGGTTATACCCAAAAACAGGAGGCTTAAAATGGCGGAAGAGACGTTCGTTACGGAATCAAGGGTAAAAAGCCAGGCGTGGAAATTTTATTTTGCGGCTTTAGCATGGCCGACATATCTGTTCATCCTGCCTTATGTTTTTACAAAAATCGGGTTATGGACAGTTCTCTTTATGGTATTTCCCGGCGTGTATTTATTTACCTGGGTCGGTTACCTCATGCACGAAACATGGCACAAGTATGTCCCAAATATCCCCAACGGGATAATGTACAATATATTGTCCTGGATGCTTCTGACTGACCCCCAGATATACAGGGTGCTCCACGGATTTCACCACTCTCAGGTGAATACCTGGGACGACAACGAATTTCATCCGTACGGTTTCATTCAAAACCCAGTGTTAAGGAGGATAAGTAATTTCCTGGAGATTTTCCTCGGGGTGGCTTTTCTGTCGGTTTCCGCCCAGATAATAATACCGCGGCACCCGAAATACAAGGCGAAATATAAGGCTTCAAGTTCGTTTTTGACGCTGTTGGTGATCGCAGTTTTCCTCGGCGGTTTGGGATACGCCTCGCATGTTGTATTCGGCGTCAGCGGCGCCGGGATAGCCTGCCTGTTCGCGGCTACAATATGGCTGAATTCTTTCGCGCTGCACCATTCACAGCTTGTAGAACACGGGAACCTGATAGCGGAGGGGACGTGGGACAAGCGCAATGTCCTCACAAGGAACTTAAGGGATACGGCAGTGCCTGAAAAAATATTCCTGTTTTTGACCCACGGTGATTCCCGCGAACACGTCCTGCACCACACCCTTATCAATATTTATTCCAGGCCGTTCCCGCATAAGGTGCCCATGCCCCAGGCAGCGGTTTATATTAATTTAAAGGATTACGCGGGAATACTCGGGAAGATGCTCTCCGGCGAAACAGAGGTCATAAAAGGCTGATAATAACGGAATATCCGGCATACGCCATAGTCGAAGTCTTCAGGGGCGACATGGCGATAAACAAGGCGTAGTCGAACGATAATACGACACCGCAGATTCGACCTTCTATAATAAGAGCAACCCACACCCGTCTCCTATCTACTATCACCTATCTGAATATTTTGCATTTAATCAATTGACTTTTTATCCAGCCTGTCCAAATCCCGCAGTTTCGGAAAGAATTTCATCCACAGCCCGACAACAAGGAGAGTTCCTATCCCGCCTATGAGCACCGCCGGCACCACGCCGAACCAGGACGCGGTAACACCCGATTCGAACTCGCCCAGCTGGTTTGACGTTCCTATGAAAAGGGAATTGACCGAACTTACCCGGCCGCGCATATTATCCGGGGTGCCTATCTGCACAAGCGATGACCTTATGACCACGCTGAATACGTCGGCCGCGCCGAGTATTACCAGCGATATGAGCGAGAGGGCAAATGAGCGTGATACCCCGAATACGATAGTGGCAAGGCCGAATATCGCGACAGCGGCGAACATGGTGCGGCCGGTTTTAGTTTTTACCGGCTTGCGCGCGAGATAAAAGGATATAAGCAGGGCGCCCACGGCCGGGGCCGCCCTTAATACTCCCAGGCCGAGAGGGCCGACAAAAAGGACCTTATCCGCGTAAACAGGCAGCAAAGCCGTGGCGCCGCCGAGCAGCACCGCGAAAAGGTCCAGTGATATGGACCCGAGTATTGCGGGCCGTGAAAATATAAAATGTATGCCGGCGAAAAGGGATGTCAATGTGGCCGGTACGCCGGTTTTAACAACATGCTCGTGTTTGATGAACATAAGCACCGCAGAAGCCGCCAATAATAAAAAGGCCGAGGTGAAGTACACAGCCGACGGGCTGACCGCGTATAGTATACCGCCGGCCGCCGGACCAAGTATTGAAGCCGCCTGGAATGTGGCGGCTCCCCAGGCCGCGGCCCGGGGGAAAGCGGCTTCGCCCACCAGCGCAGGCATGAGGGCCTGCAATGAAGGCCCCTCAAAGGCGCGCGCCGAAGCCAGCAGGGTAATGATAAGGAGCAGTATATACTTGTCCGTGAGGCCCGTTAATGTGGAAATGGCGAGCCAGGCCACAAGCGCGGTTTCCGCGGCCTGGCAAATCACTGCTATGAACCTGCGGTTATATTTGTCGGCGACATGTCCGACCGGTATTGTAAGCAGGAACATCGGGATAAACTGGAAGAGCCCGATAAGTCCGAGGAAAAAAGCCGAATGAGTGATGAAATAAGCGTGCCAGCCGATGGCCACCGCGAGCATCTGATAGGCGAGCACGGATGAGGTGCGGGAGGTCAGAAAGAGCATGAAACCGGTATTTTTTAAAAGCGAGGTGTTGTCGTTTTTCATTGTTCTCCAGTCGGCGGTTATTTATTGTTGTGAATTATATTTTAGATAAGGAGGACTGTCAAGGATAATTAAAAATTCAAAATTTAGAATTAAGAATTAAGGTGTCGCTTTGCGACTTTATTATAATATTGCCCCGGGCCGGCTGCCCGGCCCGGGGCAATAGACCATAATTTTAAATTATGAATTTTGAATTTTTAATTTTTAATTAAAACGATCTTCCGATATAATACAAAGCTTTCCCAACAAATCCCAACAAATCCGATTGTTAATTTGTAAAAATAATAGTACAATAAAAAAATGAGAAACAACATAATTCACCCAGGCGCGGACCAGCTCGTTTATGAAATACGCGAGATAGTTGAGGTCGCAAACAGGATAGCAAAGACCGGCATACCCATAATATGGGAAAATATCGGCGACCCCGTGGCCAAAGGGGAGAAGGTCCCGCAATGGATCAAGGACATCATTGCCGATATAGTGAAGGACGACAATTCAAGCTACGGCTATTCGCCTACAAAAGGGCTGCTCGCCACCAGGGAATACATAGCTAAAGAGCGCAACCTGGAAGGCGGCGTGCAGATCGAACCCGAGAACATTCTGTTCTTTAACGGGCTTGGCGACGCCATCTCCACCATTTACAACCACATAAATCCAGCCTCGCGCGTGATCGGGCCGAACCCGGCTTACTCCACACATTCTTCAGCCGAAGCGGCGCATGCCGGATCCAGGCACATTACATACAGGCTTGACCCGAAGAACAAATGGTATCCCGACCTGAATGACCTCCGTAAAAAAATCATAGATCATCCGGAAGTCAGCGCCATACTCATAGTGAACCCGGATAACCCTACCGGTATGGTATACCCGCCCGAGCTCATGAAGCAGGTCGTGGCCATAGCGCGTGAATTCGATCTTTTTATGATATCCGACGAGATATACTCCAATCTTGTTTACGCCGGGGTTGATTATAAAAAACTCGCTGCCGTGATAGGCGATGTACCGGGAATAGCCATGCGCGGCATATCAAAGGAATTCCCGTGGCCGGGCGCGAGATGCGGCTGGCTTGAGTTTTATAATACGGCGCGGGACGCGAAATTCGCCAGGTATGTAAAAACCATCATGGACGCAAAAATGCTCGAAGTATGCTCGACCACGCTCCCGCAAAAGGCACTCCCAAAGGTTATGAGCGACCCGAGATATTACCCGTACCTGGAGGGAAGGAATGCGAAGTACAAGGAGAAGTCCCAAATGGCTTTTGATATATTTTCAAAGATACCGCAGCTGACAATAAACAGAGCCAACGGCGCTTTTTATATGACTGTTTT
The DNA here is from genome assembly GCA_003167475.1 of candidate division FCPU426 bacterium. Taxonomy (GTDB): domain Bacteria; phylum Oederibacteriota; class PGYV01; order PGYV01; family Palsa-1178; genus PALSA-1178. The sequence continues at coordinate 3,300 of PMTB01000091.1, read as the reverse complement.
GTTCAACGAAGGCGTTTTGAGGGACGGTCAGTCCTTAAAACCAAAAAATCAGCAAGCGGCGGAAATAATCAAACCGCTTTTGAAAACAGACAAGCTGGACAAGCAATTCGTCTATAATCTGCTCGCGTCAAGGGGCATATGCGTGGTCCCGCTCTCATCGGGATTTAATTCGGACCTGTACGGGTTCAGGTCGACCCTGCTCGAGCAGGATATGGATAAGTTCAAGGAGATAATGAATACGATAGCCGGGGCTGTTGGGGAATATTTAGGGTCTTAAGTAAAAGGATCGTGTAGTCGCGGGCCTACGTTCCATCGGCCCGCGCCTCGATAAGGAATTGATAACCTCAAGTAAGCGAAAGGCCGCAGCCATTTCCGCGAACTACAAAGTAATTGTTTAAGGTATCAACGTCGGCGACGGCGTGGGGCGAACGACCCATGTGCCCGGCGCCGGGGTCGGATATATTAAATTGGGCGGAACCGGCGTAGGGACGCCGAAAATATCTGTTGAAGTCGTGGTTGTTCCGTAACACCTGTCTATAAAAGTGGAATTGGCAATAACGGGCAGGCTTGTTTTATCCATGACAACCCATTGTGTGAAAGGCACCATAATGGCATAACACATGGGCCCACCGGGGCAAAAAGAGTTTGTCGATGAAATGTTTATGCCCACCGAGTTGCAGTTATCCGTAATGCCGGTAAGGGCCCTTGACGGTGCCTGGCACCCGCCGGTGCGCATAACTCCAATGACTGTTTTTAAGGTGAAATCCACAGGCACGGGCGTGGGCGTCGGGGATCCGGCAGCGGCAAATCCGGCGTAATTCGCGAGGTACACAGCTTCGCTTGAAATAATATAATCACCCGCGGCTAAAGCCGAGGTATAGGCCAAAGGGGAATAATTGACTGAAAAAGTGGCGCAAGGCGACGGGGTTTGAAGGACCACGGGGCTTGCGGGCGTTTTATGAGTGCCGCACGATGATATAACAACCGCAAAAAAAGCGATGACAGCCAGTACAAGAGCTAAACCATTGTTTTTCATTTTCATTCCCCCTGCAATATGATAAGTTGTTTTTTAAAGCGCAACCCATTAAGTTAGACAATAAACAGGGCCAGAAGTTGCGTATTATTTTGCATTGACAGTATATAAAACCCTCTTGACTTGCTTTAGGTTCGGGGTTAATATTAAACACATACCGCAAGACATACAAAAATATCGGGGAAAAAGGTGGGGGGAATGAATATAGAAAAGAAAAGGCTCGTCGTCGCCGACGACGAAATGAATATACTCTCGGCGCTCAAAGACATCCTTGCCGAAAATTATATCGTATTTACAGCCTCAGACGGGGCCGAAGCGCTGGGATTGGTGCGCAAATACAAGCCCGACCTTGCGCTGCTTGATATAATGATGCCGGGCATGGACGGCTTTGAGGTCTGCAGGCGCATCAAAATGGACCCGCTCACGCGTAATGTCCCGGTGGTATTCCTGACGGCCAAAACCCACACTGAGGACGCGGAGCAGGGTTTTAAAAGCGGGGCCGAGGCGTTTGTGGCAAAACCTTTTTCCGCGGAAAAGTTGATTGAAAAGATCAGGACGGTTATTGAGAAAGCGGAGATAAGGAAAACCATATGAATGGTTATAGTAACACTCAACAAGGGAGAAAAAATGCACAAAATGCATCTTGATGTGCATCTGAGCGACACCGACGTGACAGGGCAGGTTTACTATTCCAAGCCGTTGGAATGGATGGAATGGTGCAGGGTGANNTTATGAGGCATGTGGAAGAAACCGGCATCACCTTTTTCCCCTCAAAAGTAAACGTGGATTACAGGAAGCCCATCATGTTCGGGGACAGGTTGGATATGGAAATGGTATCAAAGGACATAAAGAAAGTTTCTTTTGTCCTTGAATATACCGTTAAAAGGCAGGAAGAGGTTGTTTTAAAGGGAGAGGTACTGATGGTTTGTTTTGATGTTAATAACAAGAGGCTAGCGAAGGTTGAAGTCGGAATGCTGGAATATATCAACCAGATNNGCCGCAACCTAAAGGTTGCGGATATTGTAGGTTAATATGTAAATATCGGATAAAGCTTGAGTTCAATCCGCGTTACTCCACTCTCCTTAGTCTTGGTGGTTCGAATCCTTATTGACCCGGTATGAAAACTGGCAACACTGTAATAATTATGATATAATAGTAATGGTAATTTAAAGGGCGAGTTCAAATGTATGGGGAGGTAATCATGAAATCAAAAATATTAGTTGTTTTATTTTTACTTGTTTTTTGTATTTTCGGTTGTACTAAACATAGAAATGTTACTTCCGTGGACTTTCCCGGGTTAACTTCCACGCAAACTATTCAAACTTCAATAACGCCGACAGCGGCAACAGCATATACACGGACAATTACCCCGTCCTTGACGGCTATGGGCCAAAGCCAGACATTTACGCCGACAAGCACGGTAACCATAACATCGTCAATAACGACTATCACAGACACGCCTACCATGACCATAGCCGCGACTGCCACCCTGACCGCAACTGACTCTCCGTTTATAACTTCTACGCCGACAGGGTCGATAACCGGAACATATACTATCAGCCCGACCGCTACAGAATCGCCTGTCTGCACGGCCACGGCTACGTGTACACCGACTACGATAGGGCCCCACTGGAAATATCTCGGAGTTCCGGGCTTTGGCTCGAGTTCGGAAGCATGCCCCCCCAGCGGTCCTTTTGAAGACTGGAGCCCAAGTTTGAAGCTACAGTACCTGGCCGGAAATTTTTATGTCGCTTTTCAGGACTCGGATTACAGCAACAATGCCAGTGTTATGCAGTATAACGGCAGCGGCTGGTCCTATGTGGGGACGCCCGGATTTGCTTCAGGTAACGGCATGAAATACCAGGTAAGCAACGGCGAGCATTTTATCGCCAACACCAACGGCTCAACCACCATTACTGTGTTGAAGTTTGACGGGTCAGGCTGGGTTCCTGCCGTCAGCCCATTTACGGGCGGATGTGATCTGTACAGCGGCGGGTTTGCATTTGCAGTCTCCAACGGCACGCCTTTTATTGCCGCATTTGATTCCTGCAGCTCTGGCGGCGACAATATGTCAGTCTATACATATACAGGCGTGAGCTGGACCGTCTTTGGGACCCCTGATTTTAATAACCACTCGTCTTTTGACAATCTCCGGCTGAACGTAAACAACGGGCAGTGTTTGGGAGTTGCGCTATGTTTGGACAATGACAATAATATAATATATAAGACAGATGTATTGAGGTGCACGCCAACCGGATGCATGTTTG
>PMTB01000074.1 GCA_003167475.1 candidate division FCPU426 bacterium | reverse complement strand
CAATAAATATAAAACGCCAATCCTCAGGGATTGGCGTTTTATATTTATTGGAGCTGGCTAGAGGACTCGAACCTCCGACCATTTGATTACAAATCAAATGCTCTACCAACTGAGCTAAGCCAGCACCTTATCTGATTTTTTCTATATATTTTGGAGCGGGAGACCGGGTTCGAACCGGCGACATCCAGCTTGGAAGGCTAGCGCTCTACCAACTGAGCTACTCCCGCGCTCTCAAATTTTGGAGCTGGCTAGAGGACTCGAACCTCCGACCATTTGATTACAAATCAAATGCTCTACCAACTGAGCTAAGCCAGCGCTTTATATTTTTTAATTACAATTCCCTGCGTTCGAGAATCGAAAATCGAAAATTGACCGTACCGGCTTCGCCGGTACTAGACCATTTTTCCGAAGGAAAAATGGTGGGGAGGGATGGATTCGAACCATCGAAGGCATAAGCCAACAGATTTACAGTCTGCCCCATTTGGCCGCTCTGGAATCTCCCCACGTAAAGGCCTTAAAACACTCTGTAATAACTAAAAAAAGAACTATAAACAATCTCCGCAGTGATTAATACCAACGGAGTAATAATTTACAACATGCCGGGTTATTTGTCAACCACATATACAAAGGTCCAAGTCTGCCGTTCACCTGTATATGGAGTAGTTCACCGCGTCTTTGCCGCCTTTTTTTGACAGGTACATCATGTCGTCGGCTTTCTTTATCATTTCATCGATTGATTTTGGGGGTTTCAGGAAGGTCACCACCCCGATGCTGAAAGTTATATTCATGGTCTTTGTTCTCATCGAGGCTTTCATTACTTTTGCCAGTTTTTCAATCGCGGCCCGCGCCTGTTCCGGTTTCGTTTCTATAAGCAATATGGCGAACTCGTCCCCTCCCATACGCGCTACCACATCCGTCGGACGTATATGTGTCCTTATCGCCCGGGCAAGTTTCGTCAAAAGCCCGTCGCCCGCGTTATGCCCGTAAGTGTCATTGATATTCTTGAAATTATCCACGTCAAAATACGCCAAAGTAAAAGGCTCCTTATACCTTTTAAGCCGCTCTATTTCCATGGATACATAACTGAAAAACGCCCTGCTATTCGATATTTTCGTGAGGAAATCCTCGTTGGCCGACTTTGTTTGCTTGTTCAGCTGGATCCTTACGGTTGACACCAGCAGGGTGATTATCATATACATTATCATGCGGGACGCTGCGTTGATATAAGGGATAAAAGGTTCTGAATAGGCCCGGCCGGCGAGCATGTCCCCCAGCAGCCACGTCAAAGCCGAAAAAAATGAAATAAAAACCCCTCCGGCAGGCCCCGCAAACCACGCAGCCAGTCCCGCGGGTATAACGTAAAGCACCACAAATGAAAATTCATTGCCCGCGTAAATCCCAACCCATCCGATGAAAAGACACATGGCTATCGCAAGGGCCATTATAACATTCTTATTGATACTGTTCATCCAACCGTTCATGCCGGCTCTCGCCATAATCCACTCCATTGAACCGCCTTTGGGCCGTCATAGAAATCCCGGAAAGATCTTCTGCGGTTACAGATAATTATAGCAGATAATAACCCCTGGCGGGGTTTTATATCAACGGTTAAAATCACTCATAGACAACATATTTTACGCCGTTTTTACCGTATTTTTTTACCTCAAACATGGCCTCGTCCGCTATCTTTATCAGTTCGATGACGCTTGGCAAGGCCTTGGTGCATAAAATCCGGGCAAAAAAATACCCGGCGGTTTGACGCGCCGGGTATTTTACACTTATGCTAAAATATTATTTGTCCTTCGCGTCCTTCATCTTTTCCGCGCGTTTTTTCCAGCCGTCTTTTTTCTCTTCCATTTTTTTCTTTAATATCTCCCTCTGGTCCTTTGTAAGTATTGCCCTGGTTGCCAGCGCGGTTTTCAACCTGTTTTTCATTGTTGTCACGCGGTTTGAGGCCATCTTGTCTATGAGCGCGTCTATTTTCGTCTCATCCGGCGTATCATTTTGCATTTCAGCCTTAAAAGCCTCCATGTCCTTATCCACGCCTTCTTTTGCTTCGCCTTTTGCCGGCGTCTCGTCCCCTATTTTCTTGAGCTTGTCCATCTGGTCAGTTGTCAGGTTGAGTTCCGAAGCCATTGCGAGTATCATTTTTGGACCCATCATAAACCCGCCGTCCATACCTCCGGGCATCATCATTCCGCCGTGTTCCATGGGCGCGCCCTGCCCTCCGTCTTCCGCGCAAATTACAGCCGAAAACACGAACAACATCAAAACCGAAGCAAGTACCATTCCGAATCTCTTCATCTTTTCCTCCTTGTTTTTTTTACCGCTTAAAACGCTGAAACTTTAGTTCCCGCCCAGGTCTTCCTGTTTGGGCGGATTCACTATGTTAATGGGTGCCACCGTGCCTGTAACGGAATTTGCCGTGTCCGACGCCGTCGGAGTACTGCTGTAATAACCGGTTATCATGTCCTTTAATTCTACAAATTCCTTTAACTGCCCGCGGCTGCCGCTGTCATTGTCGCTGTCAGAACTGCCGGAGCCGGAATCATCATGGTGGTGCCTGCCGCCGCCTCCGCCCATTCCCATTCCGCCTCCTCCGCCTTTATGGCCGCCGCCCTGCCCTTTAGTGTGGGTGGTGGAATTTTGCGCCATATCATCGGCTTTTTCTATTACATCGGCCGCCTTTGAAATAATTTCCGCGCCCTGGGGTTCCGTTATTCTCCTGGTTTTCATGCCTGTCTGCGCGCGTTCAAGCTGGTCTATTATCACTTCCTTAAGCCTTATCATGGGCCCGTTCCAATCCCGGTTTGACACGTCGGTCGTCATCTGTCCCAGCATGGCGATCTCTTCACCCGAACTTTTCACCACGATCTTTTTCTGCGCCGCGCAGCCCGCCATGAGAATCGTTATTATTGACGTCAAAATCAATGTTTTGTTGATCATATGCCTCCTTTGCGCTATTTGCCGCCGTTGTCTTTGAACTTACCAGCGCGCCTGCCCCAGCCGCCTTTCTTCTCTTCCATTTTCTTTTTCAATATTTCCTTCTGTTCTTTTGTAAGAACTGCTGATACGGCCAGCACGTTATGCAGCCTTTGCTTCATGGCTGCTTTGTGGGAATCAGAAATCTTGTCCAAAATCGAGCCTATCTTCGTTTCATCCGGCGAGTCTTTTTCCATTTCAGCCTTTAGAGCTTCCCTGCTGCTTTTCATTTCATCCTTATTGACGTTTTTTGCCGGCATTTCATCCGATATTTTTTTCAGTTTTTCCATCTGGTCCGAAGTCAAGTTCAGTTCCGACGCCATCGCGAGCACCATTTTCGGGCCCATCATGCGCTTGCCGGCCACGCCTGTTTTTCCGCCCTGCGCGCCCCCTTGTGCCAGCATCATCCCCGATAGAGCGAACACTACAACAACTGACATTACAATTACTCCGAGCTTTTTCATGTTTCCTCCTTTTGTATCGGTAGTCGGCGTGCTTCCAGGGCAAAACGCCTTTAACCGCCTGAATTATCATTTTCAGAAGTTAGACGGCCGCAGGAGCGCGGATGTTCCATAATAAAAAAGCCCCGGAAGCCCGGGGCCTTTTTATTTGGTCCTTTTTTTGCCGCTTAAGAGCGGCTGGTTCACTGCGGTTTATACGGTTCCTGCTTTTCAGGCGCCTGCTCTACCGGAGCATATGGCAGGCCCTGTCCGTCAAATATATCAAATGAATTATCATTGAGTTTAAGCACTATCTGCAGCGGCCTGCCGCTGCTTGTATCCGAGAACTGGACATCCTTAACACCTGAAGCCAGATAAACCGGGTTAAATGACGGTTCTTTTGAGGTGTCATACAAATATGCGTCCTGAGTCTCTGTTACCACCTAAACCGTCCTTGTCCCGTCAGGGCTCGCAAAATTATGCTGGCCCGCTGTATCAGGCGCATTAACGGCCACCTGGTCCCCGGATGAATTACCCGGGACATAGTTATTATTGTTATACATATAAATATCACCCATATGATAAGGGTCCTGCCACCACCAGAAGCCGTCATTCCAGAAACACCAGCGGTCAAAATCAGTGTCATACCACCACCAGCGGCTGTTGAAATAACGGGTCCAGAAAAAGTTGCTTCCCATATACCAGCCGTACCAGCCATATCCGGAATCGTCTATATAGTGGCAAAAATCAAAATCATGTTCATGGTGCCAGTAATAATGCCTGGGATCCCTCTCATTCCTGCCAAAGCCCTCCACCCTGCCGCGCCATGAAGCGCTGTTAACCAGCCCCATCTGCGTGCGCACGGACGGATTATTTAATTTTCGCGGCGAAAATTGCTGCGCCGAAAGTACACTGTTATTAGCCCCTGTTTTTGGGTAATTTATCATGGAATGACCGCGGTCCGTGTTCAAAATATCCGCCCTGTTAAGTATGTAACCGGGGGCGGATTTGACGCCAAGGCCCTGGAGCGTGGACTTCGCATTATTCAGAGGCGAAACCCTGTGGTGGACTATATGAGTGGCGCCCGCTCCCGCCGATGGGAATTTTTGCGCGGTTTTTGACTGTGTCACTGGTTTTATTGACTGCGTCTGCATCTTCGCGGCAGGCGCGTTTTTTTGCCTGCCTGAAGACTGCCAGTTAAGCCTGCCATAGGACGGCTGCTGGGAAACGGGCTGTTGCTGTTTTTGCTGCCCGCCCTGTTGAACTGATTGTGCGTTCTGTTGCGGCTGCGCCGCCGGAAAGTTCTGGTTGTGCCATCCGCTGGACGGATGTTCCATGTTTATTACGACCGGTTGTTCCTGTGCCTGCTGTTGATTTCCGCGGTTGCTATCCCTGCCCTGATTTCCGTTGTCCTGGCCGGATTGCTGCTGCTGGCCTGAGTCCCTGCCTCCCCTGTCTCCTCCGTCCCCGCGCTGGTCCCTGGCTATGACCGGCAATGCAAGTATAATAACAAAAACCGAAACAATCAGACGTTTCATTTAAGACACCTCTTTCGCATTTTTTTATTACGGATAATCTTCCACCATAACAGCAATACAATAATAATATAGTTTATAACAACGCCAAAGTCAAGGAAACGCCATCCTAAAATCGCATTAGAGGCCTGTATAGAAATTGTCAATAAAGTCCTTGGTTAGATAGTCTTTGCGAGAAGCCGTTCTTGGTTCATGGCGACGAAGTAATCTCAGTTCTACCGATAAGCCTTTAAGTACGCATATCTCCACAAAAGTACAGAGATTGCTTCGTCGCTGAGGGACTCGCTCCTCGCAATGACAACCTGGTGAATAAGCGCAATAATAGCAGGGTTTTCCGACAGTGTCGTATATGCGATTTCAGGATGGTGTAAGGCCTCGTTTTAATTAAAAAATTCGGTAATTTAAGTAATCCCACGGTTCAATATTTCACTATTCAAATATAAAAAAACCCGCTTTCGCGGGCTTTTTTATTATATCGTTTAATAATTAAAAATTTATTATTTTATTTTGAGCGTCTTTTCAGTCAGGTTATATTCATCCTTTGATATCCCCTTAAATACGGCAATATTGTATGTTAGCTCGCTCCCGTCTATCTCAAAATCATGGTATATGACCGATCCCTTTTCAGGCTTTACAAGCATTTCGGGTTTGCCGTCGAGACCTGTCTTATACAATTCCCCGCCTATGGGAACCCTCATGGTCGAATCGCCTTCAACATAGTATATCTCATTTTTATCCGGTGCCCACTCAAAGGCCATGACCGACCTGGGCTTATTGTCGTTCTCTATCAGACATTTTTCATCTTTCCCGTCAGCCTTGACCAGCCTTAAGCACGTGCCGGCTTTCGCGTTCATGTTATCCAGAAAAGCCACATATTTCCCGTCAGGCGACCACTTTGGGGACGAACGCTCCAACTTCACGCCTTTATCTATGGCCTTGACAATGTCGGTTTCCTTGCCCGTTGCTATCTCTTCTTTTGTTAATTTCCCTTCATTGAGATAAACAATGAATTTTCCGTCCGGCGATATGGAGGCCGGGCTCTCAGCCGCGACAGTCTCACAGTTGAAATTCGCCCCGAAATTTTTAACTTCCGTGAAATTCTTGTAGTCCCACTTCCATATGCCGCTTGGCGTATTGACCATGTCGAAACTGCCTTTATAATCCGTAATGGTTATTCCCGTTGTCTCGACGATCGAAGGGGTGATCTTTGTAGTTTCTTTGAAAATGACGGCCGCGCTTTTCGCGTCGTCCTGCGAGGCAAATACGCCCGACCTTATCCACACGCATACTTTGCCGCCTTCCTTACCCTTGACATAGTAAACCATCTGTTTTTCCGCTTTGAGTTTCTCATACATGTCGTGCGCCTTATGGCAGTCATTTTTATACAATACCGCAGCCTGAAGCGTATAAAACTTTTTAAAGGGCCTTGTATCCATCGCATTTACCATGACAAAAGAAAACATTACCAAGACCAGCGAAGCGATAATTTTTTTCATGTTAACCTCCTGTTTTTTAGTCTTTTTGTGCTCGCAACAATATTATAGCAGTTATTATCCGTTTGTAAATCGTCAGTGTTTTCGTAGCAATTCTATAATACGCTTATCATACTTTTTAAGTGACAATTTGGAGTTTTACCGCCCTGATAAGCGCCATATTTATAAGGAGTAAAAAAAAGCAAAAGGACAGCCTTTAGATATCAATTGATATTCCGGATTATTTAATATTTTTCAATTATTCCTTAATTTAATAACATCATTTTCCGCCCTTGTAGCGCCGGATATTTATCCTGAGCCTGTCGAAGGGGTATCCGGCACACATTGGCTGGGTTCCTTCCGGTGGCGCATTATCCCTTCGACAGGCTCAGGATTTCATGCGCCGCTACGCCTCGTTTGTAATTACTTCCCCGATCTTTTTCAGCACGTCTCCACTGAGCTCGATTTCCCCGGCCTTTGCCGTTTCAAGTATCTGACCCGGCTTCCTTGCGCCGACAATGGCAGAGGTAATTTCGGGCCGCCTTAAAATCCAGGCGATTGCCAGTTGGGCAATGGTAATATTGATATCCGCGGCTATACCCTTTAATTTTTCTATGAGGCTTAGGTTTTTGGAAAGTTCAGGTTCATTAAAACGGCTGTCAAGTTTCCTGTGGTCGTTTTCAGGCAGGCTTTCGGCCCATTCCCTGGTGAACTTAACCGTGAGCATACCCTTTTCCATGGGCGAGTATGTCACAACGCCTGTGTTGTTTGCTTTGCAATACGGAAGCTGGTCGTCTTCGATGGAACGCCTGAGCATGCTGTACGGCGGCTGCAGCGAGGCTATCCTGCCAATGCCCGATATTTTTTTCATCTGTTCCGCAGAGAAATTGGAAACGCCCGCGAACCTTATTTTCCCTTCGGACTTAAGTTCCGTCATGGCGCGCCAGCCTTCTTCCAGATCCCCTTCCGGGTTTGGCCAGTGTATCTGATAAAGGTCTATCGTTTCCATCCCGAGACGTTTCAAACTTTGTTCGCATTCCTTTTTTATGGAATCCTTTTTAAGCGATCCGTACAGTTCGCTGCCGTCGGGGTTCCATAACCTGCTGCATTTGGTCGCGATGTACGGCCGGTTTTTCATCCCCTTTATGGCCCTGCCCACCACAGTTTCTGCGTGCCCCAGCCCGTATACGGCCGCTGTGTCTATCCAGTTTATCCCGGCGTCAAGCGCCTCATTGATGGCCTTTTGGGTGTCGCTGTCATCCTGCTGCCCCCAGCCGAATTTCCATCCGGCCCCGCCCGCAGCCCAGGTGCCGAACCCGACCACGGAAAGCTCAAGGCCAGTCCAACCAAGTTTACGAAGTTTCATATCATCATCCCCCCAATCAAGTTTGCCCGGATTTTTTTCTCAAGTACTACGATTGGTTTATATATAATAGTCTCCAAGCTTGCTGATCAACTCTCGATTTTCGATTCTCGAACGCCAAGAGAAGGCTAAAAGCTTATATGTCTATTGCGAATATTCCTGTATCCTATTGTTCCCGTTGTCAACCACATACATATCCCCGCTGCCGTTGACCGCGATACTGTTGGGATTGCGGATCTGCCCGTCACCCGTGCCGTAATCGCTCCACTGCTTTACATATGTCCCCGACCCGTTGAATTTTTGTATATTGCTGCTGTTGGAATCCACGACATAAACATTACCGCTGCTGTCCACCGCTATTCCTACCGGCGATTTGAACTGCCCGTTATCGGTTCCCTGGCTTCCCCAGCGCGTTATATACGTGCCTGTGTTGCTGAATTTTTGTATCCTGTAATTCCTGGTATCCGCGACAAATATATTTCCGCTGCT